>JBAVXH010000355.1:0-7173 GCA_049698215.1 Xanthobacteraceae bacterium | reverse complement strand
TCGGCTTACCCAGGCAATGCGGCTCCATCTTCGCCCATTGGGCGTCCGTCAGTACGAATCGTTCCATCCAAAGCTTGAATCACGAGCACGCCTCGGATGGAATCCTGAATCTCAACAGGCCTTAGTTGGCGGCCTCGTCCTTACAGGCCCTTGCCGCTATCCGCCGCAGTCTCGTCAGCGAACTCCAATGACAATCTCACCGGCAAGCGCTCGACCGAGAACACGGACGACTTCGTGCAGGACATTCGCCAGCGCGTGATCGGTGCGCCTGACCGCGCTGGCCCACATCGAGCCAGCGCCCGAACCGAATCATGACTTGCGCACGTTTGAGCGCCCGGGCGGGCGGCGCGTCCCAGGTGGTCAAGATCAAGTTCAAGTAGGCAGTCCGGCAGTCGGTAGTCCCCTACTTTGTGCCTAGCGAACAAAACAAAGGTTCGTGCCGTTCTCCCACAAAAGAACACTTCCAGTGGGAGAACGATGGCGCGCCGGGACACGGACTGGGTCTTCATCGGCGGAATGACGTTCGCTGTCTTGTCCGTTGTCGTTTTCGCCGCCATAGCATTCTACGTTATCGTCATAGCGCCGCCGCCCTAGTCGGAGGCGTGCAAGCGGTTCAATCGAAAGGGCGGGGTATATTGGCCCCCCAGGATGGTTCGAACCACCGACCGGGCGGTTACAGCCGCCTGCTCCGCCGCTGAGCTACCGGGGAAATCCCAAACATTGAAACAGGCGGGTGGAAGCGACCAACTACGCCGCCCCCGCGTGCTTGACGCCCAACCGGCGCACCGGAGCGCGAACGCGCGATGGCAGAACAGCGTCGCTGATGACTTTGCCGATGCGAGCCTTGGCTGCCTCGCTAAACGGCAGGGCCGGTTCGCTGTTGGCCAGCATGGACCTGAGACTCGCGAAGCTGTCTTCCGCGTCACCGTCAGCAGAGAAGTTCCGGTCCGGATTTTCGAGAGAGCGTGCCATGGGGCCGCCTTTCGTCCCCCGTCAGAGTGGCAAGAGTCTCACACTGTTTCTGTTCCGTACAAAGCGCGAACGGGACCACGCTCAAGTTCAAAGGGACCGGTAGGGGTCGAAAAGGGACCAGGATCGGCCGCCATCCGGCCCCGCCTGGCATACCAGAGGCCCTAAGCATCCGGATTCCGTGCAGAAATGGAACAACCGTTGCCCTGAATCCTCAGCGATTCGGAAACTGACGCAAGGGCTTGCGTTCTATTCCAATCCCCCCTCGCGCATGCAAGTCTCGCGGCGTCCCGGTGGAATGGGGTTCGAGTGGGGGAGCTTGTGGGCATGGCCCCGGGCATCTGCCGCCTATTGGCGGCGCTGACGCTTGCTCTCGTGCCGGTCGTCGCGGCCGCGCAGCCGATTCCATCCGGCGCGCTGCCCGGCACGGAGCGCAGGCAAGTGGCGCCGCCGCAGCCGGGCCCGCAGGCCCAGCCGATCGGCGGAACAATCTCCCTCCCCTCCACGGTCGCACCTCCCGGTGCTGAGAGCATCATGCTCACCGTCAGCCGGATCGTCATCACCGGCGCGACCGTCTACGGCGAAGCCGACTTCGCGCCGCTCTATGCCGACCTCGTCGGCCGCGAAGTCCCGCTCGCCGCCGTCTACGAGCTCGCCCGCCGCATCACGGCGAAGTACGGCGCGGCGGGCTACGTGCTGTCGCGCGCGATCGTGCCGCCGCAGAACTTCGGCCGCCACGGCGCCGTGGTGCGCCTCCAGGTGGTCGAGGGCTACATCGACAACGTCATCTGGCCGGTGGAAAAGCTTTCGCGCTACCGCAACTTCTTCGACGACTACACGGCGCGCATCATCGCCGACCGGCCGTCCAACATCCGCACGCTCGAGCGTTATCTGCTGCTGGCGAACGACCTGCCGGGCCTGAAGTTCGCCACCACGCTCAAGCCCTCGCCGACGCATCCCAATGCCTCGACGCTGATCGTGGAGGTCGCCGAGAAGCGCATCGATGCGCTCGCCCGCATCGACAACCGCGGCACCGAAGCGCGCGGGCCCTGGCAGTATCTCGGCTCGGCGACCGTGAACAACATCATCGGGGCGCACGAGGCGTTCACCGTCACCTATGCGGGAACGTTCCAGCTTCAGGAGCTGCAGTATCTCGCCGCCAGCTACCGGCAGGTGCTCAACAGCGAAGGCCTCTATGGCTTCGTCAACGCGAGCTACGGCTTCGGCCGCCCCGGCACCGACCTGTTGCGCGCGCTCGAATACAAGACGCGCTCGGCCATCGTCGAAGCCGGTCTCACCTATCCGGTGATCCGTACGCGCGAGAAAAACCTTTACGTGACGGCGCTGGGATTCCTTACCAATGACGAATCCTTCCAGTTTGGCTCCCCCTTCACCCTCGATCGCATCCGCGGCTTTCGCCTGAAGGCCGATGCCGACTGGGCCGACGGCCTCCTCGGCATCAACCAGGCCAACCTCACGCTCAGCCAGGGCCTGCACATTCTCGGCGCCACGCCGAACGCAGACCCGAATGCGCTGCTGCAGCCGCTCCCGACCGCCTCCACGAATGCCGGGCAGACCAATTTCACCAAGATCGAAGGCCTCTACGCGCGCACGCAGCCGCTGTTTGCGAATATCTCGGCGTTTTTCGCGGCTTACGGCCAGTACGCGTTCACGCCGCTGCTCGTCTCCGAGCAGTGCTCCTACGGCGGGCGCTTCTTCGGCCGCGCCTACGACCCTTCCCAGTTCCTCGGCGACAGCTGCTGGATGGCGCTCGGCGAGGCCCGCTACGACATTCCGAACACGATCAAGGAACTCACGCGCGCGCAGCTCTACGCCTACGCGGATCACGGCGAGACCTACAACATCGATCCGGCCGCCGGCACGCCGAAGCACCAGGCTGCCAGCTCGGTCGGCGTCGGCGCGCGCGCCGAGTGGCTCGGCACCTATAGCGCGGACCTCTCGATCGCCAAGCCCGTCGACGGCCCGCGCCGCGACGAGCTGCGTGCGTTCGTGATCCTCGGCGCGCGATATTAGAGGCGAGAGATCTGATGAGATCGAACCGCAACCTAACGTCCGCTCGTCCCCGCGAAAGCGGGGACCCAGTGCTTTGCAAAAAGCTGGATTCCCGCTTCCGCGGGAATGAGCGGAGACTGTTCCGGTGGCGTTATCTCCTGCTCACCGCGACGGCGCTGATGCCGATCGCGCCCGCGTTCGCAGGCCCGGTCGGCGGCGTCGTGGTCGGCGGCTCGGCACAGATCAACAACCCAGGCACCGCCAACGTCACGATCAATCAGTTCAGCGACAAGGCCATCATCAACTGGCACATGTTCAACATCGGCGTCGGCGAGAAGACGACCTTCGTCCAGCCGAACGCGAACTCGATCGCGCTCAACCGCGTGGTCGGCGGCATGGGCCCGAGCGAGATCCTCGGCAGCCTCAATGCCAACGGCAAGGTGTTCGTCGTCAACAAGGACGGCATCATCTTCGGCGCCGGCGCGGTGATCAACACGGCGGGATTCCTCGCCACCACCAGCGACATCCGCAACGAAGACTTCATGGCCGGGCGCTTCAACTTCCAGATCCCCGGCCGGCCCGACGCCTCGATCGTCAACATGGGCACCATCACGGCGACGAACGGCGGCTTTGCCGCGCTGGTCGCGCCCGGCGTGCGCAACTCCGGCACGATCACGGCGCATCTCGGCACCGTGACGCTCGCCTCGGGCAACACGTTCAGCCTCGACTTCTACGGCGACAGACTGGTGCAGCTCGGCGTCGGCGATGAGATCGCTAGCCATGTGAAGGACGTCGCGACCGGGCAGACGCTCAAGTCGCTCGTCACCAACGAGGGCAAGCTGAAAGCGAATGGCGGACGCGTCGAGCTGACCGCGGCCGCCGCGCGCCACGTGGTCGATTCCGTCATCAACACCTCGGGCGTGATCGAGGCGAATTCGGTCGGCGTGAAGAACGGGCAGATCGTGCTCGGTGCCGCGACCGCCACCTATGCGGGAGGGGGCCGCGGTCAGGCGGCCACCCTCGCAAGCTCCTTGCCGCCGCAGAAGGTGAAGGTCTCGGGCACGCTCTCGGCTGCGGGCAAGAAGGCCGGCACCAAGGGCGGCACGATCACCATCACGGGCGAGCATATCGAAGTCGCGGGCGCGACCATCAACGCCTCGGGCCGCGAAGGCGGCGGCAAGGTGATGATCGGCGGCGACTGGGGCGGCGGCAAGCCCGATACGTCGCTGGTCTCGAACCAGAGCGCCAAGCTTGAGGCGAACGCGATCCCGACCGCCACGACGGTGAGCGTCGATGCCGCGACCAAGATCGACGCCTCGGCGAAGGACAAGGGCGACGGCGGCAAGGTCATTCTGTGGGCGAACGATCGTCTGACATTCACCGGCACAATCCTGGCGCTCGGTGCCAAGGACATCGGCAACGGTGGATTTGTTGAGACGTCGGGACATTCGACCAGCGTTGGCGGAACGATCAGTGCCGGAAAGGGCGGCCTATGGCTGCTCGATCCCGCCAACCTCAACATTGGTTCGACTGAGGCCGCTACGATTAACGCGAGCCTGAATAGCGGCACAGACGTTTTGCAGCAGACCGGAACCAGCGGCCCTGGCACCGGCGACATCATCGTCAGCTCGCAGATTTCCTGGAATACGTCCGCGACGCTGACGTTGCTCGCGTTTCACAATATTCAGATTAATGATGCTGGCCCGTTCAGTGGCACCATCGTCAACACCGGAGCTGGCAAGCTCGTAATGCATGCCGATAGCACCGGAACGGGGTCGGGCACGATTGTCATGCCGGCCGGGACGACATCCCAACGCATCAATTGGACCGGCAGCACCGGGACCGTGACCATCTATTACAATCCCACTGTCTTCGGCACGCAGGACAATTTCACCAGCGGCAACGGTCATATCGGTCTCGCCACCCCGAGCCAGCTCACGCAGTACATGCTGGTGAACACGGAAACCAAGCTGCAGAATATGGGCGTGAACCTTGCGGGCAACTACGCGCTCGCCAAGGACATCAACGCGGGCTCGATTCCGAATTTTGCGCCGATCGGCGCGGCCGGCCTTCCGTTCACGGGCAAGTTCGACGGCCAGAACCACACCATCAGCAACCTGACCATCGCGCCCACGACGCCAAGCGCCTTCGGCATCAGCGTCGGCATGTTCGGCACCATCGGCGCGACCGGCAATGTGAGCAACCTCACCATCACCAACGCGAATGTCACCGCGAACCCGAACGTCACCGGCCCGGGCCAGTTCATCGGCATTCTCGCCGGGTCGAACGGTGGAACGGTCAGCAATGTGACGGTCGACGGCACGGTGTCGCACGGCACCGCGCAAAACGGTGTCGTCGCGGGCGGGCTCATCGGCCAGAACGGTATCTTCGGTCCAAGCTCCAGCATGGGCACGATCACACTGTCGAACGCCAACGTGACCGTCAGCGTCGGCAGTGCGACGAGCGGATCGTCGGGCAACAGCGCCGGCGGACTGGTCGGCAGCAATCCGGGCACCATCGCCACCTCGTTCGCGACCGGCGATGTCAGTGGCGGAGCGAACTCATTCATCGGCGGTCTGGCCGGGCGCAACGACCCCGGCGCCACGATTACCGGCTCCGGCGCGGCCGGTAACGTGACCAATACGAACGCGGCCGGCAGCGGTGCCGGCGGATTCGTCGGGTTCAATTTCGGAACGATCAGCGGCATCAATGTCGCGACCGGCAATGTCACGGGCGCGACGGCGACCGCAATGTTCCAGTCCGGCCAATTCGGCGGCTTTGTCGGGCTGAACGATGCCGCCGGCGTGATCAGCGGCGGCGTGGCGGGCGGCAATGTGAGCGCCGGCGGACCAAACAGCGTCGGCGGATTTGTCGGCTTCAACAACGGAACGATCTCGGGATCCGGGGCAGCCGGAAACGTGACCGGCGGAAACAACTTCACCGGCGGATTTGTCGGTGGAAACCTCGGCGATATCAGCGGTTCAGTCGCGGTCGGCGCCGTCAGTGGCGGCGGATTCGGAACCGGCGGGTTCGCCGGCATGAACGGCGTGAACCAACAGACCGGTCACGTGGGCACGATCACCGGTTCTGCGGCGACCGGGACCGTGCAAAGCACGGCACCCGGCGACGACGGTAACGTCGGCGGCTTCGTCGGACAAAATCAGGGGGCTGCGGTCATCTCTGTCAGCCAGGCGTTCGGGAACGTCACGGCGAATTCCGGTGCGGGCGGTTTCGCCGGCAACAACAACGGCACGATTTCGAACAGCTTCGCGTTCGGGACCGTCACGGTCGGCAACGCCGGGACGGCAGGCGGGTTCATCAGCGGAAACGAAGGCCAGATCACGAATTCCACCGCTACCGGCAATGTGAGCGGCGGGAACAACAGCGTGCTCGGCGGATTCGCCGCGGGAAATTTCGGCAGCATCAGCGGTTCCACCGCGAGTGGCTCAGTCAGCAGCAGCGGGCCAAACAGCGCCGTCGCCGGATTTGCCGGCGCCAACACCGGCAATCTCATCAACGTGACCTCGTCGGGGCCGGTGAGCGGAACCTCGGACAGCTTCCTCGGCGGTCTCGTCGGCGTCAACCTCGCGCTCATCAAGGACTCGACCTCGTCCTCGACCGTGACCGGCTCAGGCGCGAACAACATCGCGGGCGGTCTCGTCGGCCTGAACTTCGGGCTGGTCGACCCCTCGACCTCCACCGGCAATGCCTCGTCCGGGCCGAACAGCATCGTCGGCATGCTGATCGGGGCCAATGGCGCGCTGCGCTTCCCGGACGGCTCGCAGATCATCGGGACGAACACGGCAGATTCGATCGGCACCGGCACCGCGAGCGGCGGGTCGGGCAGCACGGTCGGCGGGCAAGTCGGCAAGAGCTACCCGACGGCAGGGCTTCCCGGTCTTCCCGCCGGCACCTGCGAGAACGGCGGCCAGTATTGCGGCGGCACCCTGTTCAATCCGAACGGCACGCCGGTGAACCCGCAACAGCCGCATCAGCCGGATCATCTCGTCGACAACACGAGCATCGTGCAGATCTCGCCGCAGACGAACATCACGCAGACGATGACAGCCGACCTCAACACCGAGAAGAAGTCCGACCCCGTCATCACCAACCAGAGCGGCTCAGGCTCTGGCTCGGGCGGCAGCGCGCCCGGCGGGCAGAAGGGCGGCGGAGCGGCTGGCGGTTCGCGCC
>JBAVXH010000354.1:0-5904 GCA_049698215.1 Xanthobacteraceae bacterium | reverse complement strand
CGCGATCAGCCGCACCATGTCGTCAAGCGCAATCCACGACATCCACTGCCGGCCCGAGCCGATCGGGCCGCCGAGGCCGTACTCGAACGGCACCAGCAGGTTGCCGAGCATGCCGCCCTCGGTGCCGAGCACGAGACCGATGCGCAGCCGCACCACGCGCACGCCGAAGCGCTCGGCCTGCACCGCCGCACGCTCCCAGTCGCCGCAGACGCTGTGGCCAAAGCCCGGGCGGCCGTCATTTGCCTCGGTGATGATTTCGTCCTCGTGCGCACCGTAGAAGCCGATCGCCGAGGCGTTCACCAGCACGGCGGGCTTCACCGCCAGCCGCCGGATCAGCCGCACCACGTTGCCGGTCATGCGCAGGCGCGAGGCGAGAATCTTGTGGCGTTTTGCGACGGTCCACAGCCCATTCGCGATCGGCTCGCCCGCCAGATTCACAATGGCGTCGATGTGCGTGTCGTCGGCAAGCTGCGACAGGCCGGTGATCAGCCGGAACGGCGGCGCGAGCGATGCGGCCCGCGCGGGATCGCGCGCCAGCACAATCACCTGGTGGCCACCCGTCACCAGCGCCTGCACCAGGCGACGGCCGATGAAACCGGTGGCGCCGGTAACGAGCACGGTCTGCCGAGCAGGCAGCGCTTTCACCAGCTCCTCGGACGGCATTGTGGCGGGCTCGGGCCGGAACGCGGCCAGGAGATCGCGCAGGCCGAAGATGACCGCGCCGAACGCCGCGAAGGCCATCAGCACGCTCCAGTATCCGTGCGACACGAGCCGGATCGCGGTTCGCTCGCCAGCCCAGCCGATGAGCACCGGCGCCGCCAGCACCAGGATGGCGCCGTAGTTGATCGCCAGCAGCGTATGATTGACGCGCTCGCTCGCCGGCAGCTTGCGGCTCATGTCCTCCTCGATGAAGTCCGCGAGTGTGATGAACACCTCGATCACCAGCGCCGCCATCAACAGCATCGCCAGCGCGCCGTGCACCTCGAAGAATCCCAGCACGCAGAACATCACCGCGTAGATCAGGCTACGCGCCGCATGCAGTTTCAGCTCATGCCGCTGCGAGGGGCGCCAGGCGAGCCGCTCGGTCAGTTCGTGGTGGTAGATCGTGTCGAATGCCGCCATCGCGATCTGGATGGCAATCAGGGTCCAGAGCAGCGTGGTCATGGATGCGCCTCCTTGAAGGCGGCGGTCTGGCAAATCAGCCGGCCGAGCCGCGGGTGTGTGATGTCGAGTCGGAAGAGAAAGCGCCCGTCGCCGAGCTCGGCGTGCGTGACGCTCAAGCGCCCGGGCGTAAGCCACGCGGGCAGCCGCAGGCGGAGACGGCCGACCTGCAGGAAATAGTGCGCGGCGCGGAAGACTAGCGCGTAATCCTCAACGCTGATCGTCAGCGCCATGCCGACGCCGCAGCCGACATATTCCTCGAGGCCGGTCGGGCCGGCGAAGCGCTTGGACGAATGCACGACCTGCGGAAATCCGCGCCGGCGCGCATAGAGCCGCGTCCAGTGCTGGCCGTTGGTGGCCGCATCCTCGGTGACGGTCACGACGCTCGGCACATGCGCGTCGCGCGAAACCGGCAGCGGTCCGCCGATCAGCCGCGCCGCCTGCGCGAGCAGAAAGCCCGCGAGACTCATCTGCGTCTCGATCACCTCGCCGACATAGACCGTGATATTTCCGCCGGAGAGGCGCTTGGTGAAACGCCGGCGGATGGTGTGCGGGAGCGCGAGCCAATCGGCTTCGGAGAGAAGGGCGCGGAAGCGCAGATCGCCGAGTTCGTGCTCGATCCGATCGACCGATCTCCGCTCATTCCCGCGAAAGCGGGAATCCAGTTCTTCCTTGTGGCTCTGGGTCCCCGCTTTCGCGGGGACGAGCGGAGAATGCTTCATGGCTTACGCCTGTTTCTTCCTCCCACCGGGAAGGAAATTGAGCACCTTGGCGCCGAGGCGGAGCGCGGTCGCGATCTGCGGCTTCGGCACCGAGAGCATCTGCGTGTAGAAGCGCTCCATCATCTCGATAAAGCCGAGCATCTCTTTCAGGCGAGCACGCGCGGTCGGGCTCACGCCCGCGTCGCGCTCGGCCTCCGCGCTGCAGGTTTTCAGCACCGCAATCGCCGGATTGATCTCGCGCTCCTTGCGGCCCGCCGCGATGCGCAGGAAGACTTCCCAGATGTCGGTCTCGGCCTCGAAGTGATCGCGCCTATCTCCGCGCAGCGGCACGCGGCGGATCAGGTTCCAGCCGAGCAGCTCCTTGATCGAATTCGAGACGTTGGAGCGCGCGATCCCGAGCGCGTCCGCGATGTCTTCCGCGGTCATTGGCTTCTCGGAGAGGAAGAGGAGCGCGTGGATCTGGCTCACCGAGCGGTTGACGCCCCAGTTCCCGCCCATCTCGCCCCAGTGCAGCACGAAACGTTCGATCGCGAGCGGCAGCGGTTTCCTGTTGTCGGTAATTTCTGTCATAGCAGAAATATCTGACAGGACTGGAAGGAAGTCAAGGCCGTTCGGCGGCAGGGTTAACCTCTCACTCCGTCATGGCCGGGCTTGTCCCGGCCATCCACGACTTGCTTCGTGGCGTTCAGCAGGAAGACGTGGATGCCCGGCACAAGGCCGGGCATGACGGAGCGTGTGGGTGCGCTATAGTCATCGCCCTCTCCTGCCCTCCCCTATCAACAACAGGAAACGCCCGTGTCCGACTCCACCGACATGACCATCCGCGACGTGCGCGTGACCATCCTGCGCATGCCCTGGGCCAACCCGGAGTGGATCAAGGGGCACGCGCTCGGGCCCGACCGCGGCGTCCTCATCGTCGATGTCGAGACCGCCGGCGGCGTCACCGGCATGGGCTACCTGTTTCACTTCCGCCCCGGGCTGAAGACGATTGCGGAATTCCTGCACGAATGCGTGATCCCGCGCGTCATCGGCAAGGACGCGACCGCCGTCGAGGCGATCTGGCGCGACCTGTGGAATTTCACCATGACCTACGGCCGCGGCGGCATCGCCGCGATGGCAATGTCCGCTTTGGACATTGCCCTGTGGGACGCGGTCGGCAAGCGCGCGAACCTTCCGCTGCACCGGCTCTGGGGCCACTACCGCTCGAAGATCCCGATCTACGGCTCGGGCTGCTTCCGCGGCGCGGGCCGTGACGGGATGATCGAAAAGGCGCTCATCTACGTGCGCCAGGGCTACACGGCGATCAAGATGCAGGTCGCGCACGTGCACACGCTGGCGCAGGACGTGGAGAATGTGCGCGCGATGCGCGAGGCGGTCGGGCCCGACATCGACATCATGATCGACGTCAACATGGGCTGGGACGCCGCGACCGCGATCACGATGGGTCGCAAGTTCGAGGACTACGACATCTATTGGCTCGAAGAGCCGGTGCCGGCCGACGACTTCGCCGGCTACCAGCGGATCGCTGCCGCGCTCGACATGCGCGTGGTCGGCGGCGAGACGCACTTCACGCGCTATGACCTGCGGCCGTTCTTCATCAATCCGTGCCTGCCGATCCTGCAGCCCGACCCGATGCGCGGCGGCATGACCGACCTGCGCAAGATCGCGACGCTTGCGGACACCTGGGGCATCACCATCGCGCCACATCTCTTCCCGGAGCTCAACGTGCACCTGCTTGCCTCGATCCCGAACGGCATCTGGGCCGAGAACATGGGGCTGCTCGACGATCTCTGGGTCGATCCGCTGCAGATTGCCGACGGGTTCATCACGGCGCCGGAGCGGCCGGGGCATGGGCTGAGGTTCAAGGAGGAGGTGCGGAGGGAGTTTGTGGTGAAGAAATAGTCTGACTAGCTTGCATGCCTCTCGAGATGAAGGAAGAAATAGCCGAGTTTAAGAAGCCAAGATATTGAAACACCGACCGACCTACTCGTTTGGGTAGAGAGAGCGCATGTTGTTGACCCATGACAATCTCCTTGATCGCTTCAGAACCCAATTGGCTAAATCAAGCAGGATCGACGTCGCGGTTGCCTGGGCATGCAGTTGTGACGCGCTGAACGACCTATGTGAATTCTCCGCGCGCCATGGTCGTTCTGTCAGAGTCATCGCGGGAATATGGGGGAACATTTCTGACCCTCCCGCGCTGAGACTCATCCAGAGCGAAGCGGATCTCCGAATAGTTCCAAGGTCGGAGCGCCGGTTTCATCCAAAGCTCTACCTGTTTCACAAAAATCGTCGGTGCACGGCGTGGGTGGGCAGCGCCAATCTGACCTCTGGCGGATTCGGCCAAAACGAGGAGCTTGTTTTTGAATTCTCTGACGACGGATCGTTGTGCAAATGGTTCAATCGTCGGTGGAACGAACTAGGTACGGCCGACGATTGCGCAAGGACGCTCGACGATTACGAGCGAGATTGGAAACCTCCGGTCACTTTTGGTGCTTTCAAAAGCGCTAACCGCGACGAAGACGCGCCGGCCCGAGCCGATATCGACAAGCTGACGAAGACGTTGAGTGATTGGTCATCGTTCGTTGCAGCGATTTCGAAGGCCAATAGCTATTGGAGCAAGCGGTTGCGCATTGAGGCTCCCGTCACAAACGAGAACGACAGCTGGCTGAGCACCATCTTGCTAGGCCGCACCGTCGCGCGGAAGCCGGATTGGAGCACACTGTCGACCGAAGAGCGCCATATATTGTTAGGCCGGCGACCCTATGGTCTCCTTGGTTCGATGGGGGGCGCTGGTCGCGCCAACGCCGTTTTCAAACGCAACGATCGCCACAGCCGAGACGTCCGCCGCAGAATCCGCCGGTCACTTCAGCCAGTCATCGACGCAAGGGGTGGCGAATTTCCGGAAGCGGCTCGCAGATTCCTAACGGAAGTAGAGCGAATCGACGGATTCGGCGGTGCGATCGCAACGCGATTGTTGGCGCTTGCGCGTCCTGATCGGGCAATCTCAGTGAACGCAGGTTCGCGTGAACGGCTGGCTGCACTAAGTGGCCTTCCGGCAAGCGCGATCTCAAGATCACCGCGAACTCGCGGGCACTCGTACGTGGACCTATTGCGCTGGCTGGAACGCCAACCCTGGCATGTTGAAGCTGTTTCGAGGACGACTTCTGACCCGCAGCTCGCAGAAACATGTGCCGCCTTGTTGGACGCACTTGTTTATGTGGAGAAGCGAGCGTAGCCCGGATGAAGCGCAGCGAATCCGGGGATCAGCGCGGCGGCGCGGTCACTCTGTCCGCTTCGTCACGTTCGGCCGCGTCTCGCGCCATCGCGTGAGCAGCCGTTTACGCAGCACCTTCATGAATCCGGGCGGCAGCGTAGGCGACGCTTGATGGATTGCCGTTCACGGCGGGACGCAGGTCGGGGCCAGGCCAGTGCGCGTAGCCCGGGTTTCGCTTTGCTCAAGCCGGGCTACGGCCTTCGCGCGCCTCGCGTTCCCACGAATAGCGGATGACCAGCCCGGGCCGCGGCTCCGGAAAACTCACGGCTTCCAGTCTTTCAGCTCCGCATCAAGCTGCGCGTCCTCGCCTCGCGCTTGCGCGCGCGCGATCAGCGCCATCTCGTCTTCGGTGAAGTCTTCGAGCCGCACGACGCGCCGGTCGCGGCGTTTGAGCCGGCTGTGGTGACCTTCATGATTCATCTGAGTTGTCCGACTCATTCATATCACTGGCCCGAAAATAGTCCTTGCGGCTGTTCCCCATTTGTTCTATATTCCTACCACCCCTGCTCCCCCGCAGGGCGCCACTCGAGAGGCGCCTTGATGACAGAGCAGGCCGGAGGCGGGCGCGGAGATGAGCGTCCAATTCCGGAGGCGGATCGCGGGACACCGTGATCGGCCGGTGGAGCGCCGGGAGGCGCCTCCTCGCCTTTCCGCCCGGTTCGCACCCGGACGGGATTCCCGAGGGCGCGTCTGCGGACGGAACTCGCAATCCCGTCCTGCCTGGCGCGCGGCTACGGCCAGGGG
>JBAVXH010000353.1:0-3893 GCA_049698215.1 Xanthobacteraceae bacterium | reverse complement strand
GGGGTGCAGCGCGTGGATCGCGGCGGACGGCGCCATCGACGGCGGCGCCCCGCAGCGCCTGCGCGCGCTGCTTGCGAAACTCAACAGGTCCGGCAAGCGCACGCTGCCGGTCTATTTCTCCTCGCCCGGCGGCTCGGTCGCTGCGGCGCTCGAACTGGGCCGGCTGATGCGGGCGCACAAGATGAAGGCCGCGATCGGGCGCACCATCCCGCAGGGCTGCGATCCCGATGCGCTGCGCGACAAGGCCTGCGACGCGATCAAGCGCTCGGGCCGCGAGCTGACCGGGGAATTGCGCACCAACCGCGCGGTGTGCGTGTCGGCCTGCGTCTACGCCTTCATCGGCGCCGCCGAACGCGAGGTGGCGCCCGGCGCCAGCCTCGGCGTCCACAGCATGCAGATCACGCGCACCATGATCCGCAAGAATCGCGAGGGCAGGATCCTTGCGACGAGCCGAACGAAGATCACCGGCGACGTGCCGGACATTCGCAGGGCGCACGGGCGCGTCGCGCAGTACGCAGCCGAGATGGGCATCGGCCGCGAGCTCGTCGATGCCGCGGCCGCGATCCCGTTCGAAAAGGTCCGTGCGCTCACGCGCGCCGAGATCGTCCGTTTCGGGATCGACAAGCGCGAGATCGTGCAAAGCGGCTGGACGCGCGAGGCGAACCCCACATCCGGCCGTGTCGGCGTGATCACGTTCGTCATCGGCCCCGATGTCGACGAGCCGCAGCAGTATCGCATGTCGCTGATGCGGCTGAGCTGCGCGTCCGCGAAGGGCATTCTCGTCCAGCTCGCCCGCGAGCAGGGCCCGTTCGCGAAATTGCGTTCGGTCGCCTTGATGGCGGGGGAAAGCGAGCTTGTGCTCAAGCCGTTCGGCAAGCCGTCGGTCAATTCGAAGGGCGTTGCGATGGAGGTGCGCGGCGCGCTGGCGGCGCCGGCCTATTTCGAGAATGCCGCGAAGGGCGAGACGATCGAGCTCGTGGAGCAGAGCGCCGCTCCGGACGGTGCGAAGCGGCGCGCGGCGCTGTCGGTCGCGGGCCTCGCGCCCTTGCTCAAGACGCTGCCGGAGCAGTGCTACTAGCCCTACACGCATTGCGCCGTGGAGAGCTTGCCCCCAACCGCCGCGTGCTATACATGTATAGCATTCTGGAGGCTTCCCCATGCTGGCGCTTCGTTTGCCGCCCGACATCGAGCAGCGGCTTGACGCGCTCGCGAAGAAGACCGGCCGCAGCAAGAGCTATTACGCGCGCGAGGCGATCCTGCGCCAGCTCGAGGACATCGAGGACTTCTACCTGGCGCGGCGGCGGCTGGCGCGGGGCGGGCCGCGCGTGACGCTGGAAAGCCTGGAGCGCGACCTCAAGCGCCGCAGCAAAGGCTAATGGCAACGGTCTGGCGGGTCGCGTTCGATCGCGCCGCCGCCCGCGACCTGCGCAAGCTCGGCATCGAGGCCGAGGGCCACGTGTTGCGCTATCTGCGCGAGCGCATCGCCGGAACGGACGACCCGCGCCGCCTCGGTCATGCGCTGACCGGCGACCGCAAGGGGCTGTGGCGCTATCGCGTGGGCGATTACCGGATCGTCGCCGCGATCGAGGACGACCGCTTCGTGGTGCTGGTGGTGACCGTTGGCCACCGGCGCGAGGTCTATCGGTGAGCGTGTAGGGCGCAATAAGTGGAGCGCAGCGCCACGCACTGCGCCATCGAAGCAATGGACGGCGATGCTTGGAGGGGCGGCGCAATGCGCTTCGCCCCCGCCTTCGCGGGGCATGCTTATTGCGCCCTACACGATGCGCGACGCCAGCGAAAATCGGATATCATCGTCACGTTAAAGAGCCGATCGACGTGGCTGGGACACGAACACTGCTTGCGCTTTTCGGCATCGCGCTCGCCGCGATGCCCGGTGGCGCCGCCGCGCAAACGGCGCGTGAGTCTGCCAGCAAGCCTCCGAGCCCACTGAAAGAGCCCGACTTTCCGCCGATCGTTTTCTTCATCGCCAAAGGCGAGGACGATGCGTGCGGTCCGGGCTGCAATGAGTGGATCGCGGCAGACGGCAAGATCGACCGCGAGGCGGGACAGCGCTTCCGCGCATTCCTTGACCAGACGAAGCGCAAGCTGCCGGTCTATTTCCATTCGCCCGGCGGTTCGGCCAACGCCGCAACGGAGATCGGCAGGATCATGCGGCATCGCGCGATGACCGCTAGCGTCGCGCGTACCATTCCGCAAGGCTGCGACCCGGGCAAGGAACGCGAGAGCGCGTGTGACGCGATCAAGCGGTCGGGCGGCGATCTGCCGGCCGAGCTGCGCACCGTGCGCACGCTATGCGCCTCGGCCTGCGTCTTTGCGCTGATCGGGGCCACGGTGCGTGAGGTAACGGCCGGCGCACGCATCGGCGTTCACGCCGGTGCGCTCCGCGTGTCGGATGAAGAAGGCGCGGCTATCAAGTCCGCGAGGCACGGAACGCTCACGTCCACGGATAGGGAAGCATTGAAGAGGGCCCACGCGGCGCTCGCCGGATATGCCGTCTCCATGGGCATCGACCGCGGTCTGGCGGACGCAGCCGCTGCGGTCAGTCACGAGCGGATACGCTACATTTCCCGCGACGAGATCGCGCGCTTCGGGATCGACAAACGCGAATTCCATGAAAGCAAATGGACTGTGGACGAAGGTCCGCCGGGACCGCTTGTGGTGGTCAAGTTCGTGACCGAGCGAAGGGGCGAGAGCGACGCGAAGCGGCATCGCTCGGCGAAAATCGAGCTTGCCTGTACGCGATCGAAGGATATCCGCGTGACCTACAGCCGCGAGCTCATCGAGACCGACCGGCCGGTCTCGATCGCGGTCAGCGGCAAGGGCGGCGATTTCGTGCTGCCACCGCCCCAGGGCAAGCCGATCCTCGGCTACAATTACATCGAGATGGAGGACCGCTACGCCCGCGTGCCGATTTCTTTCTTCGAGGACGCCGCGGCGGGTGAGGTCATCGAATTCACCGAAGCGCCGGATGTCGCCGCGCTGGACAAGCCGTCGCGCCGCACGAGGCTGTCCACGGCCGGCCTCAAGCATGCCATCGGCGTGCTGGCGCAACGATGCAGCGAGCGGGCGCGGTAGCTCGTAGCGCCCAATAAGTGGAGCAAAGCGAAACGCATTGCGCCACCTAAGCAATGGACGGTGGTGAATGGAGGGATTGGCGCAATGCGCTTCGCTTAGGCGCTTTATGGCTCTTTGCCTTAACTATAAAAAATTGAAAAACAATCAGTACTTGTTCATTGTGCCATGCGTGACAAGGACAGCTATGGAATGGAAACTCTCAAGACATTAGGACAGATAGCGGGCCTTGGTGGGATTGCGCTCGGGGTCTTGTTACTGCTCTTTCGAGATTTCATTCGGAAGCAGATTTTTCCGACCCTCCGACCTGCTGAGTCATATCGTCTACTTAGACTCTTCCTTCTTCTCGTATGGTCCATAGCCGTATTGGGTATTGCTGCGTGGATTTGGTCGGGCTCGCGCCAGGAGCACAGGGTAGAAAACTCCCAAACGCCGATCGTCTTGATATCGAACGACTGCGCGAGTGTGGCTACTCACATCTCCCGGAGGTCCCGTATTCAAGATCTCAAGTGGGACTGTGAGGGGTCGCCATCGGAAGGCGCAAAGGTGATTGAAAGGAATTTGGGCGTACTTCGAGCCTCCGTGGCTAGGTTGGAGCAGGGAAAGCGATTGGCGCTTCAACCGACTTTGTCGTTCTACTTGGAAGAGCCATCGGCACAGAGGTGGCGCGTATTGAAGGATCATTGCGACAGAGTGAACGAAACTCTCAAGGAGGCAATGGCAGCGCTGCTGAAGTACGACGCAAGTCGTGGCGATCAGCGAGACGAACGCCTGCCCAATATCGTGTATATGCTGAATAT
>JBAVXH010000352.1:0-9125 GCA_049698215.1 Xanthobacteraceae bacterium | reverse complement strand
CTGCAGGCCGGTCTGCTGGCCCATGGTGGTGGTGCTGGTCGCCACGCCCGAGCCGGGCGCAATCTGATTGGTGGCGCTGTCGACCAGGCCGCGGCCGCCGCCACCGCCGAAAATGTCGTTGAGCAGCCCTGCGAGCAGCCGCGCGTCGCCGTAGCGCACCTGATAGACCTTCACGCCGGTCGCGGCCGTGTCGGACTTGTCGAGCCGCGCGATCCAGGTCGCCGCGGTCTTGAGCAGCGCCGGCTTGCTCGAGATGACCATGATGGCATTGAGCCGCGCGATCGGCTGCAGCTTGACGAGGCTCTGGCTCAAGCCGCCGTCGCCCGAATCCATGATCTTGTCGAGCTCGCTGATGACCAGCTCGGGCATGGAGTTGCGTACCGGATAGATGCCGACCGACTGGCCGCGCATCCAGTCGGCATCGAAGCTCAGCACCGTCTCGGCCGCGTTGCGCCGGTCCGTGCCGCTCCCCTGCACCACGACGATGTTGCGCTGCGGATCGACGCGGACGCTGCCGGGCTTCACGGCAAAACTGTCGAGCAGCTTCCCGAGCGTCGTCGCCGAAACGTACTGGAGCGGAATGACCGTAAGGCCGAAGCCCGGCTCGCCGCGCCCGGCGGCATCGACAGTTCCGGTGCCGACCGCATCGTTGGCGGGCACGATCATGTAGCCGCGCTTGTCTTTCACAAGCGATGCGCCGCTGATGCGCAGCGCGCTTTCGAGCACATACAGGAGATCGCTCTTCGGCACGGGCCGTCCGGACGCGAGCGTCACCGTGCCCTGGACGCGCGGATCGATCAGGTAGCCGACCTGAAGGATGTCGCCGAGCACCACTTTGGCGACGCCGGTGACGGGCGTGTTCTCGAAGTTGAGTTCGTAGCCCTCGCCGCCCGCCGCCGGCTGCGCGCCGACGACATTCGAGAGGTCACGCGTCTGCGCGCCGCTCTCGCCGAGGTAGGTCTGCGGTCCCGCCGGCTGCCCAATCCCCGTCTGCTTGGTCCCGGTCGGCGCGGGAAAGCGCGGCAGCAAATCGACCGAGCGGATCTTGTCGAAGACGTCGGGCTCGCGGCGCTGATCTTCGGTGTAGAGATTGCAGGCGGCCGCCGCGAAGGTCAGAAGGCAGACCGAAAGGATCACGCGCCCGCGCGACACGGATTGCCAACGCTGCCGCGGCAAACGGTTATTACGCACAAGCCCACCCGACAAAAATCCGGCGCGGCAATGTCTGGGTAACTCGTTGTTTTATAACGCAGAGTTGCCGCGAGAATTTGACACCGTTTCTCATTGTATGATAAATATTGGGGGGTCTGTCAAGCTGCGAAAGCTATTGGAAATACAGTGAAAACATGGACTATTTCGGTGCCGGGTGCCGTCCATGACTACAAATGTTCTAGATGAATTTGCTAAATACTTAACAGAGCGGCACATCAATGCTGCGGCCTTACTGGCGAAACTCAATTCCAGTGGCCGGCGCTCGAACGACAAAACCCTGCGAGACCTTTACGAGGCAAGCGACCTCTCGGCGAATGACTTCGCCCAGGAGGTGGCGGCCTTCTACCGCCTGCCCCGGATCGCGCTGCCGCAGCTCGTTGCCGCGCAGCCTTTGACGGGCAAGTTCTCCCGCCGCTTCCTGCGCGAGACGTTGGTGTTTCCCTACCAGGGCAGCGGCGGAAGCTGCCGGCTGGTGCTCGCCGATCCCACGGATGAGGCAGCCGTGCGTGCCGCCGAGATCGTGCTCGGCCGGTCGGTCGAGATCGAGATCGGCTCTTACGAGGACATCGCGACCGTCCTGACCAAGCGGCTCGGCGAGGACGACGAAGCCTCGGCCGACGGCGAAGAGGCCGCCTCCGCGCGTGCCGACGATGACGTCGAATCCTTGCGCGATCTGGCGAGCGGCGCACCGGTCGTGCGCGCCGTCAACGACCTGCTCGATCGCGCCATGGAGCTGCGTGCAACCGACATCCACATCGAACCGTTCCGCACCGGGCTGGTGGTGCGCATGCGCGTCGACGGCCTGCTGCGCGCGGTGCCGACGCCGTCCGGCGTGCTGCCGGCCGCGCTGATCTCGCGCATCAAGATTCTCGCCGGCCTGAACATCGCCGAGCGCCGCCTGCCGCAGGACGGCGCCGCGCGCGTGCGCGTCGCACGCACCGAGTTCGACGTGCGCGTCGCCACCATGCCGACGCAATACGGCGAGTCCGCCGTGATCCGCCTCTTGCCGCGCGACCGCGGCCTTCTGGAGATCGGCAAGCTCGGCTTGTTGCAGCACGACGAGGCGCTGCTGCGGCGCGTACTGATGCTGCCGCACGGCATGATCGTGATCACCGGCCCGACCGGTTCCGGCAAAACCACGACGCTCGCCACCATGCTGTCGATCCTCAACGAATCGACGCGCAAGATCCTCACCATCGAGGACCCGGTCGAATACGAGATTCACGGCGTCAACCAGAGCCAGGTGAAGCCCGGCATCGGGCTCACCTTCTCGAACGCGCTACGCGCCTTCGTGCGCCAGGACCCCGACGTGATCATGGTCGGCGAAATCCGCGACGCCGAGACCGCCAACATCGCGATCCACGCGGCGCTCACCGGCCATCTGGTGCTCACCACGCTGCACACCGAGACCGCGGCTGCCGCGGTGCCGCGCCTCCTCGACCTCGGCGTCGAGGGCTTCCTGCTCAAGTCGACGTTGCGCGCGGTGATCGCGCAGCGCCTGGTGCGGCTGCTGTGCGACCGCTGCCGCGCCGAGAAAAAGCTCACGCCGGACGATCTCGCCAAGGATCCGCGCTACGGCATGCTCGGCTTCGTTACCGGCGACAAGGTGTGCGAGCCGGCCGGCTGCGAGCGCTGCGGCGGCACCGGCTACCGCGGCCGCTCCGGCGTGTTCGAGTGCCTGGAAATGACCGAGCCGGTGCGCAAGCTGATCGGCGCCCACACCGACACCGGCATCGTGGAGGAGGCCGCCGTCAAGGCCGGCATGACCACCATGATCGAGGATGCGGTCGCCAAGTGCCGCGCCGGCGTCACATCCGCCGCCGAAGTGCTGCGCGTGACGACGGTGAGGTAGCGCAGTCGTGCCAAATAAACTCGGCGTTCGCCGTTTTTGCCCTCTCCCCTTGGGGGAGAGGGCATCGCCGACGGTTCCACGGGCACGGGTGGGTGAGGGGTTACAGAACAACAAACCCCTCACCCATCAGTCCGTGTTGAATCTCCGAGCTGCCCTCTCCCTCAAGGGGAGAGGGCACAACAACCTTGCCTGCGCGCGCGGAAGGACCTGACGTGCCGAACTATCGCTACAAAGCGATTACCCAGGCCGGCGAGATCGTCACCGGCTCGATCGCTGCGCCGACCGCAGCCGAGGTCGCGCGCCGCATCGAATATCTCGGCCTCGTGCCGGTCGATACCGTCACCGAAGAGCGCGCCGAGAGCGCGGAGAGCTTCTTCACCCTGACGCAGCGCGCCAAGTCCGAGGACGTGACTGTCTTCACGCTCGATCTCGCGCTGCTGCTGAAGGCCGGCGCGCGGCTCGACGATGCGCTCGAACTCCTGTCCGGCGATTCCGACGTCGGCGGGCTGCGCCGCACGGTCGCGAAAATCCGCGCCGCGGTCATGTCCGGCGAAAGCTTCGGCGAGTCGCTCACCCACCACCCTTCCCTCTTCCCGCCGATGTATGTCGCGCTGGTGCGCGTCGGCGAAGCCTCCGGCTCGCTCGCCGAGATCCTCGAAGTGCTCGCCGCGGAGCGCGCCCGCTCGGAAGCCTTGCGGCGCAAGCTGGGCGATGCGCTGCGCTATCCGGCCTTCGTGCTGCTCGCCGCGATTTCGGTCCTGCTGTTCTTCCTGCTGTTCGTGCTGCCGCAGTTTGCCTCGGTCTTGCGCGACTTCAACGCCAAGCTCGATCCGATCGTGCTGACGTTCATCTCGATCTCGGAATTCCTGCGCGCGAACGGTACGGCGCTCGCGGTGTCGCTCGCGCTGATCATCGCGGCGTTCTGGCTGATGCTGCGCCGCCCGGCAACGCGCGCGCCCCTTGTGACGCAGCTCTCGCGGCTGCCGTTGATCAAGCCCATCCTCATGTATCACCGCACCACCTTGTTTTGCCGCAATCTCGGCGTCCTGCTGGCAAGCGGGGTGGCGCTGCCGACCACGTTGCGCATTCTGGTGGACATGATGGCGACCACGAGCGACCGCACGGTCTGGACGCGCATGGTCGAGCGCGTGCGCCATGGTGGCAAACTTTCCGATGCGCTCACCGATACCGCCACGCTGCCCACCATGGCGGTGCGCATGCTGCGCCTTGGCGAGGAGACCGGCCAGTTGCCGATGCTCGCCGGGCGCGTCGCGGAGTTCTACGAGGCGAAACTACAGCGCAGCCTCGATCGCATCGTCGGGATAGTCGGGCCCGCTGCGATCGTCGCCATCTCGATCATCGTCGGAGGCCTGATCGTCTCGGTGATGAGCTCGCTCCTCTCGGTCAGTCAGATCATCGGTTAGCCATGCGCAGGTTCACGAGACGTCGAAGACAACGGGAACGCGGCTTCACCCTGGTGGAGCTGCTGGTCGTCATCACCATCATCACGCTGATCATGGGCATCGTCGGCCCGCGCGTGCTGAATTATCTGACCGAGTCGAAGGCGAAGGCTGCGAAGATCCAGATCGAGAGCTTCGCCAGCGCGCTCGACCTGTTCTTCCTCGACACCGGCCGCTATCCGAACGGCTCCGAAGGCCTCGCCGCGCTGGTACAGCGCCCCGGCGCCATCAACGCCTGGAACGGGCCCTACCTGAAGGGCGGCGTGGTGCCTTCCGACCCATGGGGCCACCCTTACGTCTACCGCGCGCCGGGGCAGCACGGGACCTACGACATTCTCTCTTACGGTGCCGACGGGACAGAAGGAGGATCGGGCGCTGGACAGGACATCACGAGCTGGCAGCGCTGAGGCGGGCTTCACGCTGCTCGAACTCGTCTGCGTGATCGCGATCGTGGCGATTCTCGCCGCCATCGTGATTCCGGCGCTGCCGCGCGGCACCTCGCGCGCGCGGCTCGAATCCTACGCGATCGAAGCCGCCGCCATGCTCAAGGCCGACCGCCACGCCGCGATCCGCAACCGCACGCAGATCGTGACCGAGGTCGACGCGCCGCTGCGCGTCATTCGATCGGGCGCAACCGGCCGGGTCATTCGCGTCCCCGACGATGTCGGCTTCGACGCGCTGCTCGCCGCGCGCTGCAATCAGCGGCCGGCCGGTCCGACGATCCAGTTCTTTGCGTCCGGCATGTCGTGCGGCGGCACCATCGCGCTGACGCGGCTCGGCGTCGGCTATGAAATCCGCGTCAACTGGCTCACCGGAGGAGTAGAGGTTGTTCGGGCGGAACGGCTCTAGACCATATCCACCGCTCGTCCCCGCGAAAGCGGGGACCCAGGGGCCAAAGAACTGGATGCCCGCTTTCGCGGGCATGAGCGGAAAAAGGAACACGCGCGGCTTCACCCTGATCGAGGTGCTGGTCGCCTTGTCGGTCGTCGCCATCTCACTCGCCGCGATCGGCTCGCTGATCGCCGTGACAACGCGCGGCGCGCGCGCGGTCGGGCTGCATCTGACGCTGCTCGAGACCGCACGCATGATCATCACCGGCCTACCGGACCGCGATCAGCTGGTGCCGGGCAATTTCTCCGGCGAGTCCGCGGGCCATCGCTGGCGCGTGGACGTGCTGCCGTTCGACGCGGATTTCGTCGATCCGACGCAAACGAACTACCTGCCGCAAACCGTCGTGGTGCGCGTGCAATCGCCCGCGGGCAAAGTCCTGCAGGTCAGCACCGTGCGGCTGCGCAGAAAGCCGCCGCCATGAAGCAGCGCCGCGCCATCGCGGGCTTCACGCTGGTGGAAGCCCTGCTCGCAACCGCCCTGATGGGCGCGATCCTCGCCGCGATCGGGACCGTGACGGCGCAATGGCTGCCGAACTGGAATCGCGGCTTCATCCGCGTGCAGGGCACCGAGACGCTCGCGGTCGGGCTCGAACGCATCATCGCCGATCTCGCGGCGGCCGAGTTTGTCACCGCCGGCGCCAACATCCGCCAGCCGGTGTTCGACGGCAACGAGCTCTCCGTGACCTTCCTGCGCAGCGCGATCGGACCGAACACGCGGCCAGGCCTGGAGGTCGTGCGCATCACGGAAACGGCCGGGGAGAGGGGCTTGATGACGGTGCGAACGCACGCGCGCTTCGTGCCGATGGGCCGCGACGGCGTCGAGGTGCAGCCCGCGCCCGCCAATCCGGTGGTGCTGATCCGCGCGCCGTATCGCGTGACGTTCGCCTATGCGGGACCGGACCGGGTCTGGCGCCCGGTGTGGCGCGGCGAGGGCGAGTTGCCGGCCGCGATCCGCGTGCAATTGCGCGACGCCGCGACCGACCGCACGCTCTCTGTTTCAACTGCAACGCTGGTCCACGCCAACATGCCGGCCGACTGCGTGCTCGCCGAGGTGATCGCCGATTGTCTCAACCATCCCACGATTCCCGGAACTCCCGACGTTATTCAAAGAACTCCCGCACAACCGCGGAGGCCGGGATGAGGAAACCGCGCCTTGCACAGCTCCTGCGTCTGCAATCCGGCCGCGATGGCTTCATCGTGGTGGCCGTGCTCTGGATTCTCGCTGCGCTCGCCACGCTGGTCATGATCTTCTCGATGTACGTGATCAATACGGCCACCGCCTTCGCGGTCCATGACGAGCGGCTGCAGGCCGAGGGGCTGGCGCGCGCCGCGCTGGAACTCAGCGCCTATCAGGCGACCGCCAATCCTCAGGCCCAACCGGCGCGTGGAACTTTCCTGTTCCGGCTCGGCACTGCGCTGGTGAACGCAGAATTCGTCACCGAAACCGCGCGCATTGACCTCAATATGGCACCGAAGGAGCTCCTTTCGGGCCTGTTCGCCGGGCTGGGCGCATCGCGCGCGCAGGCCGACTCTTACGCCGACCGCATCATTGGCTGGCGCAGCCCTGCCCCGGAGGACAATTCTGCGAGTGAGGCCGGCAACTATCGTGCGGCCGGCATGATGTACGGCCCGCGCGGCGCACCCTTTCCCCACCCGGGGGAACTAGCGCTGGTGCTCGGCATCCCGGAGGTGATGGTCGAGCGGGCACTGCCATATCTGACGGTCTACAGCGGGCAGCCGCAGGTCAATATTTTCAACGCGGCGCCGCAGGTTCTCGCCGCGCTGCCCGGAATGGACCCGCAGCGGCTCCGGGCCATCCTTGTGCAACGCGCCGCCGCGCCGCAAAATGAGCAAACGGCCCAGGCCTTGCTGGCGACGCTTGGCGCCGGCCAGACGCACGCGAATGCACAAGGGAGCAAGACGCTGCGGGTGACCGCCCGCATTGCGTTCGACAGCGGCCAGCGCATGACGACGGAGGCGGTGATTTTCCTGCTCGACAGCGGCACCGACCCGTATCGCGTTTTGACGTGGTACGACGACATGGACCACACGCCCGCCAACCGAGGCGTCCGATAATGGGTTACGCGGACCTCGCGGCGTACTTCTCGCGCTGGATCGATGCGACGGCGAACGCGATCGTTTCGCTGCTCTCGTCGGTCAGGGCGCGCAAGACCGTGCAGGTGATTGAGGAGGATGCCGGGTCCTTCGTGATCCAGTCCGACCGCAATGCGCCGTCCGGACTGCCGTTCGAGCGCGTGCAGATCATCGAGGGTAAGCTCGCCGGCGCGCATCCGGACAGCGTCCTTGCCATGCTCAACGGCAGCCGCGCGGAACTGAAGCTACGCCCGGCGCGCGTGCTGTTCCGCCCACTCGAGCTGCCGCAACGCGCAACCGAGTTTCTCGCCGGCGTGGTTCGCCAGCAGATCGATCGCCTCACGCCGTGGACCGCGACCGACGCAGCCTTCGGCTGGAGTGCGCCCGCGGAAGCCGGCCCCGACCGCGTCGTCATCACGGTCGCGGCGACCGCGCGCGCCATGGTGCAGCCGATCGTCGATGCACTGGTGGCGGCCGGCGCCGAGGCGGTCGCCGTCACCGCCACCGCGCCCGATGCCGTGCCGATCACCGTGCTCGAGCACAGCGCGTCGGGCACGCTCGATGTTGCGCGGGTGCGCCGCACTCTGGTCGCCACGCTGATCGTCACCGGACTGCTCGCGGGCGTCTCGCTCAGCGTCGCCGGGCTCGCCGGAATGAAGCTCGCCAGTGAGCAGGAAGAGCTGACGCGCCGCATCGCCGAGCGGCGTGTGGCGATCCGCCTTGGGCGCGAAGGCGGGCCGGCGGCGACCCCGCTGCGCGCGCTGGAGCGGCGCAAGTATCAAAGCGCCTCCAGCGTGATCGTGCTCGAAGCGCTGTCGCAGATCCTGCCCGACCATACCTATGTGACCGAGCTGCGCATCGAGGGCGACAAGCTGCGCGTGATTGGAATCACGCGCGATGCGCCGAGCCTGATCCGGCTGATGGAGCAGTCGCCGAACTTCACCCGCGCCACCTTCTTTGCGCCGACCACGAAGGCGCCGTCCGACCCCGGCGAGCGCTTCCATATCGAGGCGCAGATCGAACCTGTGTTCGTGGTGCGGTCATGATCGGCAAGCTCACAGGCGCATCGCTCCGTCCGCTGCTCGCCGTTGGCGGCTACGTCGTGGCCGTGATCGTGCTGCTCATGCTGGCATGGTCCGGCGTCTCGGAAATCCTGGACCGCCGCCAGGCGATCGCCGCGTCGGCTGACCTGCTTGCGCAGCTCGAGGGCCGCAAGCCGATGACGGCGCGTGCGGGAGCCGGAGAGACGCAAATCCCGACCGGCTCGCCCTTCCTCGAAGGACAGACACTGACCGTCGCGGGCGCCGCGTTGCTGCAGCGCGTCGCCGATGCTGTCACCAAGGTCGGCGGCAACGTGGTGTCGTCGCAGGTCGACGTGCAGGGCGTGCAGGCAAAGGACGGATACGTCAGCGTGCTGGCAAGCTGCGAGCTCGATTACAGCGCGCTGCAGAAGCTCCTCTACGATCTCGAAGCCGGCATGCCGTTCCTGTTCATCGAGCAGGTGGTGGCGCAGACGCCGCAGACGGGCTCGGCCGAAACCGGCCGCATGCGGCTGTTGCTTTCGGTCGCGGGGCGCTGGGGAGGCGACAAATGAGCCGCCCCGCGGTTGTTCTTGGC
>JBAVXH010000351.1:0-16102 GCA_049698215.1 Xanthobacteraceae bacterium | reverse complement strand
TGGCGAAGGCGGCCAGCTCGCGATACTGCGCGAGGGTCGACTTGATCGTGCCCGCCGCAGCCTTGGTGGCTTTCGTCTGGGCCGAACCGCCGACGCGCGACACGGAGAGGCCGACGTTCACCGCCGGGCGGATGCCCTGATAGAACAGGTCGGTCTCGAGGAAGATCTGCCCGTCGGTGATCGAGATCACGTTGGTCGGAATGTAGGCCGACACGTCGTTCGCCTGCGTCTCCACGACGGGGAGCGCGGTGAGCGAGCCGGCGCCCGCCGCATCGCCCATCTTCGCGGCGCGCTCGAGCAAGCGCGAGTGCAGATAGAACACGTCGCCCGGATAGGCTTCGCGGCCCGGCGGGCGGCGCAGCAGCAGCGACATCTGGCGGTACGCGACGGCCTGCTTCGACAGGTCGTCGTAGAAGATCACCGCGTGCATGCCGTTGTCGCGGAAGTATTCGCCCATGGTGCAGCCGGCAAACGGCGCGAGATACTGCATCGGAGCGGGATCGGAAGCGGTCGCCGCGACTATGATCGAGTAGTCGAGCGCGCCCTGCTCCTCCAGCACCTTGACGAACTGCGCGACGGTGGAGCGCTTCTGCCCGACCGCGACATAGACGCAGTAAAGCTTGATCTTCTCGTCGTTCGACTGGTTGAGCGGCTTCTGATTCAAAATGGTGTCGAGGATGATCGCCGACTTGCCGGTCTGGCGGTCGCCGATGACCAGCTCGCGCTGGCCGCGACCGATCGGGATCAGCGAGTCGATCGCCTTCAGCCCCGTCGCCATCGGCTCGTGCACCGACTTGCGCGGGATGATGCCGGGCGCCTTTACGTCGACGCGGGCGCGCTTGTCGCTCTGGATCGGGCCCTTGCCGTCGATCGGATTGCCGAGCGCATCGACGACGCGGCCGAGCAGGCCCTTGCCGACCGGCACGTCCACGATGGCGCGCGTGCGCTTGACGGTCTGGCCTTCCTTGATCTCGCGGTCGTTGCCGAAGATCACGATACCGACGTTGTCGGTTTCGAGGTTGAGCGCCATGCCGCGCACGCCGTTCTCGAACTCGACCATCTCGCCGGCCTGTACGTTGTCGAGGCCGTAGACGCGCGCGATGCCGTCGCCGACCGAGAGCACCTGGCCGACTTCCGAGACCTCGGCCTCCTGGCCGAAATTCTGGATCTGCTCTTTGAGGATGTTGGAGATTTCTGCGGCGCGGATATCCATCAGCGGGCCTCTTTCATCGCGATCTTGATCGAATTCAACTTGGTGCGCAGCGACGCGTCGACCATGCGGGAGCCGACTTTCACCTTCAGCCCGCCGATGATCGAGGGGTCGACCTGGACGTCGATCTTCACGTCCTTGCCGGTGACCTCGCGCAGCGTGGCGCGGATCTCGCTCATGCGCGCGTCGTTGAGCTCTTCGGCAACGGTGACCTGCGCGGTCACCTCGCCCTTGTGGGCGGCGACGAGCTTGTTGAAGTCGCGGATCATGTCGCGCACCGCGAACAGGCGGCGGTTTGACGCAACGACGCGCAGGAAGTTCGCCGCGGTCCCGCCGATGCCGGCCTTCGCGAGCACGGCGCCAAGCGCCTTTTTCTGGTCTTTCGCCGAGAACACCGGGCTGCGCACCAGGCGCATCAGGTCGGGGTTTGCGGCAATCAACGCCTCGAACGCGCCAAGATCGCGCTGGATCGCCTCGACGGCATTGGTCTCACGCGCGAGATCGAACAGCGCGGTCGCGTAGCGCCCCGCCATGCCGGACACGATGCCGCGATGCCCTGCCGCGGCGTCCCGCGTATCCCGCATCATGCCGGGAACGATGCCGTCTTCGCCTGCCACGCTCTCGCCCGCCGCCTGTTTTTATGACGTTTTCCCGCAGGCTCCGCGCCGCGCTGTGGCTGCGCTTAAGCCCTTGGAATTGAAGGGACTTTTTTCGCGGCTTCCCGGCAAACGCGTTGGCCCGCGAAAATCGCGGTTTTGCTAACACAGACGGCTGGGGCGGTGCAACATGGCGGCGGGTTCGCGCCATTGTCCGAAGGGATGGCCTGGGACAGGCCCGCGGCTCGCCATGCGGCTCCGGAGGTGCGCCCCTATACATGAGGTCAAATCCTTCTCAGAATACCTTTTGTGGCGTTTGCAGGAGGGGGGCTCATGCGCGCGAAAACGTTGCTTTTGGCCTGTCTGTTACTCGGAGGCCTGCCGGCGTCTGCGCTGTCTCAATCGCGCGCAGTCGGGCTCGTCCTGCCCGCGCCGTCGAGCTGGAAATCTCAGAGCGGAACCCTGGAGGTCACGTCGGTATCGAACGGCGTCATCCAGGGGACGTTCACCAGCAACGCGGTCCCGTGCGGGCAAATACCCTCTCCGATCACCGGCAGAATTGCGTCGCAGAAGATGACCTTCGCGGCGATATTCCCGTCCTGCAAGACGATCATGGCTTGGCGCGGCACGGTCTCGGACCGCGCGATCGCCACGGGGCTCACCACGACCTCGATCCAGCCGGACGGCACCGTGTCCAGCGCCCCAAGCGGCAACCTCTTCGCCCGAACGAAGTAACCGCGGCGCACCTCTCGTCTGCCGAAGTCATTGGCGCGCGCGGCGAACTCGGCGTAGGCCGTAGCGCGCCATGTCTTCCCTCCTCCCACCCGATCTCTCGCTTCACGCGCTCGCGTTCCTGCTGGCGACTGCCTTCATCGCGGCGCTGGCGCGCGGCTTCTCGGGATTCGGCGCTGCCCTCATCTTCCTGCCGCTCGCCGCGACCGTCGTGGACCCGAAGATCGCCTCGCCGCTGCTGCTCATCACCGACGCGGTGCTCGCCGTCGGCTTCATCCCGAACGCGTGGCGCACCGCGGATAAACGCGAGGTCGGCATCATGGGCCTCGGCGCGGCGATCGGCATTCCTCTCGGCACGCTCATCCTGGTGCGCACCGATCCGCTTCACATTCGCTGGGCGATCGTGGTGCTGGCAACCGCGATGCTGGCGCTCTTGATTTCCGGCTGGCGCTACCGGGGCAAGCCGACCGCGCCGCTTTCCTTCGCGGTCGGCGGTTTTGCGGGCGTGTGCTCAGGCGCCGCGCAGGTCGGTGGCCCAGCCGTGATCGCCTACTGGCTCGGCAGCCAGAGTCCCGCCGCGATCATCCGCGCAAACATCATTCTCTACTTCGCGATCTCGATCGCGATCGCGATCGCCGCCTATACGATGGCCGGCGTGATCACGCTGACGGTGCTGAAGCTCTGCCTCGTGGTCGCCCCGGCCTACGGGCTCGGCCTCTTCATCGGGGCGCGGCTGTTCGGTGTCGCCGACGAAAGCGTATTCCGCCGCATCTGCTACGCGCTGATCGCGATCGCGGTGCTGGTGAGCCTGCCGGTGCTGGATGGCGTGATCCGGTAGGCTTGGCCTTGTGCCACTCTTCGGGAACGCAAGTTCAAGCAGGCACCTGATGGAGGCACCGATGAACATCGTCATCGCCGGCTCGGGCAACGTCGGCCGTGCGCTCGGCGAGGGCTGGCGGCGCGCCGGTCACGCCGTCACCTTCGCGATGCGCGACCCGGACAGCGCAAAAGCTGCCGAACTGAAACAGCACGACTTCCTTGTGACATCGCTCGACCGCGCAACCACGAACGCCGACGCCATCGTGCTGGCGGTTCCGTGGGAAGCCGTCAGCCCGACGATTGCGGCGGTCGGCGAGCTCGCTGGAAAAATCCTGATCGACACCACCGATCCGCTGAAGAACCGACGCGAACTGGCGATCGGCTTCACGGACTCCGGCGGCGAAACTGTGGCGCGGCTGGCGCGCGGCGCACGCGTCGTGAAGGCCTTCAGCACCACCGGCGCCGCCAACATGGCGGACAGCGCCTATCCGGGTGGCCGGCTGATGATGGCGATTGCGGGCGACGACGCAATCGCAAAGCAAACCGTGATGGCGCTCGCCGCAGAACTCGGCTTCGAACCGATCGACACCGGCGCGCTCGCGATGTGTCGTTATCTCGAGCCGCTGGCGATGATCTGGATCAACCTTGCCTACGTGCAGGGCTTGGGCACGCAGTTCGGGTTCGCGCTGCTACGGCGCTAGGGGATGATCGCAAAAGCAAAAACGCGGCGGAGAGTTCCGCCGCGTTTGTCGGTGGGTTTCGAAGCGCCTCAGTTGTAGCTGCTGTACTTGAACTGCGGCATCGCCTTGAGCTGGTCCTTGGTGGCGCTCAGCAGGGCGTGGTCCGGATACCACTGCTCGGTCGTGGCGCGCGGCGCGCTGGCGGTGGTGTCCGTGCGCGTACCGGCAGGCGGATTGGCGTTCGGGTTCTTGGCCGGCGGATTGTTCGCGCTGGTCTGGGTGCGGCGCGCCTCGTTGACGAACTTGATCTTGCCCGGCTCGACCAGGATGTCGTGCTCGCCCATGCCGAGGAACCCGCCGACGCCGACCACGTAGCCGAGCACCTTGCCGTCCTTGTCGAGGATAATCTCGTTGATGTCGCCGAGTTTCTCGTTCTGCTCGTTGTAGACATTGAGACCGATCATCTTCGAGGTGCGCCAGTGCGGGCTCGCCAGCTTCGGCGCGGTCGCGTCCACCTTGGCGGCGGGCGGCGGATTGGTGCTCTGCTGGGAGGTCTGGGCGAAGGCCGTCGAGTTCAGAAACGCGACGGCCAAAAGGCCGCCGACAAGATAACGCGTGCGCATGTTGTTTCCCTCATGAAGGTGAGTGGGTTGGTGCGCAGCCAACCGGCGATGCGGGTGTTTGTTCCGCTCCTCCGCTGTCATCCCGGGCGACCGAAGGGAGACCCGGGACCCATAAACTCAGGTCGGAGTGATACGGACAGACGTCGCGGTTATGGATCCCGGCTCGCCGCTGCGCGGCGTCCGGGATGACAGCAGCGCTATCCCGCCTTGCGCCGCGCCGCGGGCTTCGCGCTCTCGCGCGCTGATTCCTTGGCGGCCTTGCCCTGTCCCTTGCCGGCGATCGGGAGGAGCATTTCGCGCTGGCCCGCGGCGGACTTCTTGCCCTTCTTGGCCTTCGCCTCGGCCTTCGCAGCCTTCGGCTCCGCGGCCTTGCCCTTCGCCGCGGGCGTGCGCTTGCCGCCTTCCACCGAGCGGCGCAGCGCATCCATCAGGTTGATCACGTTGCGCGGCGCCTCGGCCGCCTTCTCGGTCGGCACCGCGATGCCGGCCGATTTCTTCTGCAACATCTCGACCACCGCATTCTCGTACTGGTCGACGAAGGTGGCCGGATCGAACTCCGCCTCCTTGGTCTCCAGGATGTGCTCGGCGAGCTGCAGCATCTCCTTCGAAATCTTGAGATCCGGGATCTCGTCGAAATACTCCGCCGCCGGCCGCACCTCGTAGGCATAGCGCAGCGTGGTGCCCATCAGCCCCTTCTCCCAGGGCTGCAGCATGATGACGCGCTCGCGCTTGGCCACCACCACGCGCCCGAGCGCCACCATCTCCTTGCCGCGCATCGCGTCGCGGATCACCGCGAAGGCCTCCTGGCCCACCTGGTCGTTCGGCGTGATGTAATAGGTCGAGTCGAAATAGCGTTCGTCGATCTCCTTGTGCGGCACGAACTTGTCGATCTCGATCGTATGGTTGCTCTCGATCGCGACCGCGTCGATCTCCTCGTCCTCGACCTGGATGAACTGGCCCTTGGCGTATTCGTAGCCGCGCCCCTTGTCGGCCGCGTCCACCGGTTCGCGCGTCACTTCGTCGACGAGCTGCTGGCGCAGCCGGTTGCCGGTCTGCTTGTTGATCTGGCGGAACGCGACGCGCTCCGAACCGCTCGTCGCTGAGTGCAGCGCGATCGGGCATGAGACGAGGCTGAGCTTGAGGTAGCCCTTCCAGTAAGGACGCGGCGCCACGGGATACTCCTACGCAACGAGAAATGGGCGGTGGCCGGGACGAGGACCGACTCTGACTCCGGTTACCGAGGAGTCAAGGAAAGGTGGGATTGTGCCGAGGCCGGGTAAAGAGCACGTCAAGGGATTGAGAACGAAGGGGAAACCCGGTTGTAGGCCCGAGGTACCTCACCGCATCTTGTAGGGCGGGCAAAGGAGTGCAAGCGACGTGCCCGCCATCAGCCAAAGCGGTGCTTTGCCCGCCCTACAACTATTTCCGCCACGTCGGCGGCCGCTTCGCGAGCTCTTTCAGCCCCGCGATGTCGCGAGCAGGTTTCTTCGCCCACGCTTCGAAGCGCTCCCAGTTCTTGGCCGGGATCGTCACAATGCGCCGTTCGGTCACGTCGATCTCCACAGCCTCAAGGGCCTTGCGGCGCACGAACTCGCTCACGTACCGCTCCTGACTTCATTGGCCAGATCGTTTGGGATCTCTGCGGTGAACCGATCCGTCTTTGGCTTGACCGTCGCGCGAGTGGCTTTGATCCGTGTTGTGATATTTTTCGTTGAAATCGGCCGAGCTCATGTAGCAGTTCTGGTCTGCTACTTTCTGCACCGGGCGTTCCTTCTTGCGTCTCGCTTCGACTGGATTGCGATAGGGAGGCATGTCAATTCCTTGTCTGGCGCTGTGATATCGTCTTATCGAGCCCGCCACAACGCGCGCAGATCGCCATACGGGGCGCCGATGAAGTTTCTCTCTATCGCAAGCGCGCTGCTCGCCGCGGCGGTGGCCGGCTGCGGCACGCTGTCCGTTCCCGGCACGCCGGAAACCGCGACCTCGCTCAACGGCTTCCGCGCATCGCACGGGCTCAGCCAGCTCAGCACCGACGGGACCCTGACCGGGCTCGCTAGCGAGCATGCCGCCGACATGGCGCGGCGCGACAGCCTCGACCACGACGGCTTCATGACGCGCCGCGGCCCGCGCGGCGCGCGCGCCGAGAATGTCGCCTATGGCTGCAAGGACTCCACCTGCGTCATCCAGCAGTGGGTCAACTCGTCCGGGCATCGCAAGAACATGCTGATCCCGAGCCTCAGCCGCTACGGCCTCGCCTCGGCCACCTCGCCGTCGGGCAAGACATACTGGGCGCTGCTGGTGGGGGAGTAGCGGGGATTGTGAGCGGCGCACCGGCGCGGGACGTGTGCGACTGCGATATACTCTGCAGCAACTCGCTCAGCGAGGAAATGGATGTTGCCAGGCATCAAGGGGATCGACGATCTCGCGCTTGCGCTCTGGTTCATAGTGCCAGGAGTGATCATTGCGTTCGTGCGAGCGCAATTGCTCACAGGTAGGCTCCGTACTCACGCAGACAACATCCTCAGCTATCTCGTCCTATCGCTGGTCTATTACGGCCTGACCCTTCCCCTCATCGAACCCGTCTTGACAATGCAAGGGCCACTCGTGTGGCGAGGTCTTGCATGGATCGCGCTTACGTTAGTTGGCCCCGCTGCGTTAGGTCTTTTGCTTGGTGCCGCCGCTCAAAGGGAGTGGAGCAAATGGTGCGCTGACAAACTGAAACTGCGCGTCGTCCACTACAGCCCGACGGCATGGGACTGGCGCTTCTCGCGCATTCCTGCCGGCGGGATTTTCGTGATGGTGACACTTGCCGACGGCAAGAAAGTCGCTGGCCTTCTATGTTTTGCTTCATCTGATTCTGCCGAACGTGATCTCTATCTTGAAGAAGAATGGGACGTCGCCGACGATGGGAAGTGGACAAAGCGTCCTGAGAAGGTCGGAATTCTTATTTCAGCGAAAGAAATCAGGTATGTTGAACTCTGGGAACCGAAAGGCGAATCAGATGAGCGACAAGAACAGCGGGAGTCGGCCAAGCACAGCGACAACGGTCGTGCAGGTTAACAGGGGGTACCAGCCTGGTCCCGTCACCCCCGCGAGACCGACGACTGTTTCATTTCCATCAGGCGTCCAAGGCGGCTATCAGGGACCCAAAGGGACGCAACCTGCAGCGCCGACGACTGGAAGCGGCGTTAAGGGCAGCAAGTAAGAACGACTGCTGTATTAGGGTTAGTTGCTTATCGAGCAAGTTCCTCGGCGGTCACCTAACGCGGATGTATCCTCGAATGAGGCGGCTCGGGGGCTGGCGCTTGAGCCGAGCGTCATCGCGCCTTTCTCTTGCCGTTCACCGGCTCAAAACTGATCTTCAGCCGATGCCCCGTCGCCTTCGCGAAGCGGCCGAGCGTGCGCGTCGAAGGCAGACGCCCGTTTTCCAGCTTGGCGATCGTGCTCTGTGATACCCTCATGCGCCGCGCGACTTCGGGCCAGCTCAGTCTCGCGCGCTGGCGCGCCTTGGCGACTTCGAGGATGAGCGCGAACTCCTCCTCCAGCGCGTCGTATTCGCGGCGGACTTCCGGGTCCTTCAGCAGCATTGCCTTGAGGTCTCTCAGCTTCGTCATGCGCTCTCTCCTGCGCGCCGGTGAGTTCAAGTTCGCGCGGCGAGCCGGTGTTTTTACTTCCGCCACGTCGGCGGCCGCTTCGCGAGTTCCTTCAGCGCCGGCACTTCGCGCGCGGGCTTCCTCGCCCAAGCCTCGAAGCGTTCCCAGTCCTTGGCCGGGATCGTCACGCGGCGCCGTTCGGTCATCACGATCTCTGCCGCCTGCTTCAGGCTGGCGATCAGTTCGTTCGCGAACTTGCTCACGGCAATTCTCACTTCGTCATGGCCGGCTGATCCGGGCGACCCACGTCTTACTGCGCGATGGCGCGGCAAGGAAGACGTGGATGCCCGGCACACGGCCGGGCATGACGGAGTTCGTGACTGTCACCGTCACCGAACACGATGGCGGGCACGCGCTGCGCGCTTTGCCTGCCCCACGGCCTATCGCGGGGATAAATTTTGCGACTTCTCCTACGATCCTATTCATTTGATAAAAATCATATTATGGACAACATTCCGCCCTTCGCTTGCCGCACGCGCCTTCCATGTTGCATGCGCCTCGCTCTCCGAGGGGCGTCAACCGGTGACGCCGATTGATGGAGCGGGCGGGATGCGCGGGCGGAGATCAGCCGAGCGGTCCCGGAGCGGATGCGAAGGAGCATTTGCTTGCGCGGCGCCTGCGGGTTGGGGCTAGTCACCTCAACACTCGGGCGGCTCCGGGACCCGCCCTGGGGACACTACGATCCCTGTGCGAGGTGCTCGCTGACGGCCCGGATGACACCGGGACACGCAAGCGCGGACCGGAGCTGAGGCGAAAGCCGAAAGGCATTCGCTGAGAGCCGCTGCAGGGCGCCGAGAGGCGCATCGGCCGGCGATCCGGCCGTCATCTCCGGCGCTCCGGAGATGGGTCCTACCGCGAGGCGGGCCACGGGTGCGGCGTATCCGCACCAGCGCCTGTCGGCGCTCTGCTCCCCTCATGTTTTTCGAGCGGAGCAGAAGAAAACAAGGGGACCCGGCCCCTCTCAACGGGCCGGCGGAGCGTTGGCTGTTTGACAAGAGAATCGGAATCGCAGGGCGCAATCGCGAAGCGTATTGCGCCGGCCACCAGCAAGATGGCGGGTTACGCGCTGCGCGCTAACCCGCCCTACGAAGCTGCACGACGTGCCTACCGCACCGCGATCGGCGACACCGTCGAGCCCGTCCCGCCCTGGATCTTCAGCGGCTGCATCATGAAGGCGAACTCGTACACCTGCTTCTGCGCGAGCTCGTCGAGCTTCATGTTCTCCAGCAGATGCACGCCGTTCACCACCAGCGCGAGCTGGTGCACCGGCAGCGACAGCGTCGGGTCGGGATTGGGCGCGACCTCGACCGGCCAGTTGTCGGCGCCGAGCAGGATCGGGTTCTTGTCGATGATCCATTGCGCGGCCTTCACGCCGAGGCCGGGACACGACTTCACATAGCGCGCGTTCTCCTTGCCGTAGATCTTGCCCCAGCCGGTGTGGATGATCACGGCATCGGCCGCGGCAAGCGTCATGTTCTGTTTCTTCAGCGCGCCTTCGAGGTCTTCCACCGTCACCTCGTAATTGTCGCCGAGCATCTCGACGCCCTTGAAGCCCGCGACATCGATCAGCACTCCGCGCGTGATGAAGGCGCCGGCATTCTGCACGCCGAGCTTGGTGAACAGGCCGCGGCTCGCGATGTCCTCGGTCTTGAAGCAATTGTAGTGGCTGTTGCGATGGGTCTGGTGCGCGAAGCCATCGAACTGGGTGCCGACCTGGCCGATCTCGGACAGCACCATCTCCTCGTTGCTGCCGCGCTCGTTCGAGCCGGTGTTCATGAAGGTGCGCTTCACGTGCATGTCGAAGCGGCGCGTGCCGAAGAACGGCATCGCGGGTCCGAGCACATGCGCGAGCTCGATGATCTCGCCGGCCTTGATCAGCTTCACGGCGGCGAGCGCGACGGCGGGCGTCATCAGATTGGCGGAGCCGCGTTCGTCGCCGGCGCCCCATTTGGACGGACAGCGCGCGGCCTCTGGCGGAACGGTCCAGGACGGGGTTTGCGCCAAGGCCTGTGTGGGTGCGGTGGCGGCGCTGAGCACAAGCGCAAGCGCCGCACCGAAGGTGCGTGGAGTCATGATGTCGCCTCCCTGCGGGCGCTCTCAGGCGGCGCCCGTGCGCGGCAAGCCTGCGTCGGGATGGCCGGAGGCTTCAAATCACGACAGCGTGCCTGCGGCATCATGGCGCCGCGGGGCGGCGCGGGGCGTTGAGCGGGCATAAGGCAGGCGGTAGGTTTGTTCTTCCAACGAGGCGATTCTGGCGAGAATGGCCCTCGGGAAAGCAAAATCATGGGAGGGAGATCATGCTCCGCGAAACCCAAGGGGTGCGTACTGAATTGTCTGGCGGTGCGGCCGGAACGGCGGATGGGCTAAAATCGAGCCGCCGCGGCTTCCTCGGCGGCACCGGCCTTGCCGCGATCGGCGCGGCGATCGGGAGTGGAATGCCGTTTTCCAACGAGTTGGGCAGCCTGATCCCGCCTGCCAATGCGCAAGGCGCGGCCGCGCCCGCACCCGCGGCGCCCGCCGCCCCGACGGGCCCGCAACACTTGAAATTCCCCGGCAAGAATGAAGGCCTGGTGCTGCTCGGCGACCGCCCGCTGGTGGCCGAGACGCCGGAGAGCCTGCTCGACGACGAGACCACGCCGATCGACAAGTTCTACATCCGCAACAACGGGCAGATTCCCGAGGAGGCGAAGGATCCCGACGCCTGGACGATCACGATCGACGGTGAGGTGAACAAGCCGCTGACGATCACGCTTGGCGAGCTGAAGAAGAACTACAAGGCGGCGACCTACCGCATGGTGCTGGAATGCGGCGGCAACGGCCGCTCCGCCTTCTCGCCGACCGCGCGCGGCAACCAGTGGACCAACGGCGGCGCGGGCTGTGCCGAATGGACCGGCGTGCGGCTTGCGGACGTGCTCAAGACTGCCGGGCTGAAGCCGTCCGCGAAATACACCGCGCACTATTCGTCAGACCTGCATCTCTCAGGCGACGCCAGCAAGCCGCCTCTGTCGCGCGGCGTGCGCATCGAGAAGGCGCTCGACCCCTACACGATGATCGTGTGGGCGATGAACGGAAAGCCGCTGCCGAACATCCACGGCGGGCCGGTGCGGCTCGTGGTGCCGGGTTGGCCAGGCTCGGCGTCGCAGAAGTGGCTCACCAAGATCACCGTCCGCGACAAGGAGCACGACGGCCCCGGCATGACGGAGTTCTCCTATCGCGTGCCGATCAAGCCGATGATCCCGGGCGACAAGGGCGACCCGAAGAACTTCAAGATTCTGGAATCGATGCCGGTGCGCGCGATCATCACCAATCCGGCGAACGGCGCAAAGCTCGCGGCCGGCACCAAGGAGCTGAAGCTGCGCGGCGCCTCATGGGCCGGCGACTTCACCGTGAAGGCGGTCGACGTCTCGACCGACTTCGGCGCCACCTGGCAGCGGGTGAAGCTCGAGAAGCCGAAGAACAAGTTCGACTGGCAGCGCTGGACCCATGCGATGAAGCTGCCGAGCGACGGCTACTTCGAGATCTGGGCGCGCGCGACCGACGAAAAAGGCGTGATGCAGCCGCACCAGGCGGGCTTCTGGAACCCGCAGGGCTACGGCGGCAATGCGATGCACCGCATCGCGGTGCTGGTGGGGTGATACTGCGAATGCGGTTCGCTTTGGCGATTGCGGGCCTGCTGCTGGCTGCGCCCGCGATCGCGCAGAACTTCACGCCGGGCGACGAGAGCCCGGAAGACTTCCCCGCCGGCGCGGGCCGCGACGACACCTTCTACGCCTGCACCGCCTGCCACAACTTCAAGCTGGTCGCGGCGCAGGGCCTGACCCGCGCCGGCTGGGAGGACTCGCTCAACCTGATGGTCCGCCGCCACAACATGCCGCCGCTCGACGAAAAGGATCGCACGGTGGTGCTGAACTATCTGGAGGCGGCCTACCCGCCCCGCGCGCCCAGTAGCGGACGCGGCTGGCAAAATCCATTCAGCAAGCAATAGCGCATGATCCCGAAAAGTGGGTACCGGTTTTCGGAATCAGATCATGCGCAAACAAGACTATTTGGCGGACGCGCGACGCAGTTTCGGATCGCGCTGCGCATCGATCCAGTCGGTGCGCTTTGGCGTCGCGGCGAGGAACACGTGCCGCTGGCCGCAGAACGTGCGGCGCAATTCGGCGCGCGCGAACAGTGTGGCGAGCCGCGGCTCGCTGCCGGCGGACACAAGGCTCAGCCGGTCGAGCGCACACGCCACCATGCCGTGGTCGACCAGCTCCATCCCGGCGTTGCAGAACGTGCCGCTAATCTCGAAGCGCAGCTCCTCGTACTTGCGCGAGACGCGCAGGCAACTGCGGCCTTCGTCGATCGAGGACTCGACGCGCAACGGGCCGAATTTCGTGCTGATTGAATTCGGCGACGGGCGCGGCGCGGACAGGCGAAGCTCGGAGATGCTCGCCGTGATGTCCTCCTCCTCGACATCGCCGCGGAAGATCTCAAGCGTCGCGGTCGGGCCGTCTTGCTCGCCGAAGCTCATCACATCCTTGCGCCCGACGCCGCTCACATGACGCCAGATCGAATAGCGTGGGCCACCCTCGAACTCCGGAATGGTCAGCGCGAAGGCGGGCAGCGGCCGGATGACCTCGATCCACTCGGCATTGGCCGTTCTGGCGCTGCCGCCGCGCGGGCCGATGATTTCCAGGACGATCAGAGCGAATGCCGCAAGCGCCGCCCCATAGGCGGCCACGCGCGCCAGCGTCGCATGCAGTTCGTTGGCAAACATGCGGACGAGCGCGAATGCGACAGCAAGGCCGGTGAACGCCCTAGCCTTCGCTTCATACGCGCTACGCAGAACCGGATGCACGCCGTCCCCCCAGACGACCGTTTCGCCAAAGGATTACCGGCACTCCGGCTGCGCCCCGGTTTCAAACCGCGGGGGAACGGCGCGATTTTGGGCGGGAAGGTCAACGAGGGGTTAGGAAAGCCGCCGATCAGCTGGCCAAATGCGGTCCATTCGCAGGATTCAATTGACTTTTCAGCGCCCGGGAGCATTTAAGAGGGCGAGACAAGAGTTCCGAATGACCCCCGCGCCAACGACGCTGAAAACGCCGGCCGCCACAGGCGGCACGACGCGCTGATATCTCGCTTCCGGGCCGTCTCCCGGCGGGAGAGGGGATCGAGGGCCTTAACCGGCCGCACCGGGAAACCGAACGGAACAACACAAGCAGGACAATGACCATGGGCTTCAAGGTCGCCGTCGTTGGCGCCACCGGCAATGTCGGGCGCGAGATGATGAACATCCTCGCCGAGCGGGAATTCCCCGCCGACGAGGTTGTGGCGATCGCCTCGCGCAAGAGCCTCGGACAGGAAGTGTCCTACGGCGACAAGACGCTGAAGGTGAAGGCGCTGGAGCATTACGATTTCTCCGACACCGACATCTGCCTGATGTCGGCGGGCGGCAGCGTGTCGAAGGAATGGTCGCCGAAGATCGCGGCCGCCGGCGCCGTGGTGATCGATAACTCGTCCGCCTGGCGCTACGACTCGGACGTGCCGCTGATCGTGCCGGAGGTGAACGCCGACGCGGTCGTGGGCTTTTCGAAGAGAAACATCATCGCCAACCCGAACTGCTCGACCGCGCAGCTTGTCGTCGCGCTGAAGCCCCTCCACGACAAAGCCAAGATCAAGCGCGTCGTGGTCGCGACCTATCAGTCGGTCTCGGGCGCCGGCAAGGAGGCGATGGAGGAGCTCTTCTCGCAGACCAAGGCCGTCTACCAGCTCAATGAGGTCGCGGCGAAGAAGTTTCCCAAGCGCATCGCCTTCAACGTGATCCCGCACATCGACGTATTCCAGGACGACGGATACACGCGCGAAGAATGGAAGATGGTGGTCGAGACCAAGAAGATTCTCGACCCCAAGATCAGGCTCACCGCGACCTGCGTGCGCGTGCCGGTGTTCGTCAGCCACTCGGAGGCCGTCAATATCGAGTTCGAGGAGCCGATCACCGCGGACGAGGCGCGCGAGATCCTGCGCAAGGCGCCGGGGTGCCTCGTCATCGACAAGCGCGAGAACGGCGGCTACGTGACGCCCTATGAGGCGGCCGGCGAGGACGCGACCTACATCAGCCGCATCCGCGAGGACGCGACGGTCGAGAACGGGCTCTCGATGTGGATCGTCTCGGACAACCTGCGCAAGGGCGCCGCGCTCAACGCGGTGCAGATCGCCGAGTGCCTGATCAATCGCAAGCTGATCGCGGCGAAGAAGAAGGCGGCGTGATCAGAACCGCGGCTGCGCAAACATCCGGGCGTGATCCTCACCGGCGATCGGCTTGAATGCACCGGTGGCAGCGTCAAGAACCGACAGGCGGCCAGTCGCAACCCCGAAATAAGCGCCGTGCAGCGCAATCTCGCCGCGCTCGATCCGTTTGCGCAGGCGCGGAAACGTCAGCAGATTGTCGAGACTGTTGACGACGTTCGCCTGTTCGAGCCGCATCAGATAATCGACGGCTGAGAGAGCGCCGCGCGGTCCGACCTTCTCGAGTGCCGGTGCCATCAGCGACATCCACTTGCCGATGAAGTCACCGGGCGAAAGCGGTGCGGCATCCTCGGCGTATGCCTTGACGCCACCGCACTGCGCATGACCGAGCACCACGATGTGCTGCACGTTGAGGGCAGCGACGCCGAACTCCAGCGCCGCCGAGACGCCATGCGCCTGGCCGTCGGGCGCGTAAGGCGGCACGAGGTTCGCCACATTTCGCACCACGAACAGCTCGCCGGGACGCGCGTTGAAGATCACCTCGGGCGAGACGCGCGAGTCGGCGCAGCCGATCACCATGATCTGCGGCGACTGACCGTGCTCGGCAAGCTCGCGGAAACGGCTCTGCTCAACCGGCAGACGGTTGGTGAGGAAGTCGCGATAGCCCTCGACCAGGCGCTCCGGAAAGCTCATGCGGCAACGCCTGCGAGTTTGGCGAGATCGACGTTCGCGCCGCACAGCAGCACGCCGACCTTCTCCTCCGGCCGCGGCTTGTAGGCCCCGGACGTGAGCGCCGCGAGCGCCGCCGCACCACCGGGCTCGGCGGCGACGCGGAGCTTCTCCCAGAGCAGGCGCTGCGCCGCGACGATCGCGTCGTCCGCGACCAGCGCGACGTGATCGACATTCGCCCTGGCGATGTCGAACACCAGCTGGCCGGTGTTGCGCGCGCCGAGCGAGTCCGCCGCAATGCTCTCCACCGTCACGTCGACCGGTTTGCCGGCTTCGAGCGAGGCGTGCAGGCAGCGCGAGCCCTCAGGCTCGACGCCGATCACCTTCACACGCCGCCCGTACCATGCCGCAATGCCGGCAATCAGCCCGCCGCCGCCGACCGCGACCAGCACCGTGTCGAGCTCGGGCGCATCTTCCTCCCACTCGAGCCCGACGCTGCCCTGACCCGCGACAGTTTCCGGCGCGTCATAGGCATGCACCGAGAGCGCGCCGCTCGTTGCAACGAGCGCATTGCAGGCATCGAGCGCATCCGCGTAGCGCGCACCGCCGACGCGCACGTCCGCACCATAACTCTTGATGCGCGCGACCTTTACCGGCGAGGAGACATCCGGCACGAAGATCGTGGCCTTGTGGCCGAGCTGCTGCGCCGCGTAGGCGACCGCTGCGCCATGATTGCCGCCGGAGGCGGCCGCGACGCCGCTCGCCGGCACGGCGCGCGAGAGCAGGTTGTTGAACGCGCCGCGCGGCTTGAAGGTGCCGGTGTGCTGCAGGAATTCCAGCTTGAATGTGAGCGGCTCGCGCAGCGTCAGGCCGAAATCGCCGGCGCCGG
>JBAVXH010000350.1:0-5258 GCA_049698215.1 Xanthobacteraceae bacterium | reverse complement strand
AGATGATCGCGCCGATATTGCGCCCGGGTGATTTCAGTCCACGACATTGTGTCCTCCATCGAATCTTCGCAAATCCGACGGAATCACAAAGGGCTGGAATCACCTCACTCTTTTTCGGCCAGGCTCTGAGGAGCGGTCCGAAGGACCGCGTCTCGAAGGATGGCGGAAAACGCGGTGCCTCTGGCCATCCTTCGAGACGCTCGCTGCGCTCGCTCCTCAGGATGAGGGATTCGCAGGTGGTAAGGGTTTCGAAACCGCGCTGCGCCAGTGTGCCGGCATGCCGGCTGACATCCGCAGCGAGAACAATGAGGCGATCCGCGCGCTGAGCCTCCTCGGCGCGTTCTTTTTCCTTGTCGCCGTCATCGGCTATCTCCTCACCGCCTCCTGGCAGCCGGAGATTCCGCGCGACGGCACGAGCCTCGTCGTGGGCCGCGATTTCCTGAATTTCTGGATGTACGGCCGCGCCGCGCCGACCGCCGATCCAAGCCGCTTCTACGATGTCGTCGAATACAATCGCGCGCTCCAGGCGCTGCTCGGAGCGGGCTATCCGGGACTGAACTGGTCCTACCCGCCGAGCATCTTCTTCCTCGCGGCGCCGTTCGGGCAGTTCGGTTACCTCACCGCGCTGTTGCTCTGGACGGTGCTGGGCGCCGCAATCTTCTTTGCTGCTGCGCGGCGTCACATCGCCGACAGCCGCCTGCTGGTCGCGCTGCTGCTCTCGCCAGCCGCCGTGTTCTGCATCATCTCGGGGCAAAGCGCGTTGATCACCGCCGCCATGCTGGTCACGATCTTTGTGTGGCTCGACCGGCGGCCAATCGCGGCGGGAGTCCTGATCGGCCTGCTGACCCTGAAGCCGCAGCTCGGCATCCTGTTTCCCGTGATGCTGATCGCGTCGGCGCGCTGGCGTGTGTTCGCATCCGCGACGGTCACCGCGCTCGTCATCGCAGGCGCGACCGCGCTGGTGTTCGGCCCGCAGGTGTGGGTCGATTTCGCCACGAAGGGTCTCGCGGCAAACAACCTGGTGCTCAGCGACCCCGAACGCATCGCAACACCGTTCTATCCGACCGTGTTCATGAACCTGCGCGGCATCGATCTGCCGTACAGCGTCGCCATGGCGGCGCAGCTTTGTGTCTCCGCGGCCGCGGCCGGCATCGTCGCGTGGGCGTTCCGCATGCGTCGCGACGCCGACCCGCTCATGCTGATGGCGCTGTTTCTCGCATGCTCGGTTGCCGTCGTTCCATACATGCTCTCGTACGATATCCTCGCGCTCACTTTTGCCGCGCTGCTGTTGCTCGGCGCGGGATCGCTCGACCCGGCCGGGCGGCGTTTCGTCCAGCTCGTCTACTGGCTGCCGCTGATCCAGATGGTGTTCGGCAACTGGCATGTTCCGGGGCCCGCGCTGATCGCGCCCGCGTTCGCGATCTACGCGCTGACGCGCCTGCGCGCATCGCCCGCATCCGCGCGTGCGTTCGACGCGATGTCCATCACGGCCCGATAAGCGAAGACCAGCGCCGGCCCGAGCGTGATGCCGGGCCCGACATAGATGCCGCGGAACAGCGATGCCATGTCGTTGCCGACCGCGTACAAGCCGGCGATCGGCTCGCCGCGCTCATCGAGCACGCGCGCGTCGCCATCGGTCGCGAGCCCGACGCAGGTGCCCATCGTGGAGGGATAGACCGCGACGGCGAAATATGGCGCGTGTTCGATCGGCCGCAGGCAGGGGTTGGGTTTGTTCGCGGGATCGCCATTGAACTGATTGTATTCGGTGCCGCCCTTGCCGAAGGCCTCGTCGATACCGGTTTTGGCGTAGCGGTTGTGCTCCTGCACGGTGCGCAGCAGGTTCTTGCCGTCGACGCCGATCTGCGCGGCAAGCTCCATCAGCGTTCCCGCGCGCTTGAGATAGCCGTCCGCGACATGGCGCTCGATCTCGCGGGATCCCGCGCCCGGATGAATGAGCCCGATGCCGTAGTCGCGGATGAAGGAACGATCGCAGATCAACCACGTCGGAATACACGGCGACACGGCGTTGGTGCGGAGCATCGCCTCGACGAAGTCGTGATAGCTGTTCGACTCGTTGACGAAGCGGCGGCCCTCCTTGTTCACGGCGATCAGGCCAGGCTTGGCGCGGTCGAGCAGGATGTGGGGGAAGTTGATCTCGCCGTTCAGCGAACTCGGGAAATAGAACGAGTCCATCGCGTGGTGCGAGTCGATCGCACCACCGGCCGCCTGTCCGGCCTTGAAGCCGTCGCCGCTCGCGCCTGCGAAGGCGGTTGTGTGCTCGACCGGCGCATTTGCGTTGTACTGCTTCTGCATTTTTGTGTCGGCGCCAAAGCCGCCGGTCGCCAGGATCACGCCGCGTTTCGCAAGGATCGTCTGGCGCTTGTCGCCAAAGTCGACGACAGCGCCCTCGACGCGACCGTTGCTCTTCACGAGCTCGACCAGCTTCGCGTCGTACGCGATCGGAGCGTCGTGCTGACGCAGGCTGTAGAACAGCCGTCCGACCAGCGCATTGCCCATCACCAGCCGTGTGCCACGCTTGAAACGCAGACGGTCGGTCGCATGGCGCAACAGCAGTTTCGACGCTGCGACGAAGTTCGCGACTGATCCGAACGGCTTCAGCAGATACGGAATGTCGAGCTTCCCGACCATCATGCCGCCGAGCACCATGAACGGCGCGATCGGCGGGCGCACGCGGTCGAAGTCCTTGCCGAGCAGCCGCCCGTCGAAGGGCAACGGCGCGAGCGCACGGCCCGCGAGCGCGCGGCCCGGCTGGTTCGAGTGATAGTCCGGGTGCATCGGCGGCGCGACGAACTTCACCTCGCTGCGCGCCTCCAGATAGTCGAGCGCCGCGGGCCCGGCTTGCAGGAAAGCCTCGCGCTGGGTGAGCGCGCGCGGCCCGATCTCGGCCTCGAGGAAACGCCGCGCCTCGTCGATCGAGTCGGGCACGCCGTCGCGCTTTGCCTGATTGCTTCCGGGAATCCAGACCGTACCGGCGGAGGTCGATGTCGTGCCGCCAACCTGATCGGTCTTCTCGCAGAGCAGAACATCGAGCCCTTCGATCGATGCATACAGCGCGGCGCACATGCCGCCCATGCCGGCGCCGAAGATCAGGACATCGACCTCGCGGTCAAAGCGCATTGTTTGATGTCATCCCGGCCGAGCGGAGCGAGAGCCGGGATCCATAAACACGAGACTGTCGATGATCTGAAAGGGTCGTGGTTATGGATCCCGGATAGCCGCCTGCGGCGGCTTCCGGGATGACAGCGGAGTTGATGCGAGACATCATACCAACCCTCAAGCCTTCAGCATCCCAGCCGGCGAAAACTCCGTCACCAGTCTTCCGCTCGGCGCCGCATAGGGCGATTTCTCGCGCGGCACGTAGGCACCGTTGCCCTTCGCACCGGTGAGCTTGCCATCCCGCACCACGAACTTGCCGCGCACCATGGTGGAAACCGGCCAACCCGTCACCGCAATGCCCTCGTAGGGCGTGTAGTCGGAGCCGTGGTGCAAGAGCTTCTGCGAGATCGTTTCCTTCCGTTCCGGATCCCAGATTGCGATGTCGGCATCCGAGCCGACCGCGATGGTGCCTTTCTTCGGATAGAGCCCGTAGGTCTTGGCGTGGTTGGTCGCCGTGAATGCCACGAACTCGTTGAGGCTGATACGGCCCTTCTTCACGCCTTCGGAGAACAGGATCGGCAGCCGCGTCTCGACGCCCGGAATGCCGTTCGGCACCCAGCGGAATGAAGTGCGGCCCTTCGGGTTGAGCTTGCCCTGCGGGTCGTCGTAGCGGAACGGGCAGTGGTCGGACGAGAATAGCGAGAACACGTGCTGCTGCAGGCCGGCCCAGCATTCCTGCTGGCTCTTTTTGTCGCGCGGCGGCGGCGAGCAGACGTAGGCCGCGCCTTCCATGTTGAGGCCGTCCATGTCCTTCTCGGTGAGCACCAGATATTGCGGGCAGGTTTCGCCGTAGATCTTCAAGCCCCGCTGCTGCGCGCGGCGGATCTCCTCCATCGCTTCGCCATTCGACACGTGCACGATCATGATCGGTACATCGACGAGCTCCGCAAGCGAGATCGCACGGTGCGTTGCCTCGCGCTCCACCGGGATCGGCCGCGACGTACCGTGGAAGCGCGGCGCGGTCTTGCCGGCGCGCTCCAGCCGGTCGGTGAGGAAGCGGATCGCGTCGTAGTTCTCGGCGTGCACCATGACCAGCGCGCCGGTCTCGCGCGCGACGCTCATCACGTTGAGCATCTCCAGGTCGGAGAGCGCCATGCCCTCGTAGGTCATGAACACCTTGAACGAGGTGTAGCCGTCGTTCACCAGCGCCGGCAGTTCCTGTCCGAGCACGCGATCGGTCGCGTCCGCGATGATCAGGTGAAACGACACATCGACGTAGCAGTTGCCCTCGGCCTTGGCGTGATACTGCTTCACCACCTCGCGCAGCGACTCGCCTTTCTGCTGCATCGCGAACGGCAGCACCATGGTGTTGCCGCCGAAGGCCGCGGCGCGGGTGCCGCTCTCGAAATCGTCCGCCATCACGATGCCTGGCCCGGACGGCTGGGACAGGTGCACGTGGCTGTCGATGCCGCCGGGCAGCACCAGCTTGGCCGTGGCATCGACGATCTCGCGTGCCTCACCGAGGTTCTCGCCCAGCGCGGTGATTTTCTCGCCGCTGATTCCGACATCGCAGGCAAAGGTGTCGGATGCGGTCGCGATCGTTCCGCCGCGGATGATTGTGTCGAATGCCATGCGTGCCTCGCCGTATCGGTCCTCATTATCGGGTCGAGCCTCGATTAGGCAACGCTGCGCCGGCCCGTTGAGGAGGGGGCGGGTCCCCCTTCGTCCGTTTCCGCTCCCCGAAAAAAGTGAGGGGAGCAGAGCGCCGACAGGCGCTGGTGCGGAAGCGCCGCACCCGTGGCGCGCCTCGCGGTCGCGCCCATCTCCGGATCGCCGGAGATGACGGCCGGATACGCCGGCCGTTGCGCCTCTCGGCGCTCTGCTGCGGCGTTCTCCTTCCGGCGTCGGGCCGCGCTTTCGTGGCCGGGTCCGGTTTGCCTTCGGGGTCTGGCGCCGGTTCTCCCTTTTGGGCGAGAGCGTCCGCCATTGACCCGGAGGATCGAACAGGCCTCCGTCAGCCAGCTCCTGGCAGGGGATCGTTGTGTCCCCGGGCGGAGCCCCGACGCCGCCCGAGTACGAGGGTGCGAGCCTCGTCCGCGGGCGCCGCCCCAGTCCGAGGCCCGGAATTGCCGGGCGCCGGC
>JBAVXH010000349.1:0-65451 GCA_049698215.1 Xanthobacteraceae bacterium | reverse complement strand
TTGCCGGACCCTGGCCGGCCGCTCGGATCGCCGCCGACCGAGTAGTCGAGGCGGGCGACGGCCGTTACAGGACGACGCCGGCCGTCAAGTTTCCGCGCTGGCCCGCGTGCTGTTTGATCGGGCTGTTCGGACTTGGCGACTATCGTCTGGACATCGAATACCGCGATGGGCCGACAACACTGACCGGCGAGACGCCGTTCCGCATTGAAGATCGCAATCAATGGACCAACTGGTATTGCGGGATTACGGTTCTCCTCTTATTTCTCGTTATCTACCTTGCGGGCTTCCTCTGGTACCTTTTCACCGCCGTGCATTTTCCCGCACGGTCCTCGTTGATGTTTGAGCGTAACGGCGGCAACTTGCCGGACCGCGAGCCGCTGCGGCGCAATTTCAACTGGACCTCACTGAAAGCCCTGGCGTGGCCCTATTATCTCGCCTTGCGCAAGACGATACGCCAGCGCTTTACGCGTAGTGAACTCGACTTGGTCTTCGAAGCCGTGACGCGGGAATCGACGCTCGTCTGGCCGAAGGGCGACAGATGGCCGCCGTTCACGCTCAATGGACAATCGCTCGCCGCTCAAGGCGGCGGCGAAGGACGCCCCATCGAGCCGCTCGAAATGAACTATGGCGATCCATTTGGAGATTCGCTGGTGGAACAGCGGCAGGAGGGGTTGGTTGTCACTCTCGTCAAGGAGCACAAGGATTTTCCCGGCTACTGGTCGCGCTTTCGCACGAAGCGCGGCGATTATCGACGGGCATGATAATCAGCAGTTATCGATCGCTCGTTTGCTGATTCGACGTTGACACCGTTGAGCTGATACGTGAGTCGACATTGACCAGCCGATTTGGAATGGCGCCGTCGTCTCACGATACGCCCTTCCATTGGTCGAGGGTCATCCGGATGAAACCGGGCCGTGAAGGCGGATCGCCAAGTTGCACAAATCGCGCTGCCTCAGTAGGCTCGAAAGTTCCCACATCCCGCGAGCGTTCCCAATCATATTCAAAGAGCCGTCGAAGTACGCTGCAATCTCGTGGTCGTACAAGATTAGGGTGGCGTCGCGGTTGAAGGTTTTGCCACTGTTCGCTCAGTTATGGCTTCCTCGTACAGGTCGCGCAATTGCGCAGGCCCAATGGGATAGGGGGGATGCTCGTGAACCTATCGATTTCCCGCCTCACTGCTGAGGCGCAGCCTTAGGCGTGGTCAGAAGGCGCTTTTCCGTCGAGATCAAGAAGCGCTGGAAGATCTCATTGCCGCCCTGCGGCCTGCAGTCAGTCGGGAGACCCTCGGGCGTGAGGCAGCGCAACGCCTTGGCCGCGACGAAACTTCCGACCTGATTGCCTTGCGCAATCCCGGCATCGGCGTCCACCTGCCAGTGGACGCCGAGATAGATCCGGCTTCGCGCGTTCTCATCCTCCGCTGCCTGGAAATTTGCAAACGGCCTTGGCGGTATCACCGGGCGAGGTATATCTGACCCGACGGGTTTATTGATCCCGTTGTATTCATCGGATGCGACGGTGAACGCAGTTTGCTCCGGGTAGAAGTTGCGCAGGACTTGAAACAAAGCGCCGCCGAAGGTCGCATGACCCGATGGGTAGGCTGGGAAAGGTGGCGTGAAATTCGGCCCCCGAATCGAATTGCTGGCTGGCGCGCCCAACGCGCGCCAGTAAAAGTCCGCCTCGGTGTCCGGATTGCCATCGCCCTCCGCGGCTCGAATACCGACGACCGGCCGCCAATACCGGAAGTGATACTTCGCGTCCCATGCGGCAATCGCGGCATCGGCCATCGCGATGTTTGCGAGAGCAAAAAGTCGCGCGTAATTGAGCACTCTCGGTTCTTCGCCGTTCTTCTTCATCTCAGCCGTTTTTTGCTGGACAATCTGCCGGATGATCTGATTGTAGAGTCGCGGCGGCGCGCACAAGAAAGCCGTACCGTCATATGCCCAGAAGGTTCCGATGATGGTCTGCTCGTCAGTCCGCGTGCTGGTGTAGCGCGGCGTGTTTTGTCCGCCGAGAGTCTTGACCTCGTCAAAGTCCTTTTTGTATCGCGCCGAAACCAAGGGTGGCGGTGGAGGCGGGCGGAAGGTGGGCAAGTTCTGGATGGCAAATGGCCTCACACCGGACCACTTGCCCCCGAGCGCCGCGATGATGTTGCTGACGGGATCAGGCCGCCACTGGCCCGGAGTCTCGGAGAGCTCAAAGCCGGGTTGCCCGACTTCGGGTTCGTTATGGGCCGAGCCGTCGTTCTTGCGTATCTCCAGAATCGCCTTAGCCGCCGCGCGACCAAGCTCCCTGGCTTCTTTAAAGAGCGGGTCGTTCGGGCTGTTGCCCTTTACGATCACCGTTTCGTCCTGCGTCATGAAATCCGCGATTACCGGCGCTTGCTCCTTGTAAAGTGCTTTTAGGATCTCACCGGCGGCATAGGTAATGACCAAGTCAAGGGACGCTGGCTTCTTCAACTCGCTTAGTTTCGAATAAGTTTCGAAAGTGTAATTCCGCTTTGACGGGTGCGCCGGGTTGAAGCGATCCCACATGTTGATCGCGTCGAACATCGCGATATGGACGATCGCCATCGCGCGACTTGCGCGGTGGGGGCCGAGATGGTGGAGCGCCTGATTGCTCATCACGCCGGGTGGCGGCGGTGCATGGTCGATCGAGGTGGTATCAAGCGCGATCTGATTCCACATTACGAACCGGTCGAAGGCATTCTGCGGCGCGCACGGCAGCGGACGCTTCTGATCGGGCTTTAGAGCCGGGACGGCACGCTGGAATGAGTCCGGGTCGAAACAATCCTTTGATGCCTCTGTTCGCAGCTGTTGCAGTTTTTCCGGCGTCAACTGAAAAGAGAACAAGCCGGGACTCAACAAGCGGCTGAAATCTTCCCGCGATTGGGGCTGCAGCACTGGCTGCGAGCCCGCGGCTACCGGCCCAAAAACCGCCGCGCCCACCAAAACTGACAGCATACGATTTCGCATGGCTAACATCCTCTGTTCTACCGCACGGCAGGGCTGCACTTATTTCAATAGTGATAATATGGAATCCGTTCTCGGTAGGTTGTGAGATAAGCGTGAATTCACCTCATTCTCCGCGCAACGTTTCACGTAAGAGTCAAACCGCCCTGGCTCCGTGACATTGCGCCGCATCCAGAACGGGTGCTGGGGCCACCGCAACTCGCGCCGGTAATGCGCGAGATAGCCAGCAACATACTGCTCGTATTCACGGCTGTCGGCGCCGATGAATTCTTCGGCGGACTTCCCGCTACTTAAGTTGATGGTTTCAGCGCCGCGCAAAGCCGATAAAAGCGCCTTGGATATTCCTTGCCCAGAAAGAGGATCGTAAAAGTGGCTTGCGTCTCCGACCGCCAGCCAGTTCTCGCCTGCGCACGGCAGCGAGCGGCCGCTGAACGCCGCCTCGGTATAGACGGGCGACCCGACATCCGAATCCGGGTAGATGCTTGCAATCAGGCGCGTCTGTGCCAGCATTCGACGCCACAGGCGCGCTCGTTCCGGCGCACCGTTCGGGAGCAGATCGGCATCCGTGAAGAACGCTGCGACAGATACGTTGTTCGGCAAGGCCGCCGCATACCACCATCCGTAGGGACATGATTCAATCATCGTCCGCGGTTCGCTGATGTTAGCGACCCATGCGAACTGAATCAGCGCCACCAGCCGGTCCATGCGATGACGCCGGGCACCGAGACGCCGCCCCAGCCAGGCGGCTCTGCCGGTGGCGTCGACGAGCCAGCGTGCCGAAAGCACATCGCCGCCGAGATCGGAAAGCAGGACCTGCCATGTGCCGTTCGCGTCACGCAGGCAATCGCGGGCTGACGTGTCATGGATTGCCGCGCCGGCGGCACGCGCAGCCTCAAGCAGCATCCCATCGAAACGCGAGCGGTCGAGATGCCAGCCTGGGCCGTATGGATTGAAAATGAAATCATTCTCGTGAGGCCGCTCGCTGCCCCAGATCACCATGGTGCCGGGTGCCTCTGCATGTTGCGCGGCAAGAAATTCGTTCCACAGGCCGAGTTGGGCCAGCGGGCGCACGATCGCGGGCGGGACGGTTTCGCCGACGCGCGGACGATCGCCGCGGGGCTTCACGAGAACGGCGACGGACAGACCTCTTTGCGCGATCGCAAGCGCGGTGGCGGCCCCCGCCGGGCCGCCACCGATCACGATGACATCGTGGTCGCGCCGGCACGCCACGGCGCGCTTCAGCCTTTGATCGCGGTCAGGACCTTGCCACCCGCAGGTCCGACCGCCACGGCTATCGGCTGGCTGCGCGGATAGTTCGGATCGCGATCCTCTTCGACGAACACCTGCTTCCCGGCATTGTCGATGGCGGGCACGATAAAGCCCAGCTGGAAGGCGTGATCGACCATTCCCTGATGGTCCAGCACGAAGAGCGGAGCCGCCCACTCGGCCTCGCTGCCGGGGATATTGTTTGCATCGGTCATCGCGATGTCGGGTCGTTGCGACGGCCACCAGACTCCCTCGTCGCATTCGATGAAGTCCGCCTGCCACGGCACAGCCATGATCTCGGTCAGGCAGCCGGGATATACCTTGCCGAGGTTGGTATGATCGAGCCGGAACGGACGAGCATAAATATCCTTATCGCGCAGAGTGACGCTCGCTTCGATCCCGGGATAGAAATTGTTGCCGACACACGCATCAAGGGCCGCGCGGTCGAGTTGATCCGGCACCGAAGCCGGCACATCGGCGCCGTTAAGATCGCCGATGAAGTCTCCCGCTACCCATTGGTTCAGATACTGCTTCATGAACGCGGGCATGACAAATCTCGAGAAGCCGTGCGTCGTCATCAACCTTGTCGCGATGTCGGCCCGCAGTTGAGGGTCACCAGCAGGGTTGGCCAGATCCGACATCTTTGCGGTGGCCATGGGCGTCCACTTCGCGAAATTGTTCGACCAGCGCAGGCTGCCGCCGCGCTCGACCAGCGGCTTGATGTGCCGCCGGAAGGAGGGTTTTGGATCTGCGCTCAGAGCTCCCTTTTCGATCGCCGCCTGAAACGCGACGTCGTAGAGCGTCACGATCGATCCGATTTCCGGCGCGAAATCCGGCGGCGCGACCGTCACCCAGGACGGATGGTGAACGGCAATCGGCTGCTCACCTGCAAACGTCACGACGGCGGTGACGGGACCATCGGACGCATCGTCGTGCCATCCTTTGTTGTTCATGAATTGCGTCAGCTCGATACCGGCAGGCGACTCGCTTTTGCCTCGGCCGCCCAGCACCAACAGCCGTCCCTTGGCATCGGTGCGCAGTTCGCCGAGGTAGACGGACTTGCCGAGAAATTTCCCGTTGAATTCCTCTGCCGCCTGGTTCTTGCCCGAGATGGTCACGGGCTGCGGATTGCGGATGATCAGGGTCTTGCGGTCAAGCACATCGTCATTGCGCGGCTGGGCCGGATGATCGACGCCGTTAGGCACGTGGTGATCTATCGCCGCCTGACCGAGAGCGCCTTTGCGATTGCAAAGATCGACCTTCCATTCGATCTTCGCATCGTCGGCCGTCACCTCGCCGACGAGCTGAAGATTGCCATCGTCGTCCTGGTTGAATTTGAAGACGCGGAAACGCGCTGCTTGCCGTTTAATTCGGCCGCCATCTTTGTAGCGAGTAACCGGGGTTTCGCTGCCGTTCGCGCCGATCTCGACGCCGCGCGCGTCCGGAGATTCCGGGCCGATGAAAAACGCGCTCGGATGATTGCCGAGCCGCGCAACTCCGATTGCCGGATGAATCTTGTAGACGATTGCCATGTGACTCTCCCTGTCGTGACCAAAAGGTCGGTGTGATGTGATCGCTTTGTCGTGTCCGTCCGGCGATGCTCAAGGAATTTTCGCGGCGATCGCCGAGTCGATATTTCCCATCAGCTTGAGAAGATCTTTCTGCTTCGGCGTCGGATCAAATGTGCTCTCGATCTGCGCGCGCAGAGACTTCGACTCGGCGAGGCGGTCACGCATGTATTGAAGCTGATCGCCAATGCCGGTCGGCAAGTTCTGGTTGGGCAGTTCAAAAGGAATTCCGGCGCGCGGATCCTTCGGCCCGGCGCCCGCGGAGAGTGGCATCTGGCGCAACTCTTCGCCCAACGGCTTGATCGTTCCCTTCATTTCGGTGAACGCCCAGCCGTAGAAGTCCTTGCGCTTCGCCGTGGAGCCGGGTGCGCTTCCCGTCGACCCGATCGAGACCGCGAGGGCGACATCCATCAGCAACATCTGGTATCGGACGTTCGCGAGTTTCGCCCAGGCCAGCGATCTCTGATCGGTGATTGTTGCAGGCTTGCCGAGGCCGGTACGCGGGTCGTCGGCCTGATTGCGCGCGAAAGCCGGCGCGCCCGGCTGACCGGCGACGGCACGCTGCTCGCGATAGATGCGCAGAAATTTGTCGAAGTGGGTCACGCCCGGATCGCCGACCGGGCCTTCACCTTGCAGTGCGACTTTGTAGATGGCGTCCCGTGCGGTCGCCTTGTCGCTCACCTTTATGACGTAAACGGAGGTATCCGGTGGTCCGCTTCCGCTGTTGCTAAGCCACTCGCTCGAATCGCCTTGGCGATCCTGGTTGAAGCCGACCTTCGCGGCGTCGACATGCCAGTTCGGCCAGTGCGGGAATGGATTCTGCAGATTGGGCCATGGCTGTTGCGCGGCGTCGCTGTCCTGAAACAGCAAGAACAATCGCTCATAAATCTGCCCGGCCCGGGGTACCTCGCCGACAACCGCGTTCGCCTTGAGAACTGCTTCATCGTAGTCAGCTTGGTCGGCTGGTGCCACCTTGTGCGGCGCCTCGGCGCAAACATACTTCGCCAGCGTCTCCAGACGCACCGGTTGCAGGCTGAATGGAAATGGATAGAGCGGAGATTCAAGCGGAAAGTTCTCGCGGTCGAGGTGCGGCGCCGCGTCCAGACTGAGCAATAGGTTCTGGACCGTCATTAGGTGACCCATCTCCTGCTTGGCGATGGTGCGAATCAGGTCGTACCAATCGTCGGAAAGGATCGGAAAAGGAAAACCTGGAATGGTCGCGCTCACGTTCGGCAGCAGCGATCCGGCGGCGAACAGATACTGCGCCATCAATGCGCCTTCGACCTCGGCGGCGATGCGCAGCAGTGCGATTGCCTCGTCCTCGGCAGTTTTCGGCTCTGGATCAAGGACGGGAGCCATCCCGGCGCCCGCAGCCACGGCGAGCGATTTCTTCACCAGATCCCCGATGGGAGCGGCCAAATCGAGCACATCGCGGATGGCGGCCGTTTGTCCACTGCGCGGCTCCGCATATGCATCCGTGACCGATCGCGATCCATCCCAGTTCAACCGGCGTATCGCACCACGCTTCATATTCATCACTCCGGCTTGACGACCTGCTGCAAGGTCAACAAATGCCTTTGCCCGATTGCCGGGCGGACGACAGAAACTCAAACCTTGATATCTTGCGCCGTTACTCACATGACGATTGCACAGCCTTGTCATTAGCGCGGCGCACGCTAATCATCACCGCCGGTGATTCCCTATTTAGCTGTTTCACCACTGAGACGGACAATATCTAAGATATCTTCATGTGCGGCGTGAAATAGAAGTGAATTCGCAAGTTCCCGACTCGCTCCCTCGTTGCGCTTGCTGTGCGAAACGACTAGCCGTATCGTGGCCGTGCGCGATACCCGCGATGCGCGGCGCCGTGCGCAACAGTACTGTTCCCGACGATTGCCGAAATCAGGCCGCGAGCCGCGGCTTGCGTTCATACAACAGGCCAACGGCGTCTTCGTATGTTTCGACACGACCTGCCGCCTGCCTCGGCGTCTGGTTGCCGAGCCGGACATCCGATTGATCGAGCCAGATCTTCGCGAGCGCCGGATCCTGAAAGCGCACTATGGCAGCCGATTCCAGCGCGCGGATCCGCTGCTCCCTCGCGTCAGCCAGCGGATCAAATTTGCGGTCCGGTACCGCTTCCGGAATGTACCACGCGAGCGAGCCGCCAATCACCGCGCCGAACAGCGTCACCATGAGCACCAGATCGTAGTTGTGCAGGGGCCGCTCTCCGACGAGAGTCAGCCATGCGCAGCATGCTGCAAGACCGCAGAAAGCAGTGACCGACGCCTGCAGGCAAATCTCTATCAGCCGGCTTGGCCGTCTGCCGGATGCGACGTTGTCTAGATGAAGAATGTAGAAGCCGCCGGTCGCCGCAGGCATCAGCGCGTAGGCCGCCATACCCTTGAGAAGGGCCGCCGTGACCGTGCCTTGATAGATGACGCCCCACACCATGAGCACAACGTAGCCCCCGGCAGCGCAAGCCGCCGCCACGCGAATGCAATTCGCCAATTGAGAGCCGGGCCGGTCGCCTGGGAGGACCCAGCGGCTGCCTCGAATCGAACGCGACCTGATGAGATGCGCGATCACGATCGCGGACGCGTGCGCGGAGCCCGCTGAGGCGGCCCAGAGAAACGCGTCGAGAGCCGATGACGGGAAGTAGTTCGACGTCTTCCATAGGAGGCCGAGCGCCGCCGCGCCCAGCCCAAGCACGAGCAGGCTGAATGTCATGATGCCCAGACCGGCAACGATGACATCCCCGGCCTTCGGGTCGGGCGAAGGCGTCGGGTCGAGCACAAAGCCGAATTTATTCAGCTCGACATTGATGTCCGTGTTCGGACTGGAATGGGCACGCACCGCGCATCCGAGCAAAAGGTGCAATTCGCGCAACACCTTCCGGGTGTTCTGATGCAGCTTCTCGTTGGTGTAGCCGGGCGTCGCTGCCCTCTGCTGTCGATACTGACCGATCTCCTTGGCCAATGCCTGTCGCTTCTCTTCCAGGCTGTTCCGCAGCTCCTCGAGCGTCCCGATCAGCTCGGCCGCTTTGCCCCACTGCATCTCGTAACTGAGGCAGCACAGGCGAGCCCAACTGTATTCCAGTGAACCCCTGGAGGAACCAAGATCGCTCCGCAGGAGATCGGCCATGAGAGGCAGGCCCAGAATCGCATCCGTAGCGTAGCGCTCGAATGCAAATTCCGCTGCCGCCATTCTCTCCGCCATGGCGCGTGCGGACGCCGGAATATACGCACGCTCATGCGCAAATTGACGAATGCGGCGTTCGATCGACTGCAGCATGGAGAAGTTCGGAATTATGCCGACGAGGATCAAAGCAACGAACAGCGGCAGAACGCTCGTCGCAGTTTCCGGGACCTTGTCCCCGCCCAGACCAAGGGCGCTCGGGCCGAGCAGCGAAAAGGCAGTCAGCGTCAGAACCATGACGCCGATATAGAGGAGCATCGCTCGCGCGTAGACGTCGTGCGAGGCAAGGTATTTGATCGGGAGCCGAGCGATGAAATCGTCCTCGCTCTTGTCGACGGTCGACTCTCCGAACTTCTTCAGGGAGAAGAAAAAGACGACCGCCGCCCCCACCGCCAAGGAGAGGAAGAAATAATGGCTGGTTTCGTCGAACGGCACTCCGAGTTGTATATTCTGCGCTGCCTTCTCGGGCATGGCACATACTCCCGTTGGATTAGCCAGTGGTCAGCAAGGCTAGCGGCCGCACACACGGCTGCTGCAGCCCACCTGGGCCAGCGTGATGCGCTCGCCATCGCCGGCTTTGCCGGTGATGGCGGTCGGGTAAACGGACGGTGCCGGATTCTCAGCAACGATTCCCGCCGCAAGGAAAGCTCCGACAGCGGCGGAGAGGCTAATGCTGCGAACGAACGAGTTCCTCATCTGCTCCTCCTGGGTTGCGTTCGACGGGCCAATTGTGCCGCTTGCGCACGCGGATGGCGCTTTTGACCCGATAGGTCCGGTGGCATGTCGACACGATACCTTCTGCGCAAACCGATAATAATCGGCGGGCTCTTCTTGAATGAGTGAAATAAATGTGAGTTACACATACCTAAAACGGATGAGATTGATCGAATAAGATTAATACCCGCGCGGACATTACGGTGTAACCGCGCAAGGCGCCCGCACCCCATCGCAATTGCGTGTCGGTCTTATCAGCCAGTATGGGTCGAAATGAATCCCCGCTGGCGACATGTACGATCATCATCTCGGGGAGATGATTGCCCCCGTGAGACGCGATCCCCTATTTGCTCAGATCCTGCTCGCTGACACGGTCGGCGAGCTGAATCAGCCAACGAACCGTTTGACGCTCGGAGGGAGAGAGATGGGCGCAGTCCGCGAGACGTTCGGCCGTTTGCCGGAACTCGGACCAGCGGCGATAAAAATCGATGAGGTCGCGCACCTCAAACTGCCCACTTTTCCGGGTTGCTGGCTTCCTGGTCTCTCCGTCCTTATCGCTCATACTGAAAGGCTAATGCAGACCGGATTCGCAGCCGTGTGAAAAAAGCGTGAGCCCGCTTGGAGATGAGGCATCCACAGTGTTAGGTTGCAGAATGTCTCACCTATAGGGTTAAGTCGGTGCAGACCAAGCGGATCGAGATCAATCTTTTCGGAGCCTGCGTGGTTCGCTCGGCGCAGCCCGCGGGATTCGAGATAACCGGCGCCAAGCACAAGGCGCTCTTTGCGCTTCTGGCGACCGCGCCGTTTGGACGCCGCACGCGTCCATTCCTGCAAGACACGCTGTGGGGCACAGCCTGTTACGATACCGGTCGGCAAAGCCTGAGGCGCGCCCTATCCGATATCAAACAGATCATGGGCGACAGTTTCGCCGACGTACTGACAAGCACCAACTCTGACATCACCCTAGACCTGACGCGGGTGTCCTTCATCGGGCGACCAGGTTCTGGCGACCTACTCGAAGGCATTAACATACGCGAGGAGGGCTTCAATCGCTGGCTTGGCCCGATGCGCCTCAATCCCGAGCAGGTCTATTCCCTCTATAGCCTTCCGTCACAACCGCCACCCCCGTCGATGCTTCCGGCGATTGCAGTATTGCCATTCCGAACGATCGCCGGCACGCCGGAACACGCGGTGCTCGGAGACTGGCTGGCCGAGGAAACGTGCCGGTCCCTGTCACGCTCCAACCTGATCGCCGTGATTTCTCATTGGTCGAGCAGGGCGCTTGATCATCAGAAGGTCGATATTGCGGCAGTGCGCTCGCACTTGGCTGTCGATTACTGCGTAGTTGGCACGCTGCGCGTCGGTGCCAAAGAAATTGTGCTCGATGCGGATTTTTTGGATACTTCCTCGGGACGCATTCTGTGGACGCGGCAATTCGCCGGACCGATCGCGAGGTTTCTCAGCCGGTCTGCAGAAGGCGTGTCTGAAATCGTCGGTGCCGTCGGCCGAGCGATCGCCGACGATGCAATTACGCATGTATCTGACCGCCGACTGCGCGATCTGGAAGATCATCGGCTTCTTCTCGCCGGAGTCGGCCTCATGCATCGACCGGCCCTGCGCGATTTCGCAAAGTCGCGCGAGTTGATCGAGGAAGCACTCAGGCGTGCCCCTAACGCTGCGGAGGCGCACGCGTGGTTCGGCAAGTGGCACATCCTGAGTGTGTTTAACCGGTGGAGCACCGATCCAGCCAAGGACACGCAGATCGCCGTCGATTGCACGGCGCGGGCGCTCGACATCAACCCGGACAGCGCGTTTTGTCTGACGATCGATGGCTTCGCGCACAACAATCTGCTGCGCCGCTTGGATATCGCCAGCGCCCGTTACGATGAAGCGCTGCGGCGCAATCCCAACGAGTCGCTGGCTTGGCTACTGAAGGGGGCGCTGCATGCTTTCCAGGATGAAGCGGTAAAAGCGGTCGGGGCGGCCGAGAAGGCGCGGCGGCTCTCACCGATCGATCCGTTCCAATACTACTACGAGTCGCTCAGCTCGACCGCGCTCGTGGCCGCTGGGCGATACGAAGAGGCGCTCACTTTCGCGGAGCGTTCCCTTCTCCGGCATGATCGTCACACGTCGACGCTTCGAAGCAAGATCACTGCGCTGCACCACCTCGGCCGCGCGCAGGAGGCGAGCGCCGTCGGGATCGAGATGCTGCGGCGGCAACCGGGGTTCACGGTCGCCGGCTATCTTCGCGAACATCCGGCAGGCGACCACGAAGTCGGCCGCAGAGTTGCAGAGGCGTTGCGCGCGGCCGGCATTCCATAAATTTGCAGCAGAGGGACGGGAAATGGGCGCATTCGGAGGGTTAGGGGGTCTTGGGGGGCTGGGGGGCCTCGGTGGGCTGGGTGGTCTCGGAGGCCTCGGAGGTCTGGGTGGCCTCGGAGGTCTCGGTGGCCTCGGAGGACTTAACGTCACCGGGCTTGGCGCCTTCGTCGGCGCCGGCACGGATCCGGTCTACGACCCGCTGCTTGTGCAGGGCCTGCAGATCACCGAGCAGGCAATCACCCATGTGGCGGATCCCAAGCATCTGGGGCATCCGCACGAACTCGGCTTCTCGTCGGCCGCAAACATGGACCTATGGGCCGACTGGGTTCGCTCCTCGCTTTATCTCACCGACTTCCTGAGGGACTTCAACTGGCAGGTCCACCGGTCACGCAAGTCCGTGGACATGAAGTACGCTGGCACGGCATTCGGGGTGTTTTATCGGCCCGACATCCAGTCTTTTAAGACGCAATTGAAATTCATGCGGATATACCTCGATCAAAGGCCCGACAGGTCGCCGGAAATCCTCAGCCAGCTCGGATTCCCGACGCCATACTTCGCGATGATCCTCGGCCTGCAAAGCGCGCCCAACCGCTACCTGTTCGAACTGATCGGGATCACTCAGGTGCTGTCCGCCCATGTCGCCATGCTGCTCAAGCACCATCTGGCCTGCCGCCGCCCCGACAAACTGGACGGCAAGGTAATGCCGATCATCCCGACGCCGGCACATGCCACCTTTCCGAGCGCGCACGCGACGGAAGCGTTCGCGGTGGCGGAGGTTCTGCGCGCGTTCGTCGCGTACCACGAGCACCACTATGCCGACGTCCATAACCGCCAAGCGCTGCTCAGCAAGCTGGCCGAGCGGATCGCCGTCAACAGGACCGTCGCGGGCGTGCACTATCCGATCGACAGCTGGGCGGGCGCGATCCTCGGGCGCGCCGTCGGCCAGATCATCCTGGCGAAATGCAACGTGGGCGGCGGCGTGGACAGCTACACCTATCGCGCCAACGGCGACTGCGACTTTTTCCTGAACGAGTTCATGCAGGGCAATAACGCGCACTATGGCGTCGAGAAGAACGAGGCCACCATCGACGTCAATGCGAGCCCGCTGTTCGAGTACCTGTGGGGCAAGGCGAGCAAAGAGTTCGAACTTCACGACGGGCCGAAGTGATGGACAATCCCGAACTGCGCGACGATCCGCCCAATCCGGGCGAATTGCCCAAATATCTGAGCCCTTACGAATTCTGGAACTTCGGGAAGGGCAAAGGTTACGCGTTTCCCGGTATCCGGAAATTTCCTGATTTCATCTCGGCGCTTGCCGAACTCGGGTCAGCGCGACGGCGCGCAACAGATGACGGCCCCGACGGTGATGAGTTTGACGGCGCTGACGAAGCAGACTCTCGTGATCGTCACAAAGGGCGGTTGCCGACACTCTGGAAGCCGGGCGAGGCCAAGAAGTTCGTTCCGTTCGTGGTCGACCGGCCGTTCGACGAGATCGAGAGTCCGGACGCGCTGCAGAAGGCGCTTCAACAAGCCCTGAGGGGGTTGCGGTCGCAGTTGCCCCCAGGGATCAGGGGAATCCGGCGTTCGCGTTTTCGCGTCGCCTTCCCGATCCCGAACGGCGCAATGAAGGACCTGGACAAACCAGACCCGCCCTACTGGGAGAAAGATCCCGGATTGCGCAATCGCATCGGGGACAAGCGGATCACCATCATGGCGGTGATCGACGACGGCCTGCCCTTCGCGCACCGCAATTTCCGCGACGCCGGGGGAAAAAAGACCCGGGTCGAGTTCTGCTGGCTACAATCCGTCGATCAGGATCCGGCGCAAACGAGCGTGCTGTTCGGCCGCGAATACACGCGCGAAGACATCGAAGGCCTTATCGAGGAGTACGGCGACGACGAGGACACGCTCTATCGCGCCGCAGGGGCGACGACGGATAGCGAGGAATTTCCGAGCATGATCTCTCGCCATGCGTCGCATGGCGGCCACGTGATGGACCTCGCCACCGGATATGCAGCCGAGCGCGGCGATGAGCCGAAGGAGGAAATCCGCATCATTGCGGTGCAGCTTCCGAACACGATCGCGCTCGACACGTCCGGCTTCGGCAAAGACATGTATATGCTGTCGGCGTTCCATTACATTTTCGATCGCGCCGAGATCATCGCGAGGAAGGAAGGCTACGATATCGACAAGGCCCGCCTCGTGATCAACTTCAGCTACGGCTTCTCGGGCGGGCGGCACGACGGTGAAACGGAACTCGAGGCCGCAATCGAAGAACTCGTTGCGATGCGCCGCAAATTGACGGGACCGACTGCGCTCGTCCTGCCGGCCGGCAACCTGTTTCTCGATCGCCTGCACGGGGTGATCGACGAGGACGACTTCGAAGACGGCGCGGCGTCTTTTCCCTGGCGCCTGCAGGCCAACGACCGGACGCCGAGCTATCTGGAAATATGGTTTGCGCAGACGTTCAATCCGGTCGGCTACGTCGTTGAGCTATGGGACCCGTCAGACAATTGCCGCGTATCGCTGGAGATCGGATCTGACTCAGCGGAAGATGACGGCGACCCGAGGCGGGTTTGTGCAATACTCAATGACAAGGACCAGGACGTCGGCCAGATCAGCGCGGATCTGCACAGGGCCGATGACAGACGCGGACCCGAGGCGGAGAAAAAAACCGGCCGTTGGCGTGTGCTTGTTGTGATGGCGCCGTCGGAGCCAGAGAATGATTGCCTTCCCGGCATCGAGGCCGGCAAGTGGACCGTCGTGATCCGGCAAGGGTCTGGAAGATCAATCGAGGGATATCCGATCCACTGCTGGATTCAGCGCGATTCCGATCCGGAAATGCTGCGTTCCGGGAGCCGTCAGAGTTATTTCGACGACCTGAAGGACTGTCGTTACGAACGTGACGGGTCTCTCCGCGAGCTGGACACGGAGGATGCCTTCATTCGGCGTTTCGGCAGCCTGAACGGTCTTGCGACGGGCGAGAAGACGCTCATCGTTGCCGGCTTCAGGCTCGGCCTGGGGCTTGGGTCGTCCCTTGAAGATGTTCGGCCGGCGCCCTACAGCTCGGCAGGACCGTATGAGCCCGATAGCCCTGCAGGAACGACGGAGCCCCCCAGTTCCGCAGGCATCGCTGCGGGAGCGAGCGAGCCTTATGGCCCCGCAGGGGGAACGACGGAGTCTTATCGGCCCGCGGAAACGGATCAGCATGATTGGCCGGAGGCGTCCGTCGACTGTTCCTCGATGTCCGACCGCTCCAAGGTTCTCGCCGGCACCGTCGCGGCGGGTGTGCGCAGCGGTTCAAGATCGTTCGTGCAAGGCACCAGTGCCGCGGCACCGTTCGTTGCGCGGCGTCTGGCGGAAATCTTTGTCACCGCCGACAAAGAGCGTGTGTGCGCCGCGGAGTGCCAGAACTATCTGCCGCTTCTGCAGGACATCACGCCGGGCCCGCATGCGGATGCGAAACCGGATTCGCAACCGGACCCGCGCCGGCAAGAGGACCCGCTGATCGCTCGCCTCGGCCTTGTGCGCGTTGCGCCGCATTGGCAGCCCGGCATCCAGCGTGACATGCAAAAGGAACCGGAGGCACACGACTGTCAGCCGCCATATGGGACTGATGGTCTTTCCGGCGTCGACGGCAGCCCGCGCCTGGAGCGTTGAGTTGCCTTCGTTGATTTCACACACGCGCACACGCGGACGTAGGTAAGCGTCCATTCCTGACACATGGGTCAGGCGGCGACCTTCAGCCGGGTCCAATTCCACGGGAGTAGGTCGTCGAGCCGACTGATCGGGTGGCCGTCGGATAGGCGTTCGAGAACATCGCGAAGGTAGGCGAATGGCTCGAGGTCATTCAGCCTGGCGGTCGCCAGCAACGAGGCGACGATCGCCCACCGCTCGGCGCCGCCATCGGAGCCTGCGAACAGATGGTTTTTTCGGCCGATCGCGATGGGCCGGATGGCGCGTTCGACGGTGTTGTTATCAAGCTCGATGCGGCCGTCGTCCAGGAATCGGCACAGCGCTGGCCAGCGGCTGAGTGCATACCGGATCGCGTCCGCGACACCGCCGCGGGCGGAAGCCGGATGAGCTCGGCTTCAAGCCAAATCTTCATCGCGGTGACCAGCGGCAGCGACCTGCCACGTCGTACGCTCTTGCGGGTCTCGGCGCTCTGGCCTCGGATGCTCTTCTCGATCGCATAGAGCTCGCCGATGCGCCTGAGCGCTTCGGCTGCGACGGGTGAGCCGGTCGCCTGATGCACCTCGTAGAACTTGCGCCGTGCGTGAGCCCAGCAGGCCGCAAGCTGGATATGGCCAGCGGCAGGAAGCCGTTCGAACCCCGGGTAGCCGTCGACCTGGATGATGCCCTTGAAGTGCCGCAGATGAGCCGCCGGCCGCTCGGCGCGGCGATCCGGACTGTAGAGGTAGACCGCCGCCGGTGGATCGGGTCCGCACCATGGCCGGTCGTCTCGCGCGTAGACCCATAGCCGGCCGGTCTTGGTGCGACCGCGACCGGGATCCGGGATCGGTGTGTCGTCGGCGAACAAGGTCTGCGAGGCGAATACGCGCTCGGCGAGCCGCGCCTGCAGGGGCTCCAACCACCAGACGGCCCCGCCGACCCAGTTGGCGAGGGTAGAGCGATTCGGCTCGACACCGTGCCGCGCAAAGATCTGGCTCTGCCGGTACAGTGGCAGGTGATCGCAGTATTTGGAGACCAGGACGTGGGCCAGCAGGGCGGGGGTGGCTAGGCCTTTGGCGATCGGGCGCTCGGCGGCGGGAGCCTGGTGGATCGTCCCGCAGGCGCGGCAGCCAAAGCGTGGCCGGCGGATGCGAATGACGCGCAAACGCGCCGGCACATGGTCGAGCATCTCGCTGACGCTCTCGCCGATGAAGTGCAGCGGACCGCCGCAGCAGGTGCAGGTCTCCTGCTCGATGTCGATGCGCCTGTCCTCGCGCTCCAGCTCTGCCGGCAGACGTAGGTGGTGATCCTGTGCCACTGATGTGGAAGGCGGCGGAAGCCGGGCCTCGACTCGTGCGAGATCGATCTCGAGGTCCTCAAATCCGAACTGTAGCTGATCGCCATCGAGCCGCTCGGCACGCCGTCCGAATTGGTTGCGCTGGAGCTTCTGGACGATCAACCGCAGCCGCTCGATCTCGGCCTGCGCCGTGGCGAGAGCGGTGCGCTCCGCCGCGAGCGAGCGCACCATGCGGTGCAGAGTCTCCACATCGTCCGGCAAGGCGGCAAGATCGATGTCCATGCGCGAGTGTACGCTGACTCGCGCGCCGTCTCACCGAACAACGCAATCTGTGAGTCAATGAGCCGCAGCGATCATCCCGCGATCGCCGGACGCCACCGCTGTTCGGGCGCGCGCCAATCGACACCATCGATCAGGAGCGCGAATTGCGCAGAGGTCAACATCAACGTCTCGTCGGGGTCTACGCTCGGAGGCCAGAGGAAGACGCCATGCTCAAGCCGTTTGGTGAACAGGCAGAGGCCGGTGCCGTCCCAAAATACGATCTTGATGAGGTTAGCCCTGGTGCGGCCTCGGAACACGAACAGGTGGCCGGAGAATGGATCCTGCCGCAGCACGCCCTGCACCAGCATGGCGAGCCCGTCGATGCCCTTGCGCATGTCGATGTAGCTCAGCGCCAGATGCACCTTTACGCCTTGGGGGAGCAATGCCGTCATGGTGCGCTCTCCTGGCCACGAGCTGCGCCATCGTCGATGATCTGCACCGTGACGAACGTCGGCACGGCTGCCAGCTCCTGCTTCCACCGGAACAGGATGCGCGCCGCGATCCCGTAGCGCCGTGCCACAGCGGACAAGACCTCGCCTGGCCGCATCGCCTCGTCGACGATCCGACGCTTGTCATCGTCGCTGAATGCGCGTCGACGACCCTCGCGCGGCGCCGGGACGATCGGCCGCGGCGCCGCATCGTTCGGGGTATGACTAAGGGTGTGACTAAGCCTATGACTTAGGCCGCCGCGCCGGTAGAGCAGCTTGCGCTCCGGCACCTGTGGTTCGGCTTTGAACTTCTGGCGCCAGTTCTCGAACCCCTTCTGCGGCAGCCGGTGAGCTTCGCAATACTCCCGTTGATTCAGGTCGCTAAGCTTCCACGCCTCATGATGCGCTCGCCAGAAGGCCTCACGCTGGCGCCTCCATGGCCGATGCTCGCCCGCCATTCCGTTCTCTCCATCTGCAAATCGATGGCGCAAACAGATCGGGTTCGTCAGACCAGAGACAAGTGTGCGAGAAATGGACGCTTACCTTTCTTTCGCAAAGCTCCCTGATCTTTCTTTTGGCTTCCCTGTTCGCACCAAAGAAATTCCCTGCTCGCATTCCTAGGGAATTTCGCTGCAAGCGGTTGATTTCTAACAGGAAATTGCCTGTCAAATTCGCGAAACCATCCCCAATCCAGGAAATTCCCTGTAATTTTCCCTGTTAGCAGGGAAACGGCGCCACGAGACTGGTTCGCAGGTGACTGCTTCCTCCGCCAGACCCATTACGACCAATATTCTCTGCCGGCTTTTGAGCGGACACAAAGCCCAATAACTGCAAGCTTCGCTTCCCAAACCTCAGCACTGCGACGTGCCAGCTGAGACCAGGGTCAGCACTTTGTAGACAGTTTGCAGCCTGTCCGCTATCCCGCTAAAGAGGCTGATACATCGACGGACAAGTACCCGGTCGAGCGACCAATGACTGTCATCCGCGCGATCGAATCAACGTCACTCACCAACACGATTTTCAATCAGCTGGTGGAAGCCATCACCTCCGGTGAGTTCGTGCCGGGACAGAAGCTCTCCGAGTCAGAACTCGCGCGGCGCCTGGGCATCAGCCGAGGGCCTCTGCGCGAGGCGCTTGGCCGCCTGGAGGGTCGGCTGGTGACGCGGACGCCAAGGCTCGGCGTCAGCGTGATCGATTTCAATGAACGAGACCTCGAGCACTTGTTCCTTGTCAGGGAGGCGCTCGAGGGCATGGCGGCCCGGCTTGCAGCCGAACGCATGACGGCGCCGGAATTGAAGCGGTTGCGGGCGCTTTTGGCGCATCATGCGAGCCAGCCCGAACTGGCCGCGGGCTCCGCCTATTACCAGCGATCGCGTGACGACGACTATCACTTCACGATCGTCAGGTCGGCGCGCTGCGAACGGCTGGAGAGGGTGCTGCTCGACGAGGTCTATTATCAGCTGCGCATTCATCGCCTGCGGTCCAGCACGCGGCCGGGCCGCGCGCAGCAAGCGCTCAGCGAGCATCGCGAGATCCTTAAGGCGCTCGTTTCACGAAACCCGGATGCGGCCGAGAGCACGATGCGCCGTCATATCCGCAATGCCCGTTTGAGCACTCTATCGGCGATGTCAGGAGTTCCGGAAGAAGCCGCGCCCGGGCGCACCGCGCGGGCACGGGCGCGCGCCTAAGTCGAAACTGAAAACTGTTGACAGTTTCCGGCAAGGCCGCTCTCATTTGAATGCTCAAAGGCAGGGTCAGCTTGTGAACGCTCCCGTCAGGCTCGAACGACCGACGACCAAGCTCAAATCGCTGCTGGCGGCCAAGCGCGCCGCGATTTTTCCCGGAACGCCGAACGCGCTGATCGCGCGCGTGATCGAGGACCTCGGCTACGAGGCCGTCTACATCACGGGCGCGGGCATTGCGAATATGTCGCTCGGCGTGCCCGATGTGGGACTGGTCACCCTGACGGAATTGGCTGAGCACGTCGCACGGATATGCGACGTTGTTTCGGTCCCGGTGCTGGCCGATGCCGACACCGGCTTTGGAAATCCCGTGAACATGACGCGCGCCGTTGCGGTGCTGGAGCGAGCCGGCGCTGCCGGCATCCAGATCGAAGATCAAGTGTTTCCGAAGAAGTGCGGCCACTTCAAGGGCAAGGACGTCATCCCGCTCGCCGAGATGGTGCAGAAGGTCAAGGCCGCCGTCGACAGCCGGCGCGACGGTGATTTCCAGATCGTTGCGCGCACCGATGTCCGGGCGGTGCGCGGCTTCGCCGAAGGACTGGAGCGCGCGCACGCTTTTATCGAAGCGGGCGCGGATGCGACGTTTGTCGAAGCGCCGGTGAGCGCCGAAGAGCTGGCCGCGATTGCGCGTGACCTGCCGGTGCCTCAAGTGGCGAACATGGTGTTCGGCGGCCTGACGCCTTCGGTGTCGCAGGCGGAGCTTGCCAAGATGGGCTTCGGCGCGGTGCTTTACGCCAATGCGGCACTGCAGGCCGCGCTGAAGTCCGTGCGAGAGGTCCTCGGTTCGCTGAAGCAGAATGGCTCGCTCGACGCCGTGCGCGACCGGCTTGCGTCTTTCGAAGAACGTCAGCGCGCCGTCGCGAAGGATCACTACGACGCGCTCGAAGCACGCTATCGCGATTGACGAAGGGCTACCTGATGAAGCCGTGGGACGCCATCATTCCGCAGCACGAGCAGGAGGCCTATCGCGCCGCCGGCTTCGGCCGCAGTTCCGGTCTCGGCAAGCGTCCCTGTCTGCTGATCATCGATGTGCAGTATCGCACCGTCGGCACGACGCCGAAGCCGTTCATGGAGGCGATCAAGGAGTTTCCGACCGCTTGTGGTCAGGTGGGATGGGACGCTGTACATCAGATCGCGCGGCTGCTCGCGCTGTTCCGTTCGAAGGGCTGGCCGGTGATCTATCCTTACGTCTCGCAGAAGGAGACGTTTGACAAAGGCCGGCTCGCCGACAAGGTGCCCGCGCTGATGACAGTTGCGAAGCGCGGCTACGACTTCGTTTCCGAGATTGCCCCGGAGCCGAATGACGTTTTGCTTCCGAAGAAGCATCCAAGCGCGTTCTTCGGCACACCGCTCGCGAGTTATCTGATCGAGCGCGCCGTCGACACGCTGGTGGTGACCGGCTGCACGACCAGCGGCTGCGTGCGGGGGTCCGTTGTCGATGGCTTTGCCTACAATTTCCGTGCGCTCGTGCCGCACGACGCGGTCTATGACCGCAGCGCGGTGTCGCATGCGGTCAATTTGTTCGACATGTCAGAGAAATATGCCGACGTCATGAGCACCGAGGAGGCGCTCATGGCGCTCAAGGCGATCGATCGTGCGGCTGCATAACATTCACCAGACAACAGGGGAGCTAGCTATGAGTGGGTTCGATCGTCGCGTGGGTCTGAAACTTGGCGCGGCCGCGATATTGGCCGTTTCGTTCGCGGCTCCCGCATCTGCCCAAAATAGTTTTCGTTTCGGCCTTGCAATGCCGTTGACGGGTTCGCAGGCGCTCTACGGCCAGGATCAGGTCAAAGCCGCCGAATGGGCCGTCGCGGAGATCAACAAGGCCGGCGGCATCAACGGCAAGAAGCTCGAGATGATCGTGCTCGATACACAGGCCGATCCACAGATCGGCATTCAGATGGTGAACCGCCTCGTGAGCGTCGAAAAAGTCCCAGTCTTCGTGACGGCATGGAGCGGGGTCGTGAAGGCGGTCGCTCCGATCGCGAACGATAACAAGGTCGTCGAGCTCAGTATCGGTGCCAACTCACCCGATGTCGCAAAGCTTGGAGACTATGTGTACACGACGTTTCCGCTCGCGGACGTCGATATTACGGCGGTCGCCAAATACGCCGTGGCGAACATGGGCAAGAAGAAGGCCGCCGTTGTCTACATCAACAACGAGACCGGCGTCGTGGCGGCGGAGGTCTACAAGAAGGCTTTCACCGCTGCGGGCGGCCAGGTCGTCGCTTACGAAGCCTACGATCCGAAGGCGACCGATTTTACCGGGGCGCTGCTCAAGGTGCGCTCCGCCAATCCGGACATGATCCATCTGCAAGGCCTTGTATCCGACACGCCGCAGGTGATCGCGCAGATGCGGCAGCTTGGCCTTGCGCAGCCGATCAGCTCCTATTCGGTGGCGTACAATCCGAAGCTCGTTCAGCAGCTCGGCGCGGCGGCCGAGGGCGTGATCGCGACGTCGCTTGCGCCCGGGGTCGATGATTCGGAGGCGGTGAAGAACTACGTGGCGCGCTGGACCAAGGAGGTCGGCCGCGAGCCGAATGGTCTTCCCTACACGCAGTATCTGTACGACGCGCCGTATCTGGTCGCGGCTGTGCTGAAGTCGCTCGACGACAAGAAGCTTCCGATCACCGGCGAGAATTTCCGCAAGGAAATGCTGGCGATGAAGAGCGTTGACACGCCGCTGACGGGCAAGACCACGATCAGTGCAGACCACACGGCGACAAAACCGGTGTACCTGATGGAAGTCAAAGGCGGGAAATGGGTCCGCAAGGCGGTCGTCGGCGAATAGCGTTCGGCAGGTCTGCAGGTAGGAGGGTCGCAACCGACCATGCAGGACATCACAATCATCCTGCAGATCCTTTGGACGTCGCTTGCGACCTCCACCTACTACGTGCTGTTCGCGGTCGCCTTCGCCCTGGTGCTCAAGGTGACGCGGCTGTTCAACTTCGCCCAGGCGGCCGTCATGACGATCGCCTTCTACACCGCGTTCGTCGTGGTGCAGGGGCTCGAATGGCCCGCTTGGGCGGCGTTCGTGGTGATGATGGCCGTGACGCTGGTCACGTCCTATGCGCTGGAGCGCATCGGCTTTGAGGCGCTCCGGGCGCGCGGCGTGTCGGTGATGTTCGTCTTCGTCTTCACCTTCATGGTGTCGGAATTCACCGCCTATGTGGCGGCGCTCATCTTCGGCACCTGGCCGCAGACGATCTTCCCTATGATCTTCTGGCCGGTCACGCTCGTCGGCGATATCGCGGTGAGTAGTTGGGATTTGCCAGCGATGGGCTCCACGGTTGCGGCGCTTGCGGCATTCTTCGCCTTCATGCGCTTCACCCGCACCGGGCAGTTCATGGTCGGGGTGGCGGACAATCCGGATCTCGCCGCGCTCTACGGCATCAACAAGCGCCAGATCTTTCTCGTGACGATGCTGATCTCCGGCGCGCTCGCCGGGCTCGGCATGTTTCTTTACGGCACGCGCGCACAGGTTCTTCCGCAGACCGGCGTCAACCTCATGCTGTTCGCCGTCGCGGCGACCATTATGGGCGGCATCGGCAACGTCGCGGGAGCTGCGATCGCGGCGGTCATTCTCGGCATCATTCAGAACGCCAGCATTCTGGTCATCCCGTCCGAGTGGCAGGGCTTCCTGCTCTACGTCTTCCTGTTCTTCGCGATTGTCTTCTTTCCGAATGGTCTTCGCCTGCCGAAGCGGCGAAGCAAATTCGCTTCCGCGACGCGCGCGCTGCCTCCCACTCCGCCTGCCGCAAGTCAGGCGTAGGGGCCATGGAGTATCTCTATAGCGTCATCATCCTCGTCGGCCTTTACGTCATCCTGGCGACAAGCTTCAACCTGATCATCGGATACGGCGGCCTCGTCTCGATCGCCCATCCGGTCTTCTTTGCGCTCGGCGCCTACACGTCAGCCATACTGTCGCGCGACTTCCAGGTGCCGGTGCTGCTGGCGATGCTGGCGGGATTTTTCGTCGCGGTCGTTGCCTCGATCGCACTCGCTCTGCCGTCGCTTCGTGTCTCCGGCGATTACCTGCTGATCGCCAGTATTGGCTTTCAGCTCGGGCTGCTGGAGGTTATCAAGAACGTCCGCTTCACCGGTGGACCGGGGGGCTTCACCAACATCCCGCCGTTCCTGATCCGTGAGTTCGGGCGGGAGAGTTACGTTCTTCTGGTGCTCGCCGTTATGGCGACGGCGATTCTGCTGGTGTGGTGGATCAGCCGCAGCGATTACGGCCGCGCGATGAGCGCGATGCGCGACGATGAGCTTGCGTTCTCCTCGATGGGACGCGACGCGATGTGGATGAAGATCGCGATCTTCGCACTGGGTTCCGGCATCGCCGGGTTGGCCGGCGGGCTTTACGCGCACTATTTCCGCTACATCACACCAGAACAGTTCGAAATCCTGCAATCGTCCGCCATCCTCACCATGGTGGTGGTCGGGGGTATGCGCACGACCTGGGGGCCGGTCATCGGCGCCTTGTTACTGCAGGCCTTGCCGCAGGCGATCAGTTTCCTGGCTCTGCCGCCGAGCATTCTTGGGCCCATTCAAGGGCTCCTGTTCACCGGGCTTGTGCTCGTGTTCATGTTCTTCCGGCCCCAAGGCCTGGTCCCGGCGAACGATATCTGGCGTGCACCATCTGCCAAGCCGGCGGAGCTGCGCTAATGGCAGGCGTTCTCGAAATCAGGAACATGAGCAAGAGCTTCGACGGAATCGTCGTCGCTGACAGCGTCGATCTCTCCCTCCAGGCCGGCCGCATTGTCGGGCTGATCGGTCCGAACGGCGCCGGCAAGACGTCGCTGTTCAATCTGGTTTGCGGTGTCGTGAAGCCGGATGCCGGGACGGTGTCGCTGAACGGCGCCAAGCTTGATGGGTTGAAGTTCCATCAGCGCGTGCGTAGTGGTCTCGGCCGGACATGGCAGCACGTGCGGCTGTTTCCTTCGCTGCCGGTGATCGACAACCTGCTCATCGGGACTTCCGGGTATCCAGGAGAAAGCCTGTTCAACGTTCTCTTCGGCCGCGCTCGGCTGAAAGCCCATGATGGAGCCGCCCGCGAAAAGGCAAGGGATGTCCTGGCCAGGATCGGGCTGTCCAAGGTTGCGGGCAGTCTCGTGTCCGACCTGCCTTATGGCCAGCAGAAGCTGATTGGCGTTGCGCGCGCGCTGATGGGTGATGCCAAATGCCTGCTGCTCGATGAGCCGATGGCCGGCGTCGAGGGACAGGCCTATCAAGCCATGCAGCGTGTCGTGCGCAACGTCGCCGAAAGTGGCGTCGCGGTCTGCGTCGTCGAGCACAACATCTCCTTCGTTCGCGATCTTTGCGATGAGGGTGTCTTTATGTTCGCCGGGGCGATCATGGCGCGCGGGCAGGTTGCCGAGCTGATCCGCGATCCGCAACTGACTGAACTCTATTTTGGGCACTGACGATGCTGCAGGTTCAGAACCTGACTGCAGGATATGGGCCGCTGACGGTGCTCAATGACGTCTCGCTCGCGCTTGCCGACGGCGCGCGGCTTGGCATTTTCGGGCACAACGGAGCCGGCAAGACGACGCTGCTGCGTTGTATCGTTGGCGCCGTCCGTCCGAGCGGCGGGAAGGTCGATGTCGACGGGATCGACACCGCCGCCGCGACAGTTTCGGAGAACGTCCGCCACGGCATTTCGCTGGTGCCGCAGGGCCACAACGTCTTCCCCAATCTGTCGGTCGAGCAGAATTTGCGCATCGCCGGGCTTCTCTTCGATCCTGGATTCGTCACGCAGGTCTATGAGCTGTTTCCGGTGCTCGCCGAGCGCCGCCTGCAACGCGCGGGCTCGATGAGCGGCGGCGAGCAGCAGATGCTGGCGCTTGGGATGGCGCTGATGACCAAGCCGAAATGGCTTCTGCTGGACGAGCCTTCGACCGGACTTGCGCCCGTGATCGTGCGCAACGTGATGCGGCGGCTCGCGGACATCAACGAGCGCATGGGCGTGGGGCTGGTTATGGTCGAGCAGAATGTTCCCGCGACGCTGAAGGTGGTCGACCAGACCCTGATCCTGCGGTCGGGCCAGGTCGTGTTTCAGGGCTCGGCCGCGGAGCTGAGCGGCAACACGGATCTGTGGAAATGGTTTTGAGTTCGCATGGCGGCGTGCAGCCGTCTGCCCGTGCCGACGCGGCGGCTGCAACGCGCACGCTCATCGCGTGGGCCGCCACGGTGAAGGCGACTGAAATTCCTGACGCAATCTTGCGGCGCGCCGCGCTTGTTCTCTCCGACAATCTCGCTGCGACAGTCGCGGCCGAATCCGAACCGGAGGTGCAGGCCGCGCAAAAGAAACTCACCGAGGGCTCAGCGGCGACAGAAGCAACCGTTTTCAACCGCGTAGCAGCCCGCGTCGACCGTTATTCCGCCGCAGCAGCAAACGGGACTGCCGCGACATGGTGCGAGCTCGACGAGGGATATCGCCTCGCCCCCGCGCATGCCGGCGCCTACATCCTTCCGGCGCTTCTCGCCGAGGCTGAAGCGACGGGTGCCGATACGTTGCAGATGTTGCGCGCGCTGGTGCTGGCTTACGAAATCGTCGGGCGGTGTGCGCAGGCGTTTCCGTTTCCCACATTGACGGTTCATCCGCACGCAGCGTTCGGCACGCTGGGTGCCGCCGCGGGTATCGGACTTCTGCGCGGCTATGATGCTGACGCGCTGCTAGCGACTATTTCGGCCGGCGCCAGCATGGTGTTCGCCGGCCCCTACAATCACGCCCTCGATGGCGCGCTGGTGCGCAATCTGTGGACCGGAATCTCGGCGTGGTCCGGCCTGCGCGCCGCAGACTTGGCGCCGCTCGGCCTCGGCGGGATCGTGGAGAGCACCTATGACGTATTCGTCGGCTGCTTCGGCACGCAGGCCGAGCCCGCAAAGCTGACAGAGCAGCTCGGCCAATGCTGGGCGATCGCGAATGGCTATCACAAGCTGTTTGCGTGCTGTCAGTATGCCCACTCTGCCGTCGAGGCGAGTTTGGTATTGCGCGAGAGGCTGCTCGCCGCCGGCCGCTCGCCGAACGAGATCGCCGAGATCACGGTCGAGACGCATCCGCGCGGCCTGACGTTGACAGAAGCCGAGCCGCCGACAGTTCTTTCAGCGAAATTCTCGATGCCGCACGCGATGGCCGCGGTGGCGGCACGCGGCACCGGCGGGCAGACGTCATTCGCCCGCGACACGCTCGATGATCCCGCGATTGCGCGACTGCGCGAGGCAGTGCGGCTCGCGCCTTACGAGCCGATCGAGCCGTGGCCGAAGGACCGTCCGGGCCGCGTAACCTGGCGCCTTTCGGACGGTGAGCAATGGACCACGGCGGTTGAGAACGCGCGCGGCGGGGCCGATCAGCCGTTCTCGACCGATGAGCTGCTGCACAAGATCGATGAGCTGACGCGCGCAGCGTTCCCGGCCATGTCGGGTGTTCTGCGCCAACTGATCTCCGATCCGCAAGGCTTGGCGGCAACACGCTGGCGCGACCTCGTCGCCCGAATGACGAAGGGTTGAGAGGATCGATGGCGGCAGATGTCGGCGTGCTGGTGGTCGGTGCGGGAGCCTGCGGGCTCGCGGCCGCGATCACTGCGCACGATGCCAGCGTGGATGTGGCGATCATCGAGAAGCTCGACCGTCCCGGCGGCAATTCGGCGCTGTCGACCGGTTCGGTGCCGGCCGCCGGTACGCGCTTCCAGCGCGAGGCAGGGATCGAGGACTCGACCCAGCGGTTTGTCGAAGACCTGATCCGCAAGGGCGGGCCGACCGACTGCCCCGATCTGTTGCGCCGCCTTGTCGAAACATCGGCCGAGACGGTCGAGTGGCTGGTCGACTCCGTGGGCGCCCGCATGACACTGGTGACTGCCTACAAGCATGTCGGCCACTCGGTGCCGCGACTGCATGCTCCGGCATCACGCCGCGGGCAGGATCTCGTGGACGACCTTCTCGCTGCGGCGGACAAGCGTGGCATTCCACTGGCGGTCGGCAATGGGGCGCGTGCGCTGGTCACCGATGCGAATGGCGCGGTGATCGGTACCGACATCGAGACCAGCGACGGCGAGCGCCATCGGATCACGGCGCGCAAGGTCATCCTCGCCGTGAACGGATTTGCCGGAAACCGCGATCTCGTTGCGCGCTTCTGCCCCGAAGTAAGCGATGCGCAGTACTTCGGCGCGCGCGGCAGCACCGGCGAGGCCGTGCTCTGGGGCGAGGAGCTCGGCGCCGCGCTCGGCAACATCGGGGCCTATCAGGGCTATGCCGCGGTGTCCGATCCGCACGGCAGCCTCCTCTCGTGGACCACGATCGAGAAGGGCGGCATCATTGTGAACGCCGCGGGAAAGCGCTTCGGGGACGAAAGTGCCGGATATTCCGGCTACACGCCGAACGTCATGGCCCAGCGCGGACCATGCTTCGCGATCTTTGATCAGCGCATCTTCGACGTGACCGCGGCCGAAGAAGAGTTCGTCGAACTCGCAAACTACGGCGGCGTGAAGAAAGCGGACACCGCCGACGCTCTCGCGGCGCTTCATCGTCTCGACGCCGTTGCGGTTGCGGCCAGCCTCGACGACTACAACAAGGCCGCGCGTGGCGAGAAGCCGGATGCATTCGGCCGCCGCGACTTTGCGCTCGCGCCGCTTGCCGCGCCCTTCTACATCTGTCGCGTCGTGCCGGGCCTGTTTCACACGCAAGGCGGCTTGATGGTGGATATCGAGGGCCGTGTATTGCGCGCGAACGGAAAGCCGATCGCGAACCTGTTCGCCGGCGGTGGTGCGGCGGCGGGCCTGTCCGGCCGGAGCGGCGCAGGCGGTTACGCATCGGGTAACGGTCTCTTGAGTGCGATCGGCCTCGGCCGCCTGGCCGCGCTCTCCGCGGCGCGGGAAATCACGCAGGAGACCGTATGACGCTGTCGCAACAGCTGATCGCCAGGCTGCGATCGCTGCAACCGGTCGCGATCCCGCTGGACGTGCGCGATGCCGCCAGGCTGCATTTCCTCGATGCGATCGGTGTCGGCTTCGCGGCTGCGGCGACCGGCGCAGGAGCGCCGTACCTGAAAGCTGCGCCTGCGTTGAGCGGCAATGGTCCGGCGACCGTCTTCGGGTCGGACGAGGGGTTCACGGCTGCCGCTGCGGCGCTCGCCAATGGCGGCATGATCCATGGCCTGGAATACGACGACACGCACACGGCATCGATCGTTCACGGCAGCTCGGTCCTCGCCGCAGCCGCGCTCGCCGCGGCGGAAAGCACCGGCGCGAGCAACGATGCGTTCCTGCTCGCCTACCTCAAGGGCTGGGAAGTTCTGATCCGGGCCGGCCTCGCGGCGCCCGGAAAATTCCAGGCGCAGGGCTTCCAGATCACATCGGTCGGCGGAACGCTGGCGGCGGCGATCGTCGCGGCGGATCTGTTCGGCCTCGATGAGGTAAAGACAACCCACGCGATCGGTGTCGCGCTCAGCCAGTCATCCGGCGTGTTCGAATTCCTGACCAATGGCAGCACGGTGAAGTCGTTGCATGCCGGTTGGGCGGCGCATGGTGGTGTGACAGCCGCGACGCTCGCGGAGGCGGGCCTCACCGGGCCGGCTACCGCCTTCGAGGGCAAGTTCGGATTGTTCCGGCGTTTCGCGGCAGATGACGATGCTGCGGGTCGCTTCGCAGCCTCCATCGAGACGCTGGGCGGCGTGTGGCATCTGCCGCAGGCCGCATTCAAGTTCTATCCCTGCTGCCACTACATCCATCCCTTCATCGAAGCACTGGAGATCGCTGTCTCGGAGAATCCAAATCGACCCATCCAGACGATCGTGTGCGAGGTGCCCCCGGGCGCCACGGTGCTGATTTCAGACCCGTGGGAGCACAAGCTCACGCCGCAGAGTGGTCATGAGGCGCGCTACAGCTTGCCGATCGCGCTTGCGGCCCGTCTGGTTGAAGGCAGCGTGACGCCCGCGACCTTCACGAATGCGCCCAGCACGGAGATCGTCGCCCAAGCCAAACGCATCAGTGCCCGTGAGATGGTCGGCGCGGATTTCCCGAACCGATTCGAAGCGCGCATCCATGTCACATTCGCTGACGGCGACACGCGCCAGGTCTACGTCGAGGATGTTTTCGGCGGAGTCCGGCGTCCCCCGTCGCGCGAAGCCGTCTTGCAGAAATTCCGCGCCAACCTCTCCGCAATCGGCGCAGAGCGCGATGTGCGCGCGCTTGAGGATGCGGTTCTCGCCGGCGAGGACAAATCGATCACGGAGCTGACGCGGGCGCTGCGTAGAGTTCGCCGCGCGACCATGACACATGCCGCCGAGTAGAGGACCGAATGAGCTTTGACCTGATTGCTCGCGGTGGCACGGTGGTCTTGCCGGACACCAACGGTGTTGCGGCGGATATTGCGATCAAGGACGAGCGCATCGCTGCGATCCTCTCACCCGGAACGACTGCCGAAGCGCGAGATACGCTCGATGTTTCGGGAAAGATCGTGCTGCCCGGCATAATCGACGTGCATTTGCATCTCGGCCACGGCAAGGACATTGCGCGTCCGTGCGTGCCGGAAGATGCCGCAACCGAGACGGCGGCTGCGGCACTCGGCGGGATTACGACGTTCATCCCCTACCTGATGGCGACCGAGCCGTTCGAGACGCTATTCGACGAGGTGAGGGAGATCACTGAAGCCGGCGCTCGTATCGATTTCGGCTACCACTTCATCATCTCGACCGAACTGCAGCTTGCCGGCGTGCCGCGCTACGCGCGCGAGTTTGGGGCGCCGTCGTTCAAGATCTTCATGAACAATCGGGGCGGGGAAGGCACGCGGCTCGGCCTGCCGGACATCGACGACGGCTTTCTCCTTCGGCTATGCGAAGCCGCAGCCGCGAATGGCGGCATGGTGTGCCCGCATCCCGAAAATATCGAAGCGGCCTGGGTGTTACGCAAGCGCGAGATGGAAGCCGATCCTAACGGACGCGGCGGTCTGCGCGCCTGGAATGCGACACGGCCGCCCTTCGTCGAGGCTGATGCTGTGCAACGTGCCGGGCTCTTTGCGCGCACGACAGGCGCACGGCTCTATATCGTACACACGTCGTCGCGCGAGGCGCTCGAGGCGGGATTACGCGCGCGAGATGCAGGCACGGACATCATCATTGAAACTTGTCCGCACTACCTGACACATGACGTCGAATGGGAAGGCGGCGATCTCGGCAAGATCAATCCGCCCGTGCGTGAATGCAGCGACTGCGATGCGCTGTGGCATGGCATTGTGGCGGGCGACATCGACACCGTCGCGACCGACCACGTACATCGGGATATCTCGTCAAAAGCTGGCGGAATCTGGAAGGCTTCGCCCGGCTGCGCGGGCCTTGAGACGCTGTTGCCGGTGATGTTGACCGATGGCCACCACAAGCGCGGCATTCCGCTTGGTCGGATCGCGGAGCTGCTGTCGAGTGCGCCTGCCGATGCGATGGGGCTGTATCACCGCAAGGGACGCATTGCGGTCGGCCTCGACGCCGACCTTGCAATCGTCGATCTCGATGCGCGCTACACTTACAAGCGGGAGAACGTGCGCTCAAGTGCGGGCTTCTCCATCTATGAAGGCCGCACGTTCACCGGCAAGGTGCTTCACACGTTGGTTCGAGGCCGTTTTGTCCTGAGGGACGGCGAGACGGTCGATGCCGCAATTGGGTCGGGCCGCTTCGTCAAGCGCCGCCTCTAGGTGGGCAGGCTCGCCGGCATCTGATGGCTTTAGAGCGATTCAAGCTCGCCCTCGGTTATTTCGATGGAAGGCCGGGAGCGTTCGCTTGCTACATCCGCCAATGGCCGAAGAGCAGACATCAATGGCCCGCATGCACTTCGCACAACGTTGACCCATACAAAGGGCAAACGGTGATATGCCCTTTGTATGGATCGCGCTGTTGGCTACTATCGTGTCTCCACACGGCAACAGCAGCGCTCTGGGCTCGGGATCGAGGCCCAACGAGCCGCGGTCGAGCGGTTCGCCGAAGCCGAGAATCTCACCATAATCGCGGAGTTCGTCGAGGCCGAGACCGCACGGGCGCCGATGCGCTCGACCGGCGCGCAGCTCGCCGCTGCCCTCGCTCAGGCCCGCCAAACCAAATGCTGTGTCCTGGTGTCCAAACTCGACCGGCTATCGCGCGACGTTCCGGGCGCGTTCGATGACGTGGATGGCCAGCTGCCGCCAACTCGCGGCGTACTAGTTTCACGCAAGCGATCCTTGATGAAGGTTGCGTCCACCCACCAAGGCACGGATCTTTCCATCCGCGATATTGCGCTTGAGCATCCAGAAGCCACAGTCCGGATGGATATATCTGATCCGTTCGGCACCAAGCACCTTCTCGGCCCGTTCGATTGCGCGCGCGATCTGATCCGCCGTCTCGATTTCCGTTGATTTGATGTCGACGACACCCAGTCCGAAGCCGATGTCCGAGCGTAGATCACGGAATACCTTGAGCTCGTCGGGCGGACGATGCGCGGTCTCCATCACGATATGATCGACATGCAGCGCGTTGAGATAGCCCATGAGCTGTCCCCACGTGCCTTTCTGGATCGATTGGCCGCCGTAGTTACCGAAACACAGGTGGACCGCGGGCGTTGTCTTGACCGCGTCGAGCACACGGTTCATCGCGTCGGCTGCCCACTTCCATTCTTCGGGACTTCCCGGCAAGTTTGCTTCGTCGACCTGGATCACGTCGGCGTCGCAATGCTTCACCTGCGCGGCGAGCGCGTCGGCAATCGCCATCGTGAGGTCGGGCAAGTTCTTGTAGTAAATGTCGTAAAGCATCTTCGCCAGCATGTGCGGGCCGGTCAGCGTGAACTTGAACGGCCGGTCGGTGAGTTTTTTCGCACGCGCGCAGGCCTGTGGCAGATCGAGCGTGCCGGGTCCGACAGGGCCCTCGACCACAGCTGGTGGACGTGTGCGGAATTTCGTTGCCGGTTGATCGCGATAGACGACCAGTTCCTCGAACCTAACGCCGGAGCGCACGCCTGCCATCGGCTTCACAAAATACTCGATCATCCCGTTGGTTTCGGGATGGTTCACATCAAAGCGATAGAGCTCTCCGTCACAGACGAGGTCGATCCCGGCCTGCTCCTGCGTGTGGATGACGACGCGCGTCGCATCGATCAGCGCCTGCTCGGACGGCAGTGCGCCGAGCCAGTCCGGAAACGGATATGACCCGACGACAGTCGTCTTGATGCGCGGCTCAGCCATGAACGCCCCCGAACGTGGCCCGCCTCGTTGCTGATGGCACGGCCTTCTAGTATTCCGGTTATAGAGGCGACGCAGGCGCGTTGCCAAATCCGCGAGCCGCAATGTCCGACTCCCTGCCCGACCGTTTTCGCGATGTGGAGCATCTCGAGGACGTGATGACCACGCCAACGCCGGAACTCGTCGCCGAACTCGGCAGAATTGACGGCGATCTCATCATCCTCGGCGTCGGCGGCAAGATCGGTCCGACGCTCGCGCGTCTTGCCAAGCGTGCAGCGCCGGGCAAGCGAGTCGTCGGGGTCGCGCGCTTCAGCGAGAAGGGTTTGCGCGATGGGCTGACGGCACACGGGATCGAGTGTATCGCGGCCGATTTGCTCGATCGTGTCCAGCTCGATGCGCTGCCGAAATTGCCGAACGTCATTTTCATGGCAGGATTCAAGTTCGGCGCGTCCGGGCACGAAGCGTTCACTTGGGCGATGAATGGCTACGTGCCGGCTCTGGTTGCCGAAAGCTTCGCGGGTTCGCGGATCGTCGCGTATTCGACCGGTTGTGTTTATCCCTATGTCGATGTGCGGCACGGCGGCGCGACCGAGGGGACGCCGATGGCGCCGCCGTCCGGCGCCTACGCCAACTCCTGTGTCGCGCGCGAGCAGATGTTCCAGTATTTCTCGCGCGCGCGCGGCACGCCCGGCCGCATCATCCGCCTGAACTACGCCATCGATATGCGCTACGGCGTGCTGTTCGACGTCGCGTCGCGCGTGAGGGCGTTCGAGACGATCGACGTCTCGACCGGCCATGTAAACGTGATCTGGCAGGGCGATGCCAACACAATGGTGCTGCGCTCGCTCGCTCACTGCACGGCGCCGACGTCGCCGCTCAACGTCAGCGGCCCGGAGACGATCAGCGTGCGCTGGCTTGCGGAAGCCTTCGGCGAGCGGCTCGGGAAGAAGCCCGTGTTCGCCGGCGCGGAAGCGCCGACCGCATGGTTGGTGAACACGAGCCAAGCGATGCAGTTATTCGGCTATCCGCGCGTACCGCTCGCCCGGCTGCTCGACTGGACGGCGGATTGGGTCTCGCGCGAACTGCCGAGCCTCGGCAAGCCGACCGGCTTTGGCAAGCGCGATGGCGAATTCTGATCTCGCGATCGGGCGGCTTGCGCTCACGGAGTTGCCGGACGCCGAAGCTCTGGTCGCCGAGGCAGGCTGGAATCAGGTCGCGGCCGATTGGCGGATGTTTCTTGACTTTGGCACCGCCTATGCGGTGCGAGCGCAAGGCCGCGTGGTCGCGAGCGCGGCGTGGATCTCCTACGGCGCGTGCGCCTGGATCAGCATGGTGCTGGTGACGGCGGGAGAGCGCCGGCGCGGGCTTGCCACGCGCCTCCTGCATCGCTGTATCTCCGATGTCACCGCAGTGGGCCTCGTTCCCGTGCTCGACGCAACGCCGGCCGGCGCGACGGTCTACGCGCCACTCGGGTTCAAGGAGGCATGGGGGTTTGCGCGGTTTGCGGCAGAGCGGCATGTCGTACAGCCCGCGGAAACCTCAACACTCATCGAGCCGATTGCCGATGACGCGTGGTCTGCGCTGTGCGCCTATGACGCCACGGTGTTTGGCAACGACCGAAGCCAAATTCTCGCGCGCATGCGCGGCCGCTTGCCGCCGGCCAATCTCCTCGCTCGGCGCGGCGGGCGCATCGTGGGAATGTTGCTCGGCCGCGAGGGGCGGACGGCGTCGCATCTCGGTCCGCTGATCGCAGAGGACGACGCGACCGCGCTCGCGCTCCTGCGGCGGGCATTGAACGGTATCAGTGGGACCGTTTACATCGACATCGCCGACGCGAAGGGCGAGGTCCGCCGCTGGCTGGAAGCATCCGGCTTCGCGCAGCAACGCCCCTTCACGCGCATGCTTCTCGGCCGGAGCGAGAGCTTCGACGATCTCGCGCGTACGTTCGCGGTGATCGGCCCGGAGTTCGGGTAGCTCAATACAGCTTCGGCGGATTGATCGGCGGCATTTTCACCGACTTGTCGAGGAACTCGTTGGTGTAAGCCGCCTTCACGTCGTACGGCTTTTCCATCTTGAGATATTCGTCGACCACCTTGTAATCACTATCCATGCGCTTCTCGTCGTGCCAGCCGAGCGCGACATTGCGCGAGGTCTCGTCGCTCATCAGGATGGTGACGAGGTGCCAGTTGGTCAGCTCGTTGTCGTAGAGCAGCGCGCCGTTCGCCTCGACCAGAGCCTTGACGCATGGATCGGGCGTCTTCACGCACTCGGCAAAGGCTTTCTGCGTGATCTTGATGAATTCAGCGGCCTTGTCGCGATTGGCCTTCAGCCACGCGCCGTTCGCGATGATCGAGTTGCCGTAGAGGTTCACGCCCGCGTCTTTCCACGCCAGGAACCCCATGTCGTTGCCGAGCTCACGGGCGAACACGTGATGCAGGTTGAAGAACGAGGTCGTGGCATCGACGGTCTTCGCTTTGAGCGCGCCGAGTTTCGCATTGGCGTCGATGTTGACCCAGGTCACCGAATTCGGATCGATGCCGTTTGCCTTGGCGAGCGCCGGCCACATCGTGCGCGCGCCGTCACCCGCCGGATTGCCAATCTTCTTGCCGGCGAGATCCTTCAGGCTGTTGATGCCGTTGCTCTTGAGCCAGTAAAGCCCTTGTGGCGAATTGGCGTAGACGTTCATCAAGCCGACGAGATCTAGGCCCTTGCCGCGGAACAACAGCACGCCCGCCATGTCGGAGAGCCCGAGTTGCGAGGCGCCCGCGCCGACTTTCTGCGCCGAGGCCGCCGAGCCCCGGCCGGTTTCGAAATCGATGTCGATGCCGGCCTGTTTGTACCAGCCCATTTTCTGCGCGTAGAAGTAGGGCGCATGGTCGCCGCCCGCGACCCAGTTGAGCGTGAAGGTGAGCTTTTGCGCCGAGGCGGGCGTGGCGCAAAACGCGAGCGCGCCGAGCAAAACTGAAAGCTTGGAAATTTTCATGGCGATCTCCCGGGTGGGCGTGTCAGACGCGCGCTCGACGCGCCGTGAGGCTTCATGCTAACTGCTTGGTAGGACGTTAGGTTTGGCCTCCGGACCTGTCAATCATGGGATCGCAATGGACAGATTGGCCGGCGGAGGTGCTCGCCGTTTTGCGCCGAGGCGCCGTCATTCCCGCGCATCCGCTCGCTCTCGATGCTAACCGCAAGCTCGACGTGCGCCGCCAGCGGGCGTTGAGCCGCTACTATATCGATGCCGGCGCAGGCGGGCTCGCGGTCGGCGTGCATACGACGCAATTTGCGATACGCGATGTCGGACTCTATCAGCCGGTCCTCGAGCATGCGGTGCGGACGGCCGCTGATTGGGCGAGGACGCCGCAGGTGATGATCGCGGGATTTGCCGGCCGCACCACACAGGCCGTGAAGGAAGCGCATGTCGCCCGTGATCTTGGCTATCACGCGGGCTTGCTGTCGCTTGCCGCCATGAAGGGCGCGAGTGAGGATGAACTGATCGTGCATGCGGAAACAATTGCGCGCGAAATTCCCCTAGTCGGTTTCTACCTTCAACCCGCCGTTGGCGGCATTGTGCTGCCGGCATCGTTCTGGCGTCGCTTCGCGGCGATTGAGAACGTCATTGCGATCAAGATCGCGCCGTTCAACCGTTATCGCACGCTCGATGTGATCCGCGGCGTGGTCGAGGCAGGCGCGGCAGATCGCATCACGCTCTATACCGGCAATGACGATCACATCATATTGGACCTCGTGACCCCCTTCACTATGGTCGTTTCCGGCAAGTCCGTTACGATGCGCATCAAGGGCGGGCTGCTCGGGCATTGGAGCGTGTGGGTGAAGAGCGCCGTGGAGCTGCTCGATCGCATTCATGCCGTGGTGACAGGCGACTCCGTTCCGGCGGACGTGCTGGCGCTCGACTCCGCCGTGACCGATTGCAACGCCGCCATTTTCGATGTCGCCAACGACTTTCATGGGGTTATCTGCGGCTGCCACGAAATCCTGCGGCGACAGGGACTGCTCGAAGGTATCTGGTGTCTCGATCCCAAGGAGTCGCTTGGGCCGGGCCAGAAACAGGAGATCGACCGGGTCTGCGCCGCCTATCCGCACTTGAACGACGACGCCTTCGTGCGCGCAAACGTCGCGCGCTGGCTTGCGTGATTTCGCTCCGGCTGCGCTATCGTAGCGCCTGAAGGAGGATCGTTTGGGCGCCAACCGCGAAGCCCTGCAGCGTTATTCGCTGGCAGTCATCAGCCACCTGCTGCTGGTCGCGGCGTGGCATTTTTTCGTCGTCGTCGGCAAGGTGCCGAGCTTCGTCATGCCGTCCCCGCAGGCAACGCTCAACGCGCTGCTGGTTCCGAACTACCGTTGGCTCGAAAACATCGTCGTCACCGGTACGGAGATTTTCGGTGGCTACATTCTCGCGGTCGTAGTCGGCGTTGGCATCGCGCTGCTGTTCTCGTGGTCGCGCTGGCTCAACATGGCGATCATGCCGCTCCTGGTCACGCTCAATATGATCCCAAAGGTCGCGCTCGGGCCCCTCATTATTGTGTGGTTCAAATACGGCATCGGACCGAACATCATGATGGCGTTTGCCATCTGTTTCTTCCCGATTGTCCTGACAACGGCGCGGGGCTTGAAGGAAGTCGAGCCCGATCTGCTCGACCTAGTGCGCACGCTAAAGGCCTCGCGGTGGCAGGTGTTCCTCAAGATCCAGCTTCCCGGCGCGCTGCCCTACATCTTTTCCGGCATGAAGGTTGCGGCGATCCTCGCGGTTGCGGGTGCGATCGTCGGCGAGTTCCTCGGCTCGGATCGCGGACTCGGCTACCTGATGCTGCAGGTGCAGGTCACGCTCGACACCGCCGCGATGTTCATGGCGGTGATCCTGATCACGCTGCTCGGTGGACTTCTTTATCTGATGGTGCTCGGGCTGGAGCGCCTGCTCGTCGTGCAGGACGCGCGGCTTGGATAGCGAAATGGCTGAGCCGTTCATCCATCTCGCCGGGGTCAAGAAGGTCTACCGCACGGGCAAGGCGGAGTTCCTCGCCGTATCGCAGGTCACCTTCGACGTTGCGTCCGGCGAGCTGGTGGCGCTGGTTGGTCCGTCCGGCTGCGGCAAGACGACGTTGCTCAAGATTCTCGCAGGACTTCATCCGCACGACTCGGGCGAAGTCCGCATCGGCTCGGCGGCGCAGCCGTTCAATCCCGCGCGCGACATCGGCATGGTGTTCCAGCAGCCGCTGCTGCTCAAATGGCGCCGCATCATCGACAATGTGCTGCTGCCGGCCGAAATCCTCGGCCTTCCCGCCGCCGCGAGCCGCGCGCGTGCGCGCGACCTGCTCGCACTGGTCGGCCTGCAGGACGCGGAGGACAAATACCCGTATCAGCTTTCCGGCGGCATGCAGCAGCGCGCCGCGATCGCGCGCGCTCTGGTCCACGATCCCAAGCTGATCCTGATGGACGAACCGTTCGGCGCGCTCGACGCGCTGACACGCGAGAAGATGAACCTGGAGCTGCTGCGCATCTGGGAGCAGGCGCGCAAGACGGTCGTGTTCGTTACGCACGGCATCACCGAGGCCGTGTTTCTCGGCACGCGCGTGGTCGTCCTGACCGCGGGCCCGGCACGCATGGCCGACAATTTTCTGGTCGAGCTGCCGCATCCGCGCACGCTCGACATAAAGACGCAGGAGAAATTCGGCGAGTACACGCGGCGTATCTATCGCTTGCTCGGCATGGAATAGCGATGCCGGATTACGATGGGATCATCATCGGCGCTGGTCACAACGGCCTCATCCTGCAGGCCTATCTGGGCAAGGCCGGGCTGAAGACACTGTGCATCGAGCGCCGCCACGTCGCGGGCGGCGGGCTCTCGACTATGGAAGATCCGCGCCATCCAGGTTTCCTGCACAACACGCACGCGTTCTTTCAGCGCGCCATCACCGCGATGCCGTGGTACGCGGACCTTGAGCTCGAACGGCATGGCGCGCGCTACATCGAACCCGAGCTCAACGTCGCGCTGCTGATACGCGACGGCGGCGCGCTCGAGTGGTGGACCGACATCGATCGGACCGTCGCGTCGTTCGGAGAGTTTAGCCGGCGCGATGCCGAGGCGCTGCGCCGCTGGCAGCACGAGTTCGTCCCGATCCTGCGCGACATTCTGATCCCTGAGAGCCGCTCCGTACCGATGCCGCCGGAAGAGCGCCGCGCCGCGCTGGAGAAGAGCGCAGCCGGGCGCCGCCTGCTCGAGGTGAGCGGGCTGTCACCGCTCGAATTCGTGCACCAGGAGTTCGAGCATCCGACCGTGAAGGCGGGACTCCTGTTTTTCAACGGGCTGCGCGAGGTCGACCTGCGCGTCAAAGGCTTCGGCCATCACATCGCGGCGCTGCTCGCGAGCCCCGCCAAGGCACAGATGTCGCGCGGCGGCTCTGTCGCGCTTGCACGGGCTCTCGAAGCCGCGGTGCGGGAGAGCGGCGGTGAGATATTGCTGATGACCGAGCCGGCGCGCATCGTGGTCGAGAACGGCCGTGCCGTCGGTGTCGAGACTGAAGGGGAGCTGATCCGCGCGCGGCACCTCGTGGCGTCGTCGCTCAACCCCACGCAAACGTTCGTCGATCTGCTCGATGAGGCACTCGTGCCGCGCGCGATGCGCGAGCAGGTCGAACGCTTCCAGTACAACCTGCTCGCGCCGTTGTTTGCGCTGCATCTCAATCTGCGTGAGCCGCCGCGCTATGCGGCAAGCACACAACGCCCCGAGCTTGCGCGCGCCTTTATGGTGATCATGGGGCTCGATCACGTCGATCAGTTCCTCGACATCGTGCGACATCACGAAGCCGGCACGATCCCGCCGACCGTGATGTGGGGCGCGTGTCCGACACTGTTCGACCCGAGCCAGGCGCCGGCCGGCCGCCACACAGCGTTTATGTGGGAGAAGCTGCCCTACCGGCTTCACGGCGATGCCGCGAACTGGGATGCAGCCAAAGACGAGCACGGCCGCGCGATGCTTGCGCTCTGGCGGCAGCATGCGCCGAACCTCTCTGATGCGGTGATGGGGCAGTTCACGCGCTCGCCACACGATGTCGAGCGCGAACTGCCGAACATGCGTGAGGGCGACTTGCTGGTCGGCGCGTTCACCAACGATCAGGTCGGTTATCGCCGTCCGTTCCGCGGCGCCGGCGCGTACCGCACGCACATTCCCGGACTCTATCTTTGCGGGTCGAGCAGTCATCCGGGCGGCAACATCACTGGGCTGCCCGGCTACAATGCCGCACATGTAATCCGCAGCGATCTAGGGATATCGACTAAGAAAGTCTCCGCATAATGATCCGTTATGGTGTGTTCGGAGAAAACTCGGGCGAGGGCAATGAAAGCTGAGACCAGTGCCTAAGTCGTTAGGCATTTTTCTTTAGAGATCCTGCATCTCAGACAGATCGTATGGCTGCATGGGCGCTTGCGCCGAAGAAAGCTACGGCCGTTGTCATTATGCCTGCCCAGACTACCGGAGCGGCAGCAAGGTATCCGGCGTAGTGACACATATCGATCAGTAAATGGGGCGGCGGACGCAACGCCAAGGAGGCAAAAAGTATGGCAGCGATGGTTAGCTGACTGGCCAGCGCTTTAGGTCCACGCCCCCCAACCAAGCAAGCGCGTCGCATGACGAATACGTTCAGCAGTGAGGATAAGAGCGCGATCTTGAGTACATGCCAAACCAACAGCGGTCAGTAGGTACGCCCAAGCTAGTCTAGAAGAACAGAGCCAGAGGGAAAAAATCTGGGCTCACTGAGGAACCCGGATGGGGCTTCAAACACGATCTTCTCCGCAGCCACGAGAAAAGCTACCGATGTGATTAGACTGACGGCTATGAGCTGGCGGGTACCAGCAACAAGTCCGGCTTCCATAAATCGAAGCATCGAAAAGATACTCTGAAAAGGTTTGGACAGCTGGTGGTTCACTATCCGAGCAGCGCGATCAAGCCCTTCAAAATCTCAGTCGGAGACGGCGGGCAACCTCGAATGTGCAGGTCTACCGGCACCACTTTCGAAATACCCCCCACGATCGCGTAGCTGCCTGCAAATATGCCGCCGTCGGCTGCGCAATCGCCCACTGCAACGACCCATTTCGGATCGGGCGTCGCGTTGTAGGTGCGCTCCAGCGCCTCGCGCATGTTCTTGGTGACCGGTCCGGTGACGAGCAGCACGTCGGCATGGCGCGGCGAGGCAACGAAGCGCAGGCCAAACCGCTCCAGATCGTAGAAGGCGTTCTGCAACGCGTGGATTTCAAGCTCGCAGCCGTTGCAGGAGCCGGCATCGACTTCGCGGATGGAGAGTGAGCGGCCGAGCCGGCGCTTGGCGGCCCGGTCGACGCTGCCGGCGAGCTCGGCCAGCGCCGCATCCTCGACGGCAGGCGCCGCCTCCGTCACCGGACGTTGCAGCAGTTTCTCAATGACGAGCTTGCGCATGAAGAAACCTAGACGTCATGGCCCGAATAGGAGCAGTTGAACGACTTGTTGCATAGAGGGAAGTCGGCGACGATGTTACCTTCGACCGCGACTTCCAATAGCGGCCATTGAAACCAGGACGGGTCGCGCAGATGGCAGCGCGCGATGTTTCCGTCGGCGCCGATGCGCAGCCAGACGAACACGTCGCCGCGGAAGCCTTCCACCAGGGCCAGGCCCTCGCGGACTTCGCTCGCATTCGGAAGCTCGGTGCTGGTCAGCCCTTCGGGCAGGTTCTGCAAGATCTGCTCGATCAAGCCGAGACTCTGCTCTATTTCGCATATGCGCACCCAGACGCGGGCGTTGACATCACCCTCCTGGAACACCGGCACGTCGAATAGCAGCGCATTGTACGGCGGATAGCCCGGCGTGCGACGGACATCGATGGCGCGGCCGGAGGCGCGGCCGACATAGCCTCCAGCGCCGAATTGCCGCGCCAGCTCGGGCTTGAGGATGCCGGTGGTCACGGTCCGATCCTGCAGCGAGGCAGTGTTGTCGTAGACCTCGATCAGTTCGGGGAAGGGTCGCCTGATTTCAGCGATCAGTTCGCGTAGTCGCGTCACGCCATCCGTGGTCAAATCGGCCGCGACTCCACCGGGCACGATCCTGTCCATCATCAGCCGGTGGCCGAAGCAGGCGTGCGCGGCGCGCAAGATCAACTCACGCAGAATGCCGCACTGCGCGTGCATGATGGAGAAAGACGCGTCGTTGCAGATCGCGCCGAAATCGCCGAAATGGTTGGCGATGCGCTCCAGCTCGGCCATGAGCGCGCGCAGATGGACCGCGCGTGGCGGAACCTCGATCCCGAGCGCAGCCTCGGCGGCGCGGGCGAAGGCGAGCGCATAGGCGACGGTTGAATCGCCCGACGCGCGGCCCGCAAGCCTTGCGCCGCGCTCAAGCGTTGCGCCGGACATCAGTCCCTCGATACCCTTGTGAACATAGCCGAGGCGCTGCTCCAGCCGAACGACCGTTTCACCATTGGCGGTGAAGCGGAAATGGCCGGGCTCGATGATGCCGGCATGCACCGGCCCGACCGGAATCTGATGCAGGTTCTCGCCTTCCACCGGCAAGAAGACGAATGGGGCGGTCCAGGGAGCCTCCTCCGGGTTAGGCCCAAGGGGCTGCATCACGTCCCACGCGCCAAAATCGAGCCACGGGCGCAAATCCCAAAGCCCTCGCGGCTCAAGTCCGTAGAGATCGCGGATGGCGCGTTCGAGCCGGATCGCCGGCGGGTGGACCGCGCCGACGGAGGGAAAACGCTCATGATGGCACTCATACGACACGACCGCGCCGTCGCCCGTCTTCTCGTCGAATAGCCCCATGTGCACGACGCCCTGCTCTGCCCAGAGAGTCAGCAAGGTCCAGCGGCCGGCGGCAAGATCGCGCGCGACGCCGCTCCACGCGGCTTCATCCACGATCACGCGCGGCCACGGACGATGGGCGTCGGTCTTTCTCAGATGTGGAATCGTGTCGATGAGACTCATGCGCTACCCTAGAACCTTGGCGACGTTCTGGAACCAGGCGACCAGCGGGGGCGGCAGATAGATGCCGGCCATGAACACGAGCGCGAGGTGCGCGTACATCGGCACGTATGAGGCTTCGGCCGGTGCGCTCGGACCGCGCGGCTCGCCGAAAGCAACCTGATTGAGCCGCAGGATCAGCGCGCCGAAGCCGACCAGCAAGCCGAATACCAACGGCACGGCGAGCCACGGTTCGCGCGCAAAGGTCGATGACACGATCAGAAACTCGCTCATGAAGATTCCGAGCGGCGGCATACCGGCGATCGCCACGACGCCGAGCACGAGCCCCCAGCCGAGCACCGGGTGAGTCTCGGTCAGCCCGCCCATGTCGGCAATCTTCTGCGTGCCCTTCACCTGCGAAATGTGTCCGACGGCAAAAAAGATCGCCGACTTGGTGAGCGAGTGCATGGTCATGTGCAGCAGACCGGCAAAGTTCGCGAGCGGCCCGCCGATGCCGAACGCGAAGGTAACGATGCCCATGTGCTCGATCGAGGAGTAGGCGAACATGCGTTTGATGTCGCGCCGCCGGTACAGCATGAACGCCGCGAAGATCAGCGATACGAGCCCGATGATGACCATCAGCGGGCCGGGCGCGAGCGCATTCGGGTTGGCGGCAAGCAGCAGCTTGAAGCGCAAGAGCGCGTAGAGCGCGACATTGAGCAGCAGCCCGGACAGCACGGCCGAGATCGGTGTCGGGCCTTCGGCGTGGGCATCCGGCAGCCAGGCATGCAACGGCGCGAGGCCGACCTTGGTGCCGTAGCCGAGCAGCAGAAACACGAAGGCGACGTTGAGCAGCGCCGGATCGAAGCCGCTCGCCCGCTCGATCAGCACGGTCCAGATCATGGCGTCGAGCCCTTCGCCGATCACGGGGCGCGCCGCCATGTAGACGAGAATGGTGCCGAACAGCGCCAGTGCAATGCCGACGCTGCCGAGGATGAAGTACTTCCACGCGGCCTCCAGCGCCTCGTGGGTGCGGTAGATGCCGACCATCAGCACGGTGGTGAGCGTCGCAAGCTCGATCGCGACCCACATCAGTCCGATATTGTTGGCGACGAGCGCAAGATTCATCGCGAACATCAGGGTCTGATACATCGCGTGATAGAAGCGCAGATTGGCCGGGGTCAGGCGGCCGGTTTCCAGCTCGTGACCGATATAGCTCGCCGAGAATACGCTGGTGGTGAAGCCGATGAATGTCGTCAGCACGATGAAGACATTGTTGAGGTCATCGACCAGCAGATAGCGCCCGCTGGGGGGGCGTTCGAAGAACAAGGATAGCGCCGCGAGGAAGCTTAAAGACGCGGCAAATACGTTGAGGCGGGCGGTAAGGCGGTAACCGGGCAGCAGCGCAAGGAGCGCCGCCGCGACCGCGGGTATCACCAATACCGCTGCAACGGCGTCGAGGCCGAAGGGCATCATCGGCGCTCTCCGCGAAATCGGTCGAGCGCCTGCATATCGACCGTGTCGAAGCGCTCGCGGATGCGGAACAGAAAGATGCCGATCACGATGAATGCGATCAGGATGGAAAACGCGATACTGATCTCGACAACAAGCGGCATGCCCTTGGCACCGGTCGCCGCCAGCACGAGGCCGTTCTCCAGCGACATGAAGCCGACGACCTGACTGACCGCGTTGCGCCGGGTCACCATCAACAGGAGCCCGAGCAGGACAACTGCGAGCGCGAACGCCAGATCCTCGCGCGCGAGCGGATCGGCATCCGGCGTCACGCGCAGCATGATCATGATAGAGAGCGCCACCAGACCCATGCCGCCCAGCATGGTGATGCCGACGCCGACGACAGTCTCGATTTCGCGATGAATGCCGAGCCGCACGATGATCCGATGCAGCGCCACTGGAATGATGATCGCCTTGAATACCAGCGCAATCAGTGAGGTGAGATAGAGGTGCGGGGCGTCCTGGATGAATGCCTGCCAGGCTACCGAAAGTGCAAGGACAAAAGCATGGAGCGCGAAGATGTTGAGCAGCGCGTAGAGCCGGTCCTGATAGAGCATCATGAAGCTCACCAGGACGAGCGAGCCGGCGAGCAAATGCGAGACGTCGAAGGCAAGGCCGCGCACTAAAGGCCTCCCGACACGAAGCGCAGCAGCGTCGCGAGCAGGCCAAGCATCAGCGCTGCTCCGAGGAATTGCGGCACGCGGAACACGCGCATCTTGGCGATCGAGGTTTCGAACGCCGCGAGCAGAAACCCGCCGACCGCGAGCTTGACGAGGTAGACGCCGAAGCCGACCGCGTAGGCGGCAGGCCCAGCGCCCGCGGGCGCGAGGCTCCAAGGGGCGAACACGCAGGCGATCAGCGAGATGTAGAGAAGTAGCTTGAGCGATGCCGCGAGCTCGATCAGGGCGAGATGCCGCGCGGAATATTCCAGCACCATGGCCTCGTGCACCATGGTAAGTTCGAGGTGCGTCGCGGGATTATCGACCGGGATGCGCGCATTCTCGGCGATCGCCACCATGATCAGCGCGATCAGCGCGAGACCGAGCGAGACGCGCAGGCCGACCTCACTGCCTGCCATGTAGGCCACGACTGTCGAGAGCTGCGTCGAGCCCGCAATGAGCGCGAGCGTGAACACAGTCATCAGCATCGCGGGCTCGGCGAGCGAGGCGATCATCACCTCGCGGCTCGATCCGATGCCGCCGAAGCTGGTGCCGACATCGAGGCCTGCGAGCGCGAGGAAGAAGCGCGCGGTCGCCAGGAACGCGATGATGGCGATCATGTCGGCCGACCAGGAGAAAATGAGGCCGGTTGCGAAGGTGGGAATGAGCGCAGCCGCGACCCAGGTCGCGGCAAACACGATGTAGGGGATCACGCGGAACAGCCACGAGGCGTTCTCGGCCAGCACCGCATCCTTGCGCAGCAATCGAATGAGATCGCGGTAGGGTTGGAGCAGCGGCGGACCGCGCCGGCTCAAGATGTGCGCCCTCACCTTGCGGGTGAGGCCGGTGAGCAGCGGCGCCAGTAGCAGCACCAGCAGCATCTGCGCGCCCTGCACGGCGAGATCAAGGATCACGGCCATACGGCAAGCACCGTGAGCAGCGAGACCAGCGCGAAGAAGACGAGGCTGAGGTACTGCCGGATGGTGAGGAACTGGAGAGTATTGAGCCGTTCAGCCGTGAACGTCACCCCGAGCGCGACCGGCGCGTAGAGCCAGTCGTAAATCAGGTCCTGCAAATGGACGACGAGGCGGGCGGGACGCGGGTCAACCGGCGGCGGCATCGCAACCTGTTCGCTCGCGCGGAACACCACGGTCCCGAACACGCGACGGATTGGCTGGGCAAAGCTGTCGGCGGAATATTGTGTCATCGGACTCGGATCGGGATAGCCGCAGTCCCAGGGCGGGGTGCGCCGCACGGCGTTCGAGGCGACGCGGTGGATGACGAAAGCTGCCAGCGAGGCCGTGAGCAAAGCGAACACGAACACGAGCAGCCCGTTGTAGGAGCTGCGGCTTTCGATGACCGGCACGATCGAGAGCCAAGGTGAAGAGGCCTGCACAGGCATTCGGGCGCCGACGATGCCCTGAACGGCGGGCGCCAGCCCGTCGATAACGAAGCCAGGCAGAATCCCGGCGAGCAGACATAGAGCTGCAAACGCGAACATCGCGGCAAGTGAGAAACGATCCGTCTCTTGCGCACGCGCTGCAACCGGCGTGCGCGCGCGGCCTAGGAACGTCACGCCAAACGCCTTGACGAAGCACGCGGCTGCGAGCGCCGCCGACAGTGCGAGCAGCGCGCCGACCGCCGGAACGGTGAATTTCAGACCCCACTGCGGCAGCTCGGGGCTGAGCAGGATCGCCTGGAAGGTGAGCCACTCGGAGACGAAGCCATTGAGCGGTGGCAAGGCCGAAATCGCCACACAACCGATCAGGAAGACAAAGGCGGTCTGCGGCATCCGGTGGATCAACCCGCCGAGCTTCTCCATGTCGCGCTCGCCCGTAGCATTGAGCACCGCGCCGGCACCGAAAAACAACAGGCTCTTGAATACGGAATGATTGAAGACGTGGAACAATGCGGCCGTCGCGGCGAGCGCTGCCGGCAACGCCATATCGTTTGCCCGAAAAGCGAGCGCGAGACCGAGGCCGATATAGATGATCCCGATGTTTTCGACCGTATGATAAGCGAGCAGCCGCTTGAGATCGTGCTGCATCAGTGCGTAGAGCACGCCCATCACCGCCGTGATGCCGCCGAGAATGAGCACCGCCATGCCCCACCACCACGACGGTGTGCCGAGCAGATCAAAGACAACGCGGATCGAGCCGTAGACCGCAACCTTGGTCATCACGCCGCTCATCAGTGCGGAGACATGGCTCGGCGCCGCCGGATGCGCGAGCGGCAGCCACACATGCAGCGGCACGATGCCGGCCTTCGAGCCGGCGCCGAACAGCACAAGGCCGAGGACGAGCGCAGCCAAGCCGGCCGAGGGATGCGAGGCCCGCATCGTTTCGAAGGCATAGCCACCATCAGGACCGGCAAGCAGGCCGAATGCGAGCAGCAAGGCTAAGGTGCCGAAGCTTGCCATAACCAAATAGATGTAGCCGGCATGGACATTGTCGCGCTCGCGGTGATGCGCCATCACCAACGCCCAGGACGAAAGCGACATGAACTCCCATGAGACGAGGAACGTGAACGCGTCGTCGGCGAGGACGACGAGATTCATGCCGGCAAGGAATGCCGCGTAGAACGGCAACACCCGTTCGGGCGCTTCCTCGTGGCGGCCATAACCGAGCGCAAACAGGCTCGCAGCCGCCGTGCCAAGATTGACCACCGCCAGGAAGAAAGCCGAGAGCGCGTCGAGCCGGAAATGCGCGCCGATCCACGGAAGTCCCAACGGCAGCCTGAGAGCAGGTGCTGATGTCCCGCCAGCGAGAAGTCCCGTAAGCCCGCAGCTTAGGCCCACGACCGACACCAGCAGGCACCCTCCGTAGACAACTGAACTGGCGAATCGCCATCGGTTTGCAGCGACCGCACCGCACGCGATGCTCAGTAGGGCCGCTACACAGCTGAGCGTGGCGACAAGCGTCATGACTTGCCTTTCAGCCGCACGCCCCGGCCGCCTCGGGCACTCGAACTCCCCTCGCCGATCAACACGATGCCGGCGGCATCAAGCGCGCCGACGAGCTTCATCAACGAGTCCACGTTGCCGCGGATCACGTCCTCACTCGCTTCCATACGTTGAATGGTCGGCAGCGACAGTCCGGAAAGTTCGGCGAGCTTGCGCTGGTCGATGCCAAGGAGCGCGCGGGCGGCGCGCAGTTGAGCGGCAGTGATCAAGGACCGATCCAAGCGAAGGGTACGTGCGTACTTGTATCAGGTAATATGCATTTGAATAACCGCTTCTTGCATGCTTTCTGATGCTCTCCACATCATTGTTGACGAACACAACGGGCTGGACCGGACCCCCATCGCTGGTTGGAACAGCCAACAAACCCCGACGCACTTGCGAGAACTCGCGGTGACGCCTGATGTCTGCGCTCGAGCAGCAGAAGCGCCTCGAAGACGTTCCGGGCATCGCCTACCGAGGCCCGAGCGGCCCGCGCGCTACAAGACCTGCGCCCCTGATCCGCGATCTCGACGCCTATCGCATCGGCTGGAACTGATCGACCACGCACGCTACAGCTATTGGGGCGGCCTACGCGCCGTCGTCGTTCAGTTCTCGCGCGGCTGTCCTCATCTTTGTACCTATTGCGGGCAACGCGGCTTCTGGACCCGGTGGCGCCACCGTGCCCCGGTTCTTTTTGCGAAAGAGCTTGCGCGGCTGCATCGCGAGCAAGGGGTGAAGGTCATCAACTTCGCCGACGAAAATCCGACGGTGGCGAAAAAGGCTTGGCGTGCGTTTCTCGAAGCGCTGATCGCCGAGAAGGTCGACTTGATCCTGGTCGGATCAACGCGGGCGATGACATCGTGCGCGATGCCGACATCCTGCATCTCTACAAGAAGGCTGGCTGGGCGCGTTTTCTCCTCGGACTGGAAAACACCGACGAAAAGACGCTTGAGTTGATCCGTACGGGGGCGGTGACCGCAACTGATCGTGAGGCGATCCGTCTGATGCGCCGGCACGGCATTTTGTCGATGGCCACATGGGTTGTGGGCTTCGAGGAGGAAACCGATCGAGATCACTGGCGCGGCCTACGGCGTCTTCTGTCGTACGATCCGGACCAAATTCAAATGCTCTACGTCACACCGCATCGGTGGACGCCGTACTTTAGTCTCGCCGCCGGACGCCGGGCGATCCAAGTCGACCGACGCCGCTGGGACTACAAGCATCAGGTGCTGGCAACACGAAACATGCCGCCTTGGCGCGTGCTGCTCTGGTTCAAGTTCGCCGAGATGGTTCTCCAGTGCCGCCCGAAGGCGATCTGGCGAACACTGTTCCATCCAGATGTGGGCTTGCGGCACGCGATGCAGTGGTACACCCGGATGGGCCGTCGTGTTTGGCCCCACGAAATTCGCGGCTTCTTGTCGGACCGCCGCCTGATCGACGGACCGACGGTGGCGCAGTTTTGGGGCCCGCCCCAACACGCCGAAGAGGAGGCGATGTCTGTGATACCTTCGTTGCCGCAGTCCAAGATCAGGCGGGCGGCCTGAGGCGCAGACTCAAAAAAATGACACGACAGTAAATGGATAATTGATGCATTCGCTCCACGACCACATCTCACTCATTCTCGACTGCCAGAGCACCCGAGCAACGCCATTGGACCTTTCGGGCTTTTGGGAAATCCGTCTGCGACGTGCACGGTCCAGTAGGACTTCAATGTCACCATCGCCCACGATTTTGGCAGCGGCATAATGTCTCTTTACGCTCTTAAACCACGCTTCCAGACCTTGTTGCGGCCACTGGTCGCGCGGCTCGCCGCAATGGGCGTAACGGCGAACCGCGTAACCGTCGCCGCCGCCGCAGGCTCCATTGTAATCGCCTGTATCGTGCTCTGGAATGCCGAATGCAGGCTCGTCTTTCTCTTGATGCCTTTGTGGCTGTTCGCACGCATGGCGCTTAATGCCATCGACGGCATGCTGGCGCGAGAATTTGGACAAGAGAGTAGACTCGGCGCATATCTGAATGAAGTGTGCGACGTGATTTCCGACTCTGCGCTCTATGCACCGTTCGCGACAGTCGCACCATTCGGCCCGATTGAGATCGCCGCGGTGATATTTCTTTCGACTCTGTCGGAGTTCGCCGGTGTGCTTGGCCCGACCGTCGGCGCTTCGCGTCGATATGATGGTCCGCTCGGCAAAAGCGACCGCGCGCTGGTGTTCGGTGCGCTCGCCTGCTGGATCGGTTCTGCTGTTCCGCTGCCCGGATGGCTGTTCTGGTTGATCCCCCTGATTGGGATTCTTCTCATCATCACGACGGTCAACCGTATTCGCAACGGCCTCGCTGAGGGCGAACGTGCCCGCATAGGGTAACATTGGTCTTTCGGAGTTCTTGATGCGCGTAGTTCATGAGAAGACTTTTCAGGCTCACGATGGCGTCCCGTTGTTCTACCGGCATTGGCCGGCAAACTCTGATGCGCCGAAGGGTGCGGTCCTGCTCTTCCACCGCGGCCACGAACATTCCGGCCGCATGGCGCATCTCGCCGACGAACTCGACCTGCCCGATTTCGCGGTATTTGCCTGGGACGCGCGCGGCCACGGGCGCTCGCCCGGAGAGCGCGGGTACAGCCCGAGCCTCGGCACGTCGGTGCGTGACGTCCAGACCTTCGTCGATCATATCGCAGTTACGTACGGTATAGCCGTCGAGGACATAGCGATTGTCGCGCAGAGTGTTGGCGCGGTGCTGGTCGCGACCTGGGTGCACGACTACGCACCGAAAATCCGCTGCATGGTGTTGGCCTCGCCGGCTTTCAAAGTGAAACTCTATGTGCCTTTCGCGCGCCTCGGCCTCAAATTGCTGCACGCTGTGCGGGGCAAATTTTTTGTCAACTCTTACGTCAAGCCGCAATTTCTTACGCACGACCCTGCGCGTATTGCGTCTTACCGTTCCGACCCGCTGGTAACGCGTCCGATTGCCGTCAACATACTACTCGGGCTCTATGAGGCCTCTGAGCGTATCGTAACGGATGCGCGCGCCATCACGGTGCCGACCCAGTTGCTGATATCCGGCGCTGACTGGGTCGTGCATCACGCGCCACAGCACCGCTTTTTCGAACGACTTGGAACTCCAATCAAGGAACGCCACGTCCTGCCGGGCTTCTACCACGACACGCTTGGCGAGTTCGGTCGCGCAGCGGCGGTGTCGAAGGCGCGTCGCTTTATTCTCGATCGGTTCACCGAACCTTTGAATAGGCCGGTACTACTTGACGCCGATCGCATGGGCTACTCGCGCGACGAGGCCGACGCGCTGGCATCACCATTGCCGGCGTTATCGCCGCGCGGACTGTACTGGGCAACGACTCGGTTGAGCATGAAGGTCGGCGGGTCGCTTTCTCAGGGTATTGCCCTCGGCCATAGCACGGGCTTCGACTCTGGCTCCACCCTCGACTACGTCTACCGCAACATACCGCAAGGCAAAGGGGTGGTCGGTCGCTTCATCGACCGCAACTATCTTAATTCGATCGGCTGGCGCGGCATCCGCCAACGCAAGATTCATCTGGAAGAGCTTTTGCGAGCGGCGATGGCGCACCTTCGCGATAAGAACGCGCCGGTGCGCGTGATGGACGTCGCTGCCGGTCATGGGCGTTATGTGCTCGAAGCGCTCGATGGCGCGGCAGAGAAGCCTGACTCGATCCTTTTGCGCGACTACAGCGACATCAATGTCGAAGCGGGAGCGAAGCTGATCGCGGAAAAAGGCCTCTCGGGAATGGCGTCATTCGTCAAGGGCGATGCCTTCGACAGCGATGACCTCGTAGCGGCAGAACCGAAGCCGACGCTCGGCATTGTCTCCGGTCTCTACGAACTTTTTTCCGACAACGAAATGGTCCGACGCTCGCTCGCCGGACTCGCGTCGGCGATCCAGCCGGGGGGCTATCTCGTCTACACCGGTCAGCCCTGGCATCCGCAGCTTGAATTGATAGCCCGTGCGCTCACCAGTCACCGCGAGGGACAAGCCTGGATCATGCGCCGACGTACCCAAGCTGAGATGGACCAGCTCGTAGAGGCTGCGGGTTTCCGCAAGATCGAGCAGCGCATCGACGAATGGGGGATTTTCACCGTTTCCCTGGCGCAGCGGGTCGGCCTGTGAGCACCGCCGATGGCTATCTGACCGGCAAGGCGGCCGAGGCATTCGCGGAAAGGCCGTGGCGCCGTGCCATCGCGTGGCTAAGCTTCTTAGGGCCATTCTTCTATATCACCTACGGCGCCTCCAACTGGCTGGCATCGCTGCGCACGACAGTGCCGTCAATCGTCTTCGGCTGGGAGCACGCGATGCCGTTCCTCGGTTGGACGATCATTCCGTATTGGTCCATCAACGCTTTCTATGGCTTGTCGCTCTTTGTCTGCGCGACAAGGGATGAACTCGACACGCATGGTCGCCGTCTGCTGACGGCCCAGGTCGTGGCGGTGCTCTGCTTCATCCTGTGTCCCCTGCGCTTCACCTTCGCTCAGCCTGACACGGAGGGACTTTCCGGCTTTCTGTTCGCGGCGCTGACGAGCTTCGACAAGCCGTTCAATCAGGCACCGTCGCTGCATATTGCACTGCTGGTGATCCTGTGGGTGCTCTATGCCCGGCATGCTCCGCGCTGGGCTCTGTGGTTGCTGCACCCGTGGTTTTTTCTCGTCGGTCTTTCGGTTCTTACGACCTACCAGCACCACTTCATTGACATCCCGACCGGTGCGCTGCTCGGATTGTTCTGTCTCTGGCTGTGGCCGGACCGCCGGCCGAGCCCGGTCTCGGCTTTTTCATTCACGAGCGACCCGCGCCGGCGTGCGCTCGCGATCCGCTATGCCGCTGGGGCGCTCTTGTTTGCCTGCATAGCCTTGATTCCCGGAAGAGCCGGTTGGTGGATGTTTTGGCCCTCGCTCGCGCTTGCTCTTGTCGCCATGAACTATGCATTCTTCGGCGTTGCAGGTTTTCAGAAGAGACCGGATGGCCGCATGAGCCTTGCGGCACGCGTTCTATTGGCGCCCTATCTTGTCGGCGCGTGGGTGAATTCACGCGCCTGGACGCGCAACGACCCAGCATCCGCAATCGTGGATGACGGCGTGGCGATTGGTCGGATACCCTCGCGCCGCGCCGCGGCGGCGTTTGCCGCCGTGGTGGATCTGAGCGCCGAACTGCCCAGACCAAACGATCACACCGACTGGCACGCATTTCCGCTGCTTGATTTGGTGGCGCCGCCACATGCAATCTTGAGAGAAGCTGCGGCTACCATCGACCGGCAGCGCGCGAACGGACCGGTTCTCGTATGCTGCGCGCTTGGCTATTCGCGTAGCGCTTCAGCGGTAGCGGCATGGATGCTGATCACCGGCCGGGTTGCGACCGCGCAAGAGGCGGTCGAGCGTGTGCGTCGCGTGCGCCCGCGAATTGTCCTGGGTGAGGAAGCCCGGTGTTCCATCGAGCTCTCCGCGCAGGGAAATCCATGAATAGCGGTGCAATGCACGCGATGCTTGGAGCCGCCTCGGCGTTGCTGCAGCAAGGACGGACCATCGACCATCTGTCGCATCCGCTCACCGTGGTGGCGCTGGTCTTGCTGATCGGCGCGAGTGCATTCGGTGTCGCCTCGCCGGCCATTGCACTGATGCTCGGGTTGGCGGTTCTGGCCGGCCTTGCCGAAGCTTATTGCGGAATTCGCGTCGGCTTCGATGCTGCGCTGTTCGACCAATTGCGCGAGCAGGCGACGACGGATCTTGCCGCACTCGATGCCGCGCTGGTGCGACTTGGGTTGTTGCCGGCGTCCAAGAGCGGCCGGCCGCTCGAGCAGCGCATCAGGGGCGCGCAACGTCTCTTCTATAAGCAGGGTGCTGCGTTCATTATCCAGGTTGCCCTCCTGTTGTGCGGAGCGGCGGCGGCGTTCCCGTCGTAGACCGAGCGAGGGGCTGATGTGATTGACACCCTGGTAGGCATGGCCGTGACCGGCTTTGCGCGTGCGGTGACTGGCGTGCGCGGTGAGTGGCAGGGTTGCTCGCCCGATTCACATCGACGTGTCTACTTTGCCAACCACACCAGCATGGGCGATTTCGTACTGGTCTGGACGGTGTTGCCGCCGGCGCTGCGTCGAAACACGCGTCCCGTTGCGGGAGCTGATTATTGGACGGTCAACGCCACCCGCCGTTTCTTCGCCGATCGCGTGTTTCGCTCCGTGCTGATCGACCGCAATCCCGAGACGCGCACTGATGATCCAGTCCAGCAGATGACGCAGGCGCTCGATGCCGGTTCTTCGCTGATCCTGTTTCCGGAGGGCACCCGCAACATGACCGAAGAGCGGCTGCTGCCGTTCAGGAGCGGACTCTATCATCTCGCGATGGCGCGGCCGCAGGTCGAGCTGGTGCCGGTCTGGTTGGAAAATCTCAGCAGGATGATGCCGAAGGGCGAGATATTCCCGGTTCCGCTGCTCTGCACGGTAACGTTCGGCACCCCGATCAGGGTCTCGGGTCAGGAGGACAAATCCACCTTCCTCGAGCGCGCCCGCGTGGCCCTGCTTGCCGCGGCTTCCGCCAGAGCCGCGCGATGACGGTGACCGAACAGACTCTTGCATTGTTCGGCGGTATCGTCGGTGTGCTCGTCGTGGCGTCTTTGATCGGCTTTCTCCTCGAGCGGCGCTACGCCTCGGCTGGGCCGAGTCCCGTTATTGAGAACCTGAACAGCCGGATCAAAGCCTGGTGGGTGTTGGTATTGGCCATCGGCCTCGCTTTTGCACTCGGCAAGGCGGGTGTGATCGCGCTGTTCGGATTCGCGTCGTTCACGGCGCTGCGCGAATACGTCACGCTGGTGTCAACGCGCCGCGGCGATCACGCTGCTCTGGGCGCAGCGTTCTTTGTGGTGCTACCGCTCCAGTATTATCTGATCTGGATTGAGTGGTACGGCCTCTATTCGATATTCATCCCGGTCTACGCATTTCTGCTGCTGCCGATCGTTGCGGTCCTGCGCGGCGACACGACGAATTTCATGCTCCGGGTGGCGGAGTTGCAATGGGGCCTGATGATCTGCGTCTTCTGCATTTCTCACGTGCCGGCCCTGCTCACCCTACCAATCCCGGAGTATGAAGGACGGCAAGTGCTGCTGATCGCTTTTCTGGTGTTGGTAGTGCAATCGAGCGACGTCCTTCAATACGTCTGGGGAAAGTTGTTCGGCCGCCACAAGATTGCGCCGCTGCTATCGCCGTCGAAGACCGTCGAAGGCTTCATTGGCGGCGTTGCGAGCGCCAGCCTGATCGGCGCCGCCCTGTGGTGGATTACGCCGTTCTCGCCGTGGCAGGCGGGGGTCATGGCGCTGGTCATCAATCTGATGGGCTTCCTCGGCGGTCTGGTCATGTCGGCGATCAAGCGCGATCGCGGCGTGAAGGACTGGGGCCATATGATCCAGGGCCACGGGGGCATGCTCGATCGTCTCGACTCCGTTATTTTTGCTGCGCCAATCTTCTTCCACATCACGCGCTACTGGTGGACGATCTGACCATGGCCAGATACGGATCGACCGAATCTCGCGTTCACTCTGCAACATGAACCGGCGGTTGGTGCGATCTCGCGGCCGAGGCTCCTAAATCGGCGGAGACCGTTGATCGGGCTAAACTGAATTAGCCCGCCAAGCTTGGCTCGGTCTCAAGGCCATGGTCACCGCTCTCCTTTACGCCGCGATTGAAACTCCATCGATTGGCGTCGGATCATCGCCCGGCGTGCGCGCGTTGTTGATGCGCTTCGACACAGGCCGTTTGTCGAGCATGTCTTCCGGCACGGGCACGAGCACTTCCTTCCAGGCGCGCCGCTCAGCCACCCGTTGAATTGATCGGCTTGAGCAGCACCGGCATACTTCGGCGACGAAGGCGCTCGCCTCGGAGCGGGCCGCCGAGTTGCGCCAGGCGTGCGTTTCAATGCTTCGCAGGTGAGCTCGCCGGCGTGCTGCTGAGCGTTCCGCGCGGCACCTTTCTTGATCTGCACGTCAATGCTGCGGAGGTGCCGGAATGATCCGCCGTATGGCGGGATTCCGGGCCGGAGTCGAACACGAAGGCAAGCCGCTAGGAATTGTGACTTGGGCGTTACCGGCGATCCCAAACCGCCTGCGCCAATTTGGCTCGCCGGACTGTTCACGCAGGGCGGTAGCCGCTCGGTTATTTCAAGCGCTTCAACATTAGTGTGTGGATGAACAGGTTGCCACCCGCGAGCGCGCAGATCCACCACCATTTAATGTACCAAGGCAGTGCCTCGTGGACGCCAGTGATCCCCAGCATCTCGCTCAGCGCCATCAATACAAAGACGGTGTTAAGGATCATGTTTGCAAAGATAAGTTTTCGCATTGTCGGCTCCCATGACGTGCAATAGCACGATCAAGGGGCAGTAAAGGTGAAGATCGCTTTAGCGCTGTGCTAGCCGTGGAGCCTCAACAGGTTGTCCTCGGATAGACCTCGCCCGCGGTTGTTCCTGCGGCGCTTGAATGGCCGCCTAAAGCAACCCGGCCGTTGTCAGAAATCTGAATAAGTTCTCGTAACCGAGCTTTGCATAGGTCAGCGGATGCGCCATGGCGGGATCCTGCTCCGCCTCGACCACGACCCAGCCGGAATAATCGGACAGCTCGCGGAACAGGGCCGGATAATCGACGCAGCCGTCGCCCGGCACCGTGAACACGCCCGCGATCACGGCATCGAGGAAACTCAGGCGCTGCGCTCTGACGGTCGCCATCACGCCGGCTCGCACGTCCTTGGTATGCACATGGCTGATGCGCGCGCGATGGCGGCGCGCGAGCGCGGCCGGATCAGCGCCCGCGAAGGTCGCGTGCCCGGTATCGAGCAGCAGGCGCACCGAAGACCCGGTTGCCGCCATCAGCGCGTCGATCTCCTGCTCGCTTTCCACCACTGTGCCCATGTGATGATGGTAGACGAGCCGAACGCCTTCACCGAGCGTGCGGTCGCCGACCTCGGTCATGCGCCGCCCGAATTGCTTCCAGTCGGACGCCGCGAGCACGGGTCGCTCGGCGAGCGGCTTCGCTCGGTCGCCGTGGATTGCATTCGAGGTCTCGGCGAACACCAGGACGTTACAGCCGAGCGCCTTGAGCAGATCGAGATGCGGCCGAAGCTGCTTCATCTCCTCGTCGGCGTCACGGCGAAGCAATTCCGCCGAATACCAGCCGGAGACGAGTGCCAACCCGAATTCTCCGAGAGCCTCACGAAGCGCTTTCGCCTCGCGCGGAAACTTGTGGCCAAGCTCCATGCCTTCGAAGCCGGCCTCCTTGGCTTCGGCGAGGCAAACCTCCAGCGGCGTCGCACCGCCGAGCTCGCGCATGTCGTCGTTTGACCAGCCGATCGGGTTGGCGCCGATGCGCACCACTTTCAGTCTCCGAGCCGTTGTGCCTTGAGCGCCTTTTCGTAGGCGACACGCGCGGCGCGCACTTCCGCGCGCTCTGACACCTCTGGCACTGCCACGTCCCACCAGTGCCCGCCGGCTTCGGTAGAGGTCAGCGGATCAGTGTCGATGACGATGACCGAAGTACGCACGGCCGCACGCGCCTGCTTGAGGGCGGCTTCAAGCTCGGCGAGACCCGCAGCCTTCGTGGCGATCGCGCCGAGGCTTCCGGCATGCGCAGCAAAATCGATCGCGGGCAGCGTCTCGTGTTGCGCATGTTCGAACAGATTGTTGAAGCTCTCGCTGCCCGTCGCGCGTTGCAGCCGGTTGATGCAGCCGAAGCCGCGATTGTCGACCACCACGATGATCAGCTTGAGGCCGAGCATTATGGACGTCGCGATCTCGGAATTCATCATCAGATAGGAACCGTCGCCCACCATCACGATAACTTCGCGATTCGGACATGCGAGCTTGACACCGAGCCCGCCGGCGATCTCGTAACCCATGCAGGAATAGCCGTATTCGAGATGATAGCCGCCGGGCCCGGCGGCGTTCCACAGCTTATGCAGTTCGCCCGGCAATCCGCCCGCCGCGCAAACCACGATGTCCGACGGCTGGCACGCGCGCTGCACCGCACCGATCACCTGCGCATCGGACGGAAGCGACGTGTTCGACTCGGCCGTGACTTTTCCGGCGGCAGCAATCCACGCGTCCTTCTCGCGCTTCGCCGCCGCGCTCCAGCTGTCCGGAGCGCGGTGGTTTGTAAGTGCACCCGAGAGCGCTTCAAGCCCGACTTTCGCGTCGCAGACCAGCGGCTGCGCAAAATGCTTGCCGGCATCGAACGGGTGGACATTGAGGCCGACGATCCGCCGCGCGGGATTGCCGAACAAGGCCCAGGAGCCGGTAGTAAAATCCTGCAGCCGCGTGCCGACCCCGAGCACGAGGTCGGCTTCCGCCGCCAGCTTGTTTGCCGCGCTCGTACCAGTGACACCGATTGCGCCCATATTGAGCGGATGGTCATGAGGCAGGGCGCTTTTCCCCGCCTGTGTCTCCGCAATGGGGATGCCGTGGCGCTCGGCAAAGGCCGCCAGCGCGGCGGTCGCCTCGGAATAGTGCACGCCGCCGCCGGCGACGATCAGCGGCTTCTTCGCGGCGCCAACAAGACGCGCCGCCTCGGCGAGTTCGCGCTCGTCGGGGCACATGCGTCGTGGCGTCCAGATCCGCTCGACAAAGAAGCTCTCAGGATAATCGAACGCCTCCGCCTGCGTGTCCTGACACAAGGCGAGCGTTACCGGCCCGCAGGCCGCAGGATCTGTCAGCACATTCATCGCGCGTGGCAGCGCGGGGATGATCTGCTCCGGCCGCGTGATGCGGTCGAAATAGCGCGACACTGGCTTGAAGCAGTCGTTCGCCGAAACCGTGCCGTCGGCAAAATCCTCGACTTGCTGCAATACAGGATCGGGCCGCCGGTTCGCGAACACGTCGCCGGGCAGCAGCAGCACCGGTAAACGATTGACATGCGCGACGCCCGCGGCCGTCACCATGTTGGTCGCGCCGGGACCGATTGACGTAGTGCACGCCATCATGCGGCGCCGGCGCGACGCCTTGGCGTACGCGATCGCTGCGTGCGCCATCGCCTGCTCGTTGTGGGCCCGATAGGTCGGCAGTGTATCGCGCACGTGCCACAGCGCCTCGCCGAGCGCCGCCACATTGCCGTGACCGAAAATCGCCCACACGCCGGCAAATAGCGGCTGCACCTTGCCATCGAATTCGGTGCGCTGCGCCGCCAGATAGGCCACCAGCGCCTGTGCCATCGTCAGCCGCATCGGCTTTGTCGCCCCGCCGTATGTCTATTCGCGCCGATGGAAGGGCAATTCGGTTGTCCGGTCAATGCGCTACGCCTAATCTCCGAGCCGGAGGGACATGATGAGGATCGGATTGCTCGGGGCTGGCCGCATCGGCCGCATTCATGGCGGCAATGCCGCGGCGCATCCGCGCGCGCAGCTTGCGACTGTCGCGGACGCCGATGCGGGGGCCGCGCATCGGCTCGCGGCGACAAACGGCGCATCGATCAGCTCGGTCGATGCGATCGTGGCGTCAGCGGAGATCGATGCGGTCATAGTTTGCACGCCGACCGACACGCATGCCGATCTGATCGAACGCGCGGTGCGTGCCGGCAAGGCGGTGTTCTGCGAAAAGCCGGTTGATCTGAACGCTGCGCGCATCCGCGCCTGTCTCGATGTCGTGCGTGGTGCGAATGGCCGGCTGATGGTCGGTTTCAACCGGCGTTTCGATCCGAGTTTCAATGCGCTGCGGCGTCGCGTGGCGGCCGGCGAAATCGGAGATGTCGAAGTCGTGACGATTATCTCGCGCGACCCTCAGCCGCCCCACCCCGGGTTCGTCGAGCGTTCAGGCGGCCTCTACCGCGACATGATGATCCACGATCTTGACATGGCGCGGTTGCTGCTGGGTGAGGAGCCGATCGAGGTCCATGCAGTCGGCTCATGCCTGATCGATCCCGCCATCGGTGCGGCGGGCGACGTCGATACGGCCGCTGTGATGCTTAAGACCGCGTCGGGCAGGATCGCCCAGATCACGAATTCGCGGCGTACGACCTATGGCTATGACCAGCGCATCGAGGTGCATGGAAGCCTTGGGCTGCTCAGCGCCGGCAATCAGCGCGCCACCACGCTCGAGCGCGCGGATGCCTCCGGTTACCAGATCGATCCGGTGCTGCCGTTCTTCCTCGAGCGTTATGCCGACGCGTACCGGCTCGAACTCGACGCGTTCATCGACGCGGTGCTCGACGGCACGGCCCTTACGCCGAACGGCGACGATGGATTGCGTGCGCAAGTTCTCGCCGATGCGGCGACCGAGGCGACCAAGATCGGACGGCCGGTGCGGCTCGATGCCTAACGATCTCGACGACCGTCTCACGGCTGCCTGCGCGATTGCTCGCGAGGCGGGCGCCGTCGCCCGAAAGGCCTTCGAACACGCGCCTCAATCCCGCGCGCGCGGCTTCAAGGGCCCACAGGACTACGTTCTGGAATCGGATGCCGAAGTTGAGCGTGTAATCCGCAAGCGGCTCGCTGGCGCGTTCCCGAAAGATTCGTTTTTCGGACAGGAGTCCGGGGGCGATTTCGGCCGCGACGCTTGGGTCGCGGGCGCCCAGGTGCGCGGGGCGGGTTCCGGCACGCTGGACATCGCCTATGTGGCGGACGGCCGCACCGACGGCTATTGCGAGCTGCACATCAATTCATGGGACGCGCTTGCCGGGCTGCTGCTGGTCGAGGAGGCCGGGGGCTGGGTCAACGATTTTCTCGCCGATGATGGCCTGCGGCGCGGCAACGCGGTCATCGGCTGCACGCCCGGCCTGAAAGACCTGATGATGGAGGCGATGAGGCGTTCCGCGCAGCGTTGACGCGCGCCGCGGAACGCGATGGATTCGCACCAACAGCAATGCCGGGAGGACGACCCATGCCTGCCATCGGACGCAGTTTTGCGCTGCTCGGATCGCTTACTTTCGCCTGTCTCGTCCCACCCGTGGTGCACGCGCAGGGCTCGCTCGTCCTCTATTGCGGCGTGCAGGAGGAATGGTGCCGCCTCATGGCCACGGCGTTCGAACGCGAGACCGGCATCAAGGTCGCGATGACGCGCAAGAGCGCAGGCGAGGTCTACGCGCAGGTGAAGGCCGAGGCAGCCAATCCGCGCGGCGACATCTGGTGGGGCGGCACTGGCGACCCGCATCTGCAAGCGGCCGAGGAAGGACTGACCGTCGAGCATGAATCACGGACGAACGGCGAGTTGCAGGACTGGGCGCTGAATCAATGGAAGGCCTCGAAGAAGCGCACCATCGGCGTCTACGCCGGTGCGCTCGGCTACAGCTACAATGCCGACATCATGAAGAAGAAAGGCGGCGCCGAGCCCAAGTGCTGGGCCGACCTGCTCGATCCGCGCCTCAAGGATGAGGTGCAAGTCGCCGACCCAAACGCATCGGGCACCTCCTACACCATGCTCGCCACCATGGTGCAGCTCATGGGCGAGGATAAGGGGTTCGAGTACCTCAAGAAATTGCACCTGAACGTCAATCAATACACGAAATCAGGTGCCGCACCCGCCAAGGCCGTGAGTCTCGGGGAAACGCTGATCGGCATCACATTCCAGCACGACGCCGTCGTGATGGCGTTGCAGGGCGCGCCAGTAAGGATCGTGTCGCCATGCGAAGGGACGGGTTACGAGATCGGTTCGATGTCGATCATTAAAGGCGCGAAGAATCTGGAAAACGCGAGGAAATGGTACGATTGGGCGCTTACTGCGGCCGCGCAGAGCCTCGGGCCGAAGGGCAACATCTCGTACCAGATACCATCGAACAAGAACGCATTCCTGCCGGAGAAATCGCCGCGCCTCGGCGACATCAAGCTGATCGACTATGATTTCGCCAAATACGGTTCGTCCGCGGAGCGGCGGCGGCTGCTCGGCAAGTGGGATAAGGAAGTAAAGAACCTGCCGAAGTGATCGCCGTGACCCGCCACGCCCGGGATGTTGCGGGATGAACCGCGGCTCGCAGGCGTGGCTCGCGGTCGGGTGGATCGGATTTGCCCTGCTTCCGTGGCATCTCGTGCCCGGTGAATGGTACGACCTCTTCCTTGGGTTCACCGCGGACGGGCCGCGCAGCGCGCTCGGCCTTGCAATCGCCATACGAGCGTGGTGGCTCGGCCCGATCGTCGTCTCGCTCGCGCTCGCGACGTGGCCCCTCCTCGCGCGATTTTCCAAGGAGCGGGCGGCTCGCTGGCTGATTGCTGCAGGTCTGCTCGGGCTTGCACTCATCGTCGCACAGGGCTTCGTGATCGGGATTCGAGGTTGGAGCTTCTCTCCCCTCGGCACGCTCTTTGGCGAACCTGGCCCGGTTCAGGCTGGCATGGGTCCCGGTGCGGCGCTGACTGCGGTGGCCTTTCTGATGCTGCTCTGCCAAGGCCTCGCGGGACGCGGCTGGTGCCGCGGCGATGCTTTCGTGGTCTGCGCGATCGGCAGCGTCGTCGCGCTGACGGTTGTCTTCGTCTTCTATCCCGTCATCACGGTCCTGACTGGAGCCGTCAAGGACAACGATGGCGCGCTCGCGCTCGGCGAATTTGTCGAGAAGTTCTTCGACCGCTCGATCTGGGGACTCGACTGCCTCACCTCGAACCTGCGATGCGGCGTAGCCTGGAATACGCTGTTTCTTGCCGTTCTGGTCGGCGTCGGGACGACAGCGCTCGGTCTAGCCTTCGCGCTGATCGCGACGCGCACCGCGATGCGCTTCAAGGGTGCGTTGCGCGTTCTGACCATCCTGCCGATCATCACGCCGCCCTTCGTGATCGGCCTTGCGCTCATCCTCCTGTTTGGCCGCTCAGGCACCATTACGGTGCTCTTGTTCGACTGGTTCGGCGTTCCGCCCTCGCGCTGGATCTACGGATTGCCCGGCATTTTGATCGCGCAGTTGCTCGCCTTCACGCCGATCGCCTTCCTGGTGCTGATCGGTATCGTGCAGGGAATCAGCCCTTCGCTCGAGGAGGCGGCGCAGACGATGCGCGCACGGCGCTGGACCGTGTTCGCCACCATATCGCTGCCGCTGATACGGCCGGGGCTGGCCAATGCGTTCCTGCTCGGCTTCGTTGAGAGCATGGCGGATTTCGGCAATCCGCTGGTGCTTGGAGGCAACTTCGAGGTCCTTTCGACCAAGATCTTCTTTGCGGTCGTCGGCGCAGCGCACGACCAGTCGCGCGCGGCCGTGCTTGCGATCATCCTGCTCGGCTTCACGCTCGCCGCATTCCTGCTGCAACATGCCTGGCTCGGCAAGCGTGTTTACACAACGGTCACCGGCAAGGGCGATTCCGGTATTCCCCTTGCGCTGCCGCGCAGGATCGCGTGGCTCTGCTATGCGACAGCCATTCCTTGGGCGATCTTCACCTTCGTGGTCTACGCGATGATTCTGGCGGGCGGGTTCGTCAAGGCGATGGGCCGCGACCATACGCCGACGCTGGATCACTATCTCACCGGATTCCGGATCGAGATGACCCCGCGTGGCCTTTTCTTCTCCGGCTCGGCCTGGAATTCTTTCTTCGCAACCATCGAGATCGCCGCCATTGCGGCGCCGATTACCGCCGCGATTGGGCTGCTGACCGCATGGCTGCTGACACGCCAGAATTTTGCTGGGCGGCGCGCGTTCGAGTTTTCCACCATGCTGAGCTTCGCGATTCCCGGCACCGTGGTCGGCGTGAGCTACATCCTCGCCTTCAACGTGCCGCCGATCGAGATCACCGGCACGGCATTCGTTCTCGTGATGTGTTTCGTATTCCGCAACATGCCGGTTGGCGTGCGCGCCGGCATCGCGGCCTTGAGCCAGATCGACAAGAGCCTCGACGAGGCATCGCTCACACTCGGTGCCCGCTCGGCGGCGACAGTGCGGCGCGTGATCCTTCCGCTGCTGCGACCCGCAATCGTGGCCGCGCTGGTCTACAGTTTCGTGCGCGCCATGACGGCCGTGAGCGCGGTGATCTTCCTCGTCACCGCGGAATGGAATCTGGCCACGACCTACATCGTCGGCAGGGTCGAGGCCGGCGAATTCGGCCTCGCGATCGCGTATTCGTCCGTGCTCATCGTGGTGATGCTGGCCGCGATCCTCCTGATCCAGCTTCTCGTCGGCGAGCGCCGTCTCGGCCGCCGGTCGCCAGGAACGGGTAACGTCGCGATGCAGGGCGCTGGGTAGCACCATGGGTCAAACGGCTCGCGCATCGGTCGAATTCCGCTCCGTAACAAGGCAGTACGGCGCGGTGCGCGCAGTCGACGACATTTCTTTCACGATCGATCCGGGTACGCTGGTCACCCTGCTCGGGCCGTCAGGATGCGGCAAGACCACGACGTTGCGCCTGATCGCAGGGCTAGAGATCGCGACAGCGGGACAAATCCTGATCGGCGGCGAGGATGTCACGCTGCGCTCTGCGGCCGAGCGCGACGTCAGCATGGTGTTTCAGTCCTACGCGCTTTTTCCGCACATGTCCGTGTTCGAGAACGTCGCCTATGGACCGACCGTGCAGGGCCTGTCCAAGGCAAGAACACGCGAGTTGGTGCATGAGAAACTTGCTCTCGTTGGGTTGACCGGGTTCGAGAGACGCGCGCCGTCGGAGCTTTCCGGCGGGCAGCAGCAACGCGTCGCGGTGGCGCGGGCCCTGACGTTGGAACCGCAGGTGCTGTTATTCGACGAGCCTTTGTCGAACCTCGACGCGAAGCTGCGCCGCCGGGTGCGCGAAGAGATCCGCGATCTGCAAAAGAAGCTCAATCTTACCGTCGCCTATGTGACCCACGATCAGGAAGAAGCGCTGGCCGTATCCGACCGGATCATCGTCATGGCCGATGGGCACATTGCGCAGGCTGGAAGCCCGGTCGAACTGTACGAGCAGCCGGCCAGCCTGTTCGTTGCGGACTTTATCGGCGACGCCAACGTGCTCGTTGCCGAACTTGTGGAGGAGCGCGGCGAACGCGCGCTGGTTCGCCTCGGGCCGTTCGATCTCGATCTGCCCCGGCGCGGTGCATCCAAGGGGCGGGTCAAGCTGGCGGCGCGATCCGAAAGCATCATTTTGCAAGAGGCTCGGCCCGACACACCTGCCCTTTCAGGGCAGATCGCCAAGGCGTCCTATCTCGGCAAGCATCGCGAATACACGGTCGACACTGAACTCGGGCTGCTGTTCGTCCTCGACCGATCCGAACTGCGCCTTCTTCCGCCGCAGTCCGAGGTCTGGCTAACGCTTGCCCCAAGGGGCGTGGTGGTTCTGCCCACCTAGCTCGGCTGCGTTTGCCCTGCATGCCACGGAGTCATACGGCGGCCGATGGGATGCACTCGCAAAATATTAGATGCAATCAGGCTGCCAGTTGGAACTCAGTCGCACGCGCCCGAGCAAGATTCTTGCTACAAATTCAAAGACCGTTGGATCCCAGTCGCACTCCCCTCCGCCAGCTAGTCTTATATTCATTTCGCAATTGGAGAATACGCGACAAAATGCACGTTTTCCGCGATAAATCGGCACTTCTTGGGTGAGAACCGGACCAGGAGAATGGGGCGCTTGCGGCTGCGAGGGCGCACGTCGTACGTTTTCCCAGCTTAGCCTGCTTGCAGTTCGGTTCTCTGATGCTGCCAAAGTCCCTCACCTTTAGCCGCACCTGGCTCCGTCGGTCATCCGGCTGATCGGGTCTCCTCAAGATTGGCCCTTTGCTTCTTGCGCCGCACCGCAACGACTTCGGCAAGGATCGAGAGTGCGATCTCGTCCGGCGTGATCGCTCCAAGGTCGAG
>JBAVXH010000348.1:0-23345 GCA_049698215.1 Xanthobacteraceae bacterium | reverse complement strand
CGCCGAAGGCTTGCGCGGCGAGCGGCGCGACCGCCTGCACGATGCCCATGCCGATGACGAACATCGTGAACAGCACGGTGTGCGCGAGCGCCGCGGCCGCAACCGCCTGATCGCCGAGCCGGCCGATCAGCGCGAGATCGCTGGTCATCATGGCGATCTGGCCGAGCTGCGAGAGCGCAAGCGGCACCGCGAGCTTGACCGTGTCGGCCAACTCGGCACGCCAAACCCTAATGCCCGCCGGCGCATCCGCCCCGGCGGCTGAAACGGCTCACGGCATTGTCATGGCGCGCAACATAGTCAGCCATGCGCGTGAGGGAAGTCACGATTTGATGTCGGCTCCATTCGCCGCGCTCGCGTCGGCAGGTTTTGCAATGTTTGTGCTGCCGCGATGATCTCTTCAACGAGCCGTTCGGCAATAGCCGGACCAGCCACGGTTGTCAGATAGTCGTCGATCTCGTCCAGATCACGTGATGCGGGGGTTGTGTAAACGATACGAAAAGTCACGACCGCCGAGCAGCGAACTTAGCCCGGATCTCCCCGTGAACCTGCTCGGCAGGAACGACCTCGCCCCGCTCAAGCGCTGCAAGTCCCTCATCGATGTAGGGCTTGGCCCAGGACAGATCTTCGTCGCGCAGCCCTGCGTACGCGCGGTGATCGGCGACAAGCGCTTCCACCGCCTCCTCGACAGACTCGAATCGCCCTTCGGCGACCTGCGCCTTGAGCCATTCTTCGGTGTCGGGTTTCAGACGAATGTTCATAGGCCAAGCATATCACGAATCCGGACGCGCGGAACCGCTTACGGCCTCCGCGCCCCTATCAGGAACTCACGATTGCCGTCGCCGCCTTCGATGGGTGAACGAATGACCCCGACGATTGTCCATCCGAGCGCGGTCGCCAACGCCGCGACCTCCTCGCACACCGCCGCATGGGTGGTCGGATCGCGCACGACGCCCTTCTTCACATGCTTCGGTCCCGCCTCGAATTGCGGTTTGATCAGCGCGATCAGATGCGCGGGCTGGCGCAGCAACCGGTCGAGTGAGGGCAGCACCAGCTTTAACGAAATGAAGCTGACATCGATCGTGGCAAAGTCGGGCATCTGCGGGAGCACGCCCGGATCGAGCGCCCGGATATCGGTTGCTTCGAGCGACACAACTCGCTTGTCCTCGCGGAGCCGCGCGTGAAGCTGGCTTCGCCCGACATCGACCGCGTAAACGCAGACAGCGCCGCGTGCGAGCAGCACTTGCGTGAAGCCGCCCGTCGAGGCGCCGACATCGAGACAGACGCGCCCGGCCGGGTCAAAGCCGAAATGATCAAGCGCGGCGGCAAGCTTCACCCCGCCGCGCGACACCCAGGGGTGCTCGGGGCTCGCCTGCAACTCCGCGCTATCGGCAATCTCATCTGCGGCCTTCTTCAGCCGCACGCCGTCGGCAGTGACGAGACCGGCCGCGATTGCGGCCTGTGCACGCGTGCGGCTCTCGAAAAGGCCTCGCTCGACCAGCAGCACGTCGGCTCGCTTGCGCCTCGTCATAAAGTTGACTTAGCAATGGGTCACCGCTTCGGCCAGTGACGCTCATGCTGCCTCGCCTCTCGACCGCCGCCCTTGTGCTCTTCCTCGGAGCGCCCGCAACCGCGCAGGACGCGCGGGTGTGGAATTTCGACGACAACCCGGAGGCGCCCGCGCTGGGCTTTGGTGCGCCGGATTCCGACGATGTCGTGATCGCGTTCTCGTGCGAACCGAGCGCGGGGCGAATGACGATCGTGGAAGCGGTCGCTTCGACCAAGCTCAACCCCGGCGTCTCCATCCCGCTCAAGCTGAGCGCGGGCAGCGTGAGCCTCGCTCTGACCGGCGACGCAATCGCGAGCGAAACCGACGGGACCGTGAATATCGAAATCTCAGGTCCACCGAACCCGCGCGTCTTCGCCTTGCTCAAGGCGGGGCCGACGCTCACCATCGAGGTGCCGGGTGCGAAAGAGACGATCCCGCTCAGTGGAGCGGCGCCGCATGTCGCGGCGTTCGAGAGAATGTGTTTGGGAAGGCGCTGATCGTCATGCGCGGGCATAGCCCGTCAAGACGGGGCGTGAACGCCCTTATGCCCGCGCATCCATCAAGAAAGATTCTTTACGATGGATTGCCGGGTCAAGCCCGGCAATGACGAAGATCAGGCCCGCTTGATCACGCCGACCTTCTCGCGGCCGAGCGCCTCGAACACCTTGGCGACGATGCTCTTCGAATCGAGCCCCGCCTTCGCGTACATCGCGTTCGGCGAATCCTGATCGATGAACGCGTCGGGCAGCACCATCATGCGCACCTTCAGCCCGCCGCGGTCGAGCATGCCATGCTCGGCGAGCGCCTGCATCACATAGGTGCCGAAGCCGCCGATCGCGCCTTCCTCGATCGTCACCAGCACCTCGTGATCGCGCGCAAGGCGCAGCACCAGGTCGGTGTCGAGAGGCTTGGCAAAACGCGCATCCGCGACCGTGGTGGACAGCCCGAGCTGCGCCAGCTCGTCCGCCGCCTTCATGCACTCGGCGAGCCGCGTGCCGAACGAGAGCAGCGCGATCTTATGGCCCTCGCGCACGATGCGGCCCTTGCCGATCTCGAGCGGTACGCCGAATTCCGGCATCTCGATCCCGACGCCCTCGCCGCGCGGGTAGCGCAAGGCAGACGGCCGGTCGTCGATCGCAACCTGCGTCGCCACCATGTGGACGAGTTCCGCCTCGTCGGCCGCCGCCATGATGACGAAGCCCGGCAGGCAGCCGAGGTAGGCCACATCGAACGAGCCCGCATGTGTCGGACCGTCGGCACCGACCAGCCCGGCGCGGTCCATCGCGAAGCGCACCGGCAGCCGCTGGATCGCGACATCGTGCACAACCTGGTCGTAGGCGCGCTGCAGGAACGTCGAATAGATCACCGCGAACGGCTTGTAGCCCTCGGTGGCAAGCCCGGCGCAAAACGTCACGCCGTGTTGCTCGGCGATACCGACATCGAAAGTGCGCTCCGGGAACGCCTTGCCGAACAGGTCGAGACCGGTACCGGACGGCATCGCGGCGGTCACCGCGACGATCTTGTCGTCCTTGCGCGCTTCCTTGATCAGGCTTTCGGCGAACACCTTGGTGTACTGCGGGGCGTTCGATTTCGCCTTCGCCTGCACGCCGGTGACAACGTCGAACTTGACCACGCCGTGATATTTGTCAGCGGATTTCTCCGCCGGCTCGTAGCCCTTGCCCTTCTGCGTCACAACGTGGACCAGGATCGGGCCCTGCTTGGAGTCGCGCACGTTCTTGAGCACCGGGATCAGGTGATCGATGTTGTGCCCGTCGATCGGGCCGACGTAGTAGAAGCCGAGCTCCTCGAACATCGTGCCGCCGGTGAGGAAGCCGCGCGCGTATTCCTCGATGCGCTGCGCCTTCTTCTCCAGGCCCTTGGGCATCTTGTGCGCAAGTTGCAAACCGATCTCGCGCAGCGACGTATAAGTGCGCCCGGAGATCAGCCGCGCCAGATACGCCGACAGCGCACCGACCGGCGGCGCAATCGACATGTCGTTGTCGTTGAGGATGACAATCAGGCGCGAGTCCATCGCGCCCGCGTTGTTCATTGCCTCGTAGGCCATGCCGGCGGTCATCGCGCCGTCGCCGATCACTGCGATCACATTGTTGTCGCCGCCGGAAAGATCGCGCGCGACCGCCATGCCGAGGCCGGCCGAGATCGAGGTCGAGGAGTGCGCGGCGCCGAACGGATCGTATTCGCTCTCGGCGCGCTTGGTGAAGCCGGAAAGCCCGCCGCCCATGCGCAGCGTGCGGATGCGGTCGCGCCGCCCGGTGAGGATCTTGTGCGGATAGGCTTGATGGCCCACGTCCCACACGATGCGATCGCGCGGCGTGTCGAACAGGTAGTGCAGCGCGACCGTCAGCTCGACGACGCCGAGCCCTGCGCCAAGATGGCCGCCGGTGATCGAGACGGCATCGATCGTTTCCTGGCGCAGCTCGTCGGCGACCTGACGAAGCTGGCGCTCGTCAAGCCGGCGAAGATCGGCAGGCGTAACGATCTGGTCGAGCAGGGGCGTTTTGGAATCGGACACACGTCTCTCCACGCATTGCGCCAGCCTTCAAGGGGCCGGAAAGGCGTAAGATTTACCGTGCCTTACACTATAAGGAAGCGAAAGCGCAAATCAGGCTTAAGGGTGGTTACGCCATCATTTGGGCTAAGCCTTTGATCCGGCATTGCAGCGGGAACCCGGCCTGACACTGGCGCGTTCCCATTCGTCGCATTACGCATCAACTGAGCCCTCACCATGGCACCACGCCCGATCTGGAAGGGATATCTGAAGCTGTCGCTCGTCTCGTGCGGGGTCGCGATGTACACCGCAACGAGCACGTCGAGCCGTATTCGCCTGCACATCATCAACCGGGACACAGGCAACCGAATTCGCAACCAGGCGATCGATTCCGAGACCGGCGACGTAGTCGAGACCGAAGACAAGGTCAAAGGCTACGAGCTCAAGAATGGAAAGTATGTCCTGCTCGAAGAAGACGAGCTGGACGAGGTGGCGCTCGAATCCACGCATACGCTCGAGATCGAGACATTCGTTCCGCGCGACGAGATCGATGAGATCTATCTCGACGAATCCTTCTACATCGTGCCGGAGGGCGAGGCGGCCTATGAGGCGTTCGCGGTCATCCGCGAGGCCATGAAGAAAACCGAGATGGTCGGTCTTGGGCGCGTGGTGATGCACCGGCGCGAGCGGCTGTTGATGATCGAGCCGCGCCGCAAGGGTATTCACGCCACTGCACTGCGCTACAAGCCCGAGGTGCGTGACGAGAACACCTACTTCGACGAGATTCCGGCAACGAAGGTGCCGAGCGACATGCTTCAGCTCGCGGAGCACATCCTCAAGCAGAAAAAGGGGCACTTCGATCCGGAGAAGTTCGAGGACCGCTACGAGGGCGCGCTCACCGCGCTGATCAAGGCGAAGCGCGCCGGCAAGGAGCCGCCCGCCCCGCCCGAGCCGAAGGCGTCGAACGTCATCAACCTGATGGACGCGCTCCGCCGCAGCGTGGGCGAGAAGGGCGGCAAGTCGCGCGGCCCTGCCCGGGGCAAGTCGTCAGGCCGCCGCACTTCGGCTAAAAGGAAGACGGCGAAGCCCAAGCGCCTGAAGAAGGCGAGCTGACCGCATGATCCCGAAAAGTGGGCACCGGTTTTCGGACAAGATCATGCGGCAAGGATAATCGAGACACGCCGTGGCGCTCGAAAAATACCGCGCAAAGCGCAGCTTCAACGTCACCGCCGAGCCGCGCGGTGGCCGCGTCAAGCGCGGCGGCGATGCCTTCGTGATCCAGAAGCATGCGGCCTCGCGGCTGCACTACGATCTGCGCCTCGAACTCGACGGCGTGATGAAGAGCTGGGCGGTGACGCGAGGGCCGAGCCTCGTGCCGGGCGAGAAGCGCCTCGCCGTGCACGTCGAGGATCATCCGGTCGAGTACAATTCGTTCGAAGGCACGATCCCGAAAGACCAGTACGGCGGCGGTACCGTGATGATCTGGGATCGCGGCCGCTGGATTCCCGACGGCGATCCGCACCGGGGCTACGCCAAGGGCAAGCTCGACTTCGCACTCGACGGCCACAAGCTGCAGGGACGCTGGCATCTGGTGCGCATGCGCAAGCGCCCGGGCGAGCGGCAGGAGCCGTGGCTCCTGATCAAGGCGAACGACGAGGCGGCGCGCGGCCCGAACGATCCGGACATCCTGGAGGAGAAGGACCGCTCGGTGGTGAGCCGGCGCACGATCGAAGGCATCGCCAAGGCGGGCGGCGCGGTCTGGCAATCCAATCGCAGCGTGAGCGACAACGTCGAGACCATGAAGGCGGTCAAGAAAAAGGCCAACGCCGCGCCGCCCAAGAAGGCCAAGAAAGCGGCACCGCGCAGCAAGGCCAAGCGCGCGAAATCGCGCGCGCAGGTCGCCGCCGCCGACGTGCGGCGCGAAAAGCCGAAGGGAAAATCGAAGGGAGACCCCCTCCCCGCCTTCGTGCAGCCGCAGCTCGCCGAGCTGCACGACGCCGCGCCGGACAATCCGGCGTACGTTCATGAGGCGAAGTTCGACGGCTATCGGCTGCAGGCGCGCATCGATCACGGCGAAGTCCAGTTGCTCACCCGAAAGGCGCTAAACTGGGCCGACAAGTTCAAACCGGTCGCCGACGCGCTCAAGGCACTCCCTGTCGACGCGGCGCTGATCGACGGCGAGGTCGTGGTCGAGAAAGACGGGGTGAGCGATTTCTCGTCGCTGCAGGATGCGCTCAAGACCCAGAAAGACAGCTTCATCTACTACGTGTTCGATCTTTTGCATCTCGACGGCACCGACCTGACCGGCGCGCCGCTGACCGAACGCAAGGCGGCGCTAAAGCAATTGGTGGAGAACGCGGACGACAGCGTCATCCGCTACAGCGACCACTTTGCAATCCCCGGCCCCGAGATGATGCAGCATGCCCGCAAGCTGAAAATCGAAGGCGTGATCTCGAAGCGGCACGATGCGCCGTATCGTTCCGGCCGTAGCGACGACTGGATCAAGGCGAAGGTCCACGCCAACCAGGAATTCGTCATCGTCGGCTACAAGGATGCGACGCACCTGAAGGGCGCGATCGGGGCGCTCGTGCTCGGATACCAGAAAAGCGGCAAGCTAACCTACGCGGGCCGGTCCGGCACCGGTTATACGGTGCAAGTCGCGCGCGATCTCTGGAAGAAGCTCCAGCCGCTGCGCCGCGATGCGCCCGCATTCGGAAAGCTTCCCGAGGAGGAGCGCGGCCGCAAAGGCATCTGGGTCGAGCCGAAAATCGTTGCTGAGGTCGAGTTCGCGGGCTTCACCGCGCAGGGCCATGTCCGCCACGCGGCGTTCAAGGGCTTGCGCGAGGACAAGCCCGCGAAAGAAGTCGTGCAGGAGACGCCGATGCCGACGAAATCGAAAGCGAAGAAAACATCAGCGAAACCGGCGAAGCGCGCGCGTAAAGAATCCACGGCCTCGAACGACACGGCGGTCAAGTTCACCAACCCCAACCGCATCTACTGGCCGGACGCCAAAGTCACCAAGCAGCAGCTTGCCGACTATTACACCGCTGCGTGGGAGCACATAGCGCCGCATCTGGTGAATCGCCCGCTCGCGCTGTTGCGCTGCCCCGATGGGATCGCCGGGCAATGTTTCTTCCAGAAGCACGCAGGTGCAGGTCTCGTCAGCAAGCACATCCAGCGCATGAAGGACGATCACGGCGAGGAGTTGCTCTCGATCGAAGACCTCGACGGCCTGCTCACGCTGGTGCAGGCGGGCGTGCTGGAAATCCATGTGTGGGGCTCGACCATCGCGGATGTCGAGCACTGCGACCGCATCGTGTTCGATCTCGATCCGGGCGAGGACGTGCCGTGGAGCGCGGTCAACGCTGCGGCGCGCGAGCTGCGCGAGCGCCTCGCCGACCTCAAGCTCAAGAGCTTCGTGAAGACGACCGGCGGCAAGGGTCTGCACGTGATGCTGCCGGTCGACGGTGCGCCGTGGGATCAGGCGAAGGATTTCGCGCACGCCATGGTGCTGGCGATGGAGGCGGACTCGCCCGACAAGTACGTGTCGAAGATGACCAAGAGCATCCGCGGCGGAAAGATCTTCCTCGACTATCTGCGCAACGGGCGCGGCGCGACCGCGATCGTCGCTTATTCGACGCGGGCGCGGCCGGGCGCGGCGGTCTCGACGCCAGTGACGTGGGACGAGCTCGGGCCGAAGCTCACGCCCAACAAGTTCACGGTGCTCAACATCGGCCGCCGGCTTGGTGCGCTGAAGCGCGACCCCTGGGCGGACATCGCCAAGGTGAAGCAGAAGCTGCCGAGGTTCGGGGCCAAGTAGGGCGGGCAAAGCGAAGCGTGCCCGCCAAATAAAGAGCAGTGGCGGGCACGGCGCGTTGCGCCTTTGCCCGCCCTACGAAAAATCAGCCCCCCGCCGTATAGGGCCGGTTCTCCGGCAGCGGGATGAACTCGATCTCGTCGCCCGGCACGCCCTGGAAGCGGCCCTCCCGCCATTCGTTCTTCGCCTGCTCGATGCGCTCCTTGCGCGACGACACGAAATTCCACCAGACATGACGTGGACCGTCGAGCGTCGCGCCGCCGATCACCGCGATGCGGCTCGGCTGCGTCGCCTTGACCGTAATACGGTCGCTCGGCCGGAACACAAGGAGCTGCCCTGCGCTGAATTTGTCGCCGGCGATGCCGAGCTCGCCGGCAACCACGTAGATGCCGCGCTCCTCGCATTCTGCGTCGAGCGGCATCACTGCGCCTGCATCGAGCGAGACATCGGCGAACAGCGTGTCGGAGGTGGTCTTGAGCGCCGAGCGCGTGCCGAACAACGCGCCCGCAACGATGCGCGCGGTCTTCCCCTCGCCGCTCACCGTCGGCAGCTCGTTGCCGTCGAGATGCGCAAAGCTCGCATCGATCTCTTCCTTCTCGCGCGGCATGCCGACCCAAAACTGCAGGCCGTGCAGCGGCTCGCCATCGACCCGGTGCTCCGGCGCGGTGCGCTCCGAATGCACGATGCCGCGCCCCGCGGTCATCCAGTTCACCGCACCGGGATGGATCGCGGCCTTCACGCCGAGGCTGTCGCGATGGACGATCTCACCGTCATAGAGGTAGGTCAGCGTCGACAGCCCGATGTGCGGATGCGGGCGGACGTCGAGGCCGTGCCCGCTCTTGAACTCCGCCGGGCCGAAGTGATCGAAGAACACGAACGGGCCGACCGTGCGCCGGCTCGTATGCGGCAGCGCGCGCCGCACGGAAAATCCGTCGAGATCGACCGAGCGCGGTACCACCACGGTTTCGAGTGAATCGCAGGCGAAGCGGTCGCCGGCAGCCGGGTCCTTGCCGGGGAAAAAGCTCATGGAGTGCCTCCATCAGCGCCTCGTGCCTGCAGTATGGCGCGCTTCTTGAATGTGGAAGCCCGGGGCGGAATGTCAAACCGGCAGGCGGTGTTTCTATGGCAAGCGGGATTTGCAGAGCCGCAATGCAGGAGCGGCGGCTCTCTTGTCGTGAATGTGAGCAAAACCCGCGTGCGGCCGTGATAGCCCAGCATAGGGGCGCGTTTTCGATTGGAATGACTGATGGACATGGATAGTCCCATGCCCGCGGTGGGGGTTGCAGCTAGCGAGGCACGCCCGGTCGTGCTGATCACCGGCGCCTCATCGGGCATCGGGGCTGCTCTCGCCCACGTCTTCGCGCAGAACGGTCACGAGGTGGTGCTTGCAGCCCGCCGTGCACCCCAGCTCGCCGAAATCGCCGCACGCATCCGGACAGCCGGGCATCGTGCGCCGCACATCGTTCCCGTCGACCTGGCGCGTACGGACGCTGCCGAGTTCCTCGCGCAGGAGCTCTCCACGCGCAATCTCGAGCCCGCGTTCCTGGTCAATAACGCGGGCTACGGCCTGCTCGGCCCGGCCGTGAAGCTCGACCGGCAGGAGCAGCTGGCGATGATCGATCTCAACTGTCGCACGCTGACCGACCTCTCGCTGCGCTGGATCAACAGCCTCGCGCGCCATCGCGGCGGCATCCTGAATGTTGCATCGATCTCGGGCTTCATCCCGGGGCCCGGCATGTCGGTCTACAACGCATCGAAAGCTTACGTGATTTCGTTCAGCGTCGGGCTGCGCCGCGAGCTCAAGCCGAAGGGCATCCGCGTGACCGCGCTTTGCCCCGGCCCGGTCCCGACCGAGTTCCAGGCCCGCGCCGGCATCCATGACGTGCACTATCCGCGCGGGTTCGATCGTTCGGCGGAAGAGGTCGCCCGGCAGGGCTATCGTGGCCTCATGCGCGGCAAGTCCGTCGTGGTGCCCGGCATGCACAACAAGCTCATTCCGTGGCTGCCGCGCTTCCTCCCGCGCAGCTTCATTGCCAGCCAGGTCTACGGCCGCCTGCGCCGCTGGGAAGACGCGTAGCTCTGCGGAAACAGGCGCGGGACGCTAACGCAGTTCATTGATCCAATTCGGAAATTTGGCCGGTTCATGCCATTAATGCGGCTCGTCACCAACGAGCCCGCATCATGGACCGCGTCATTCTCGCTCTCCGCACCTTCCTCACCCTGGCGCTGCCGTATTTCCGCTCCGAGGACAAATGGCGCGCGCGGCTGCTGCTCGCCGGCGTGATCGCCGCCGAGCTGGGGCTCGTCTACGTCGCCGTGACGGTCATCCAGTGGAACGCGCGCTTTTTCAACGCGCTGGAGGCGCGCGATTGGGACGCCTTCAAGCGCGAACTGTTCATGTTCGGGCTGATCACGCTGGGCGCGATCGTTGCGACCGCGTCGCAGTACTATTTCGGGCAGAGCCTGATCATCCGCTGGCGCCGCTGGCTGACCGAGCGCTACGTCGCGATCTGGATGGCGGAGGGGCGCCATTATCGCCTGCGCTTCGTCGACAACACCGTCGACAACATCCATCTGCGCATCGCCAACGACGTGCTCCTGTTCCTGCAGCGCACCCATGAGCTCGGCACCGGCTTGCTCAACAGCGTGGTCGCCCTGCTGTCGTTTGCCATCATCCTCTGGGGACTGTCGGCGACGACGCCACTCCCGGTGTTCGGAGTCGATCTGGCGTTCCCCGGCTATCTCGTGTTCACGGCGCTCGCCTATGCGGGCATCGGCACGCTGATCGCGCACCTGATCGGCTGGCGGCTGATCCCGCTGCAGTTCTCCCAGCAGCGCTACGAATCCGATTTCCGCTTCGCGATCGCGCGCGTCACCGACAATGCCGAGCCGGTGGCACTGATGGGCGGCGAAGCGGTCGAGCGCGAGGAGCTGCGCACGCGCTTCTGGCGACTGGTGCGCAACTGGACCGCGCTGGTGCAGCGCCAGACGCGGCTGATCGCGTTCACGGCAGGCTACGGCCATATCTCGACGGTCTTCCCGATCCTGGTGGTGAGCCCCGCGTATCTTTCCGGCGCGATCACGCTCGGCGCCTTGATGCAGGCGCATCTCGCGTTCCAGCGCGTCGAAGGCGCGTTCGCCTTCTGTATCGGCGCTTACCCGAAGATCGCGGAGTGGAAGGCGATCATGGACCGGCTGGCGCAGTTCGAAGCCGCCATGTTGGTGGTCGACAACTACCACGATCCGCTCGCCAAGATCGCGTTCGTCGAATCGGCGGGCCATGACCTTGCGATCGACAATCTGACCGTGCGGCTCGCCTCCGGCGAGCCGGTCGCGTCGGTCTCCAACCTCATGCTGAAGCCGGGCGACGGTCTCTTGGTGAGCGGCCCCTCCGGCTCAGGCAAATCGAGCCTGTTCCGCGCGCTGGCGCACCTGTGGCCACTTGGCGATGGCACGATCCGCCTGCCCGCGAATGGACGCGTGCTCGCGCTGCCGCAGCGGCCGTACTTCCCGCTCGGCACGCTACGCCAGGCACTCACCTATCCGACGCTTGCCGAGCAGGTCGGCGACACGGTCCTGCGCGAAGCGACGGCGGCCGCGGGGCTTAGCCACCTCGCGGACCGGCTCGACGAGGAGGCCGAATGGGGCACCATGCTCTCCGGCGGCGAGCAGCAGCGCGTCGCCTTCGCGCGCGCGCTGATCGCACGTCCCGCCGTGCTTCTGCTCGACGAGGCCGTGACCACATTGGAGGAAAGTGACGGTGCGGAGCTTTACCGTACGATCGCCCGGCATCTCCCCGAAACCATCGTGATCTCGATCGGCCGTCCCGCCGCCCTGTCGGCGCAGCACCGCCGCTCCATCGTGCTCGCCGGCACCCCTGCCTCGGCGCGCACGAAACCGGTCCTCGTCACCGCGTAAATCTCTTTGCTGCACTGCGTCAGCCGGTTTGTCGCAGGTATGAAAAGCGGTTTTGCCCTTGAATAGCCCTATCGCGTCATCCAAACGTCACTTTAGATTTGCGCATGATCTTGCCCGAAAACCGGTTTCCACTTTTCGGGATCATGCGCCGGGGGCTTGCCGGGAGACCTCGACGCGATGCTGAAGATGAATTTCTGGGACGCGAAATGGGACCTCGATGAGGCCCAGTGTCCTTGCGATATCCATTTCAATCAGTGGGTCGACGCCAACCGGATCACCGGCAAGACGATCTATCACTTCGGCACCGGCACGCATCACATTGTCGGCCTGACGCAAGCCGCGAACGGCTCGGGCAATACCGTGTTCGCGATCACGGCTTCGACCATCGAGTACGAAGCCTACATGAAGCTCGCGCTGGAGCGGCCGCAGCTCATGAAGAATTATTTGGCCTATTTCGGCGATATCTATCTGACCAACGCGCCACTGCTGCCCGAGATCGACATCGCAACCATGTTCCATGCGGGCGAATACATCGGCGCCAACACCACGAGCCCGGAATACGGCGGCGCGGACGATCTCGGCGTCGCGCGGGTCCTGTACGAGCGCATGCGGCCGGGCGGATATTTTCTGTTCTACACCGACTCGTTCGCGTTCGATAAGGCTGACGCGCTGGCGAAGGTGCTCGAAGGCGAGAACAAGCTCGCGCGTGTGGGCATGTTCAAGACGTTGCTGGTGTGCCGGAAGATTTAGCGCGTCACTTCACATCCAGCGGCTCGGTGCCCGTGGGCTTTCCGGTCGCATCGAGCGTGATCTTCTCGACGCGCGCCTCGGCCGCCCGCAGCAGCTCCTCGCAGCGGCGCTTCAAAACCTCGCCGCGCTCATAAATCGTGACGGATTCTTCCAGCGCGACGTCGCCGCGCTCGAGCTTCTGCACGATCTGCTCGAGCTCGGCGAGCGCCTTCTCGAAAGACAGCTTTGCGACGTCGGCGTTCGGGGTATCGGCCATGGCGCCTGACTAGCGCGACTCGGGGCGAAGAGTCCATTTGCGCATGATCTTGTCCGAAAACCGGTTTCCACTTTTCGGGATCATGCGCAGTCACCCCCGCATCAGCGCGGTCACGTGGGCCGCGACCGATCTCGCCAGACCCTCAAGGTCGTATCCACCCTCCAGCAGCGACACGACGCGGCCGTTGGCATGCCGATCGGCGACATCCATCAGCTTTTGCGTGACCCAGGTGTAATCGGCCTCGACGAAATTCAGGTTGGCGAGTGGATCGCGCATGTGCGCGTCGAAGCCCGCCGAGATGATGACGAGATCCGGGCCGAAGCCTTCGAGCCGCGGCAGGATCGTGCTCTCCATCGCTTCGCGGAATTGCTCGCCGCCGTCGCCGGGACGCAGCGGCGCGTTCACAATGGAATTGTGCGCACCGCGCTCCGACACCGCGCCGGTGCCGGGATAGAGCGGCATCTGGTGGGTCGAGCAATACATCACGGTGGCGTCGTTCCAGAAAATATCCTGGCTGCCGTTGCCGTGATGCACGTCGAAATCCACGATCGCAACGCGCTCGGCGCCGTGCTGCTTTTGCGCGTGCCGCGCCGCGATCGCCGCGCTGTTGAACAGGCAGAAGCCCATCGGCGTCGCGGTCTCGGCGTGATGACCCGGCGGCCGCGTCGCGACGAATGCATTGTCCACCTTGCGCCCCATCACCTCGTCGACCGCAAGGCATGCACCGCCGGCCGCGCGCAGCACCGCCTCGAACGTGCCGGGCGACATCGAGGTGTCGGCATCGAGCCGCACCATGCCTTCCTTCGGCGACGCCGCGCGCACCTCCTCGATGTACTCGCGCGGATGCGCAAGCGCGACCACCTCAAGGCTCGCCATCGGCGCCTGCTCGCGCGCAAGCGACTGGAACTTCTCGTGCTCCAGCGCACGCTCGACGGCGCGCAAGCGGTCGGGCCGCTCGGGATGCCCCATCGGCATCAAGTGATTGAGGCAGGCGGGGTGGCTGAGCAGGAGCGTGGTCATGCGGCTCTCCTAACACACGGCGCCCGCCCGGTGGCGCTCAAATCTGCACCGCCTGGGGTAGACATCAACGCATCAAATATTATATGCGTTGATGCATGAGAACTACCGTTGAATTCGATTCAGACGTCGCGGTCGAACTAAGGCGGCTGCGGAAGACACGCGACATTGGCCTGAAAGAGCTCGTCAACGACTTGGTTCGCCGTGGCATTCGGGACTTCAATGCTCCGGCCAAGAAAAAGGTGCCATTCCGGACCAAGAGTGTCGACCTTGGTAAGCCGCTACTGCCGAACGTCGACAACATTCACGAAGTGCTCGCCTACGCCGAGGGCGAGAATTACAAGTGATCCTGGTCGATGCGAATATCCTGGTGTACGCGCACGTCGCCAGTTATCCGCAGCACGCCATTGCCCGGCCGTGGCTCGATGAAAAACTGAATGGTTTGGCGCAGATCGGCTTGGCCTGGGTTAGTCTCCTTGCGTTCGCACGCGTCGTGACCAACCGTCGCCTTTTCACCGAACCCAAGAGTGTCTCGCTCGCTTGGGCACAGATTCAAGACTGGTTGCAAAACGAAAATGTTTGGTCGCCCGAGCCGACATCGCGCCATTCCGACGTTCTCGGCACGTTGATGAGCTTACCGGGTATGAGCGGTGATCTGATCTACGACGCTCACCTTGCTGCACTGGCGATCGAGCATGGCCTCGAACTCTGCTCAGCTGACGGCGACTTCGCCCGCTTTCCTGGATTGCGCTGGCACAATCCGCTGACGGCCTAAGCCAGCTTCTCCAAACTCACCCCCTTCGGTGGCGGCATGTCGTCGGGGACGAAGAAATCGACTTGCAGGCGCTGCGTCGGATCGGCGCGATACCTGTCGAAGTCGGTGACGCCCTCGCCGGCGAGGAAGGTGTCGTCGATCAGGAAATTGCCCGTGAAGGTCTTCGGCTTGTTGAAGATCGCGTGAGCCGCGTCGGCCAGAATGTCGGTGGTGCGCGAGGCCCGCATCAGCGCGTCGCCGCCGAGCAGGTTCTTCACTGCGGACGTTGCGATTACCGTGCGCGGCCACAGTGCATTCACCGCGACCTTGCCCTTCAGCTCGCCCGCAAGGCCGAGCACCACAAGGCTCATGCCGAACTTCGCCATCGAATAGCCGGTGTACGCCGCGAACCACTTTTCCTTCATGTCGAGCGGCGGCGAGAGCATCAGGATGTGCGGGCTCTCGGCTTTCAAAAGATGCGGGATCGCGTGCTTGCTCACCATGAAGGTGCCGCGCGCGTTGATCTGATGCATCAGATCGAAGCGCTTCATGTCGGTCTGCTGCGAGTTGGTCAGCTGGATCGCGCTCGCGTTGTTCACCACGATGTCGATGCCGCCGAAGTGTTGCGCCGTCTTGTCGAGCGCCTGCTTGACGTTCTCCTCCTCGCGCACATCCACCACCATGGGCAGCGCCTTGCCGCCGGCCGCCTCGATCTCGGAGGCCGCGGTGTGAATGGTGCCGGGCAGCTTCGGATGCGGCGTGTCGGTCTTGGCGGCGACCGCAATGTTGGCGCCGTCGCGCGCTGCACGTAGCGCTATCGCCAGCCCGATGCCGCGCGAGGCTCCGGTGATGAACAGCGTCTTGCCTTTGAGCGACATGGCTTCCCTCCTCGGCAATCCTGCAAGCGGACCTTGCCGCGCCTCGCGTTCGCTTGCCCGCCAGCCTACATCAGGCCCGACCAATCAACGAGGGCGCCATGCAGCTCACCGGCATTCATCACCTGACCGCGATCTCGGCCGACGCGCCCGGCAACAAGCGCTTCTACACCGGCACGATGGGCATGCGCATGGTGAAGAAGACCGTCAACCAGGACGACACCTCAGCCTATCACCTGTTCTATGCCGACGCGCTGGCGCGGCCCGGCACCGATCTCACCTTCTTCGACTGGCCGGCGCCGCCGGAGAGCCGCGGCACGCATTCGATCGCGCGCACGGGGCTACGCATCGCGGGCCCGGAAAGCTTCATCTGGTGGAAGGAGCGCCTGAACGAGGCGGGCGTGAAAACCGGCGACATCATCGAGCGCGACAACCGCATGACGCTCGACTTCGAGGACCCGGAAGGCCAGCGCCTGTCACTGATCGACGACGGCGGAGCGGGCGAAGCCTACCCGTGGGAGAAGAGCCCGGTACCGGCCACGATGCAGATCCGCGGGCTCGGTCCGATCACGCTGAGCGTGCCGAGCCTTAAATCGACCGACGCGGTGCTGACCACGCTGATGGGCATGCGCGAGGTGCGCAGCTATCCGCACCCAGAGAACGCACGGCACACGGTGCACGTCTACGAGATGGGCGAAGGCGGCGCAGGCGCGGAGCTGCACGTCGCGGTGCAGCCGGAGCTGCGGCCGGCGGGCCAGGGCGCTGGCGGTGTGCATCATGTCGCGTTCCGCACGCCGGACACTGAATACGACGCGTGGGCCGAACGGTTGAACACGCTGCGCGTGCCGAACTCCGGCAAGGTCGACCGCTTCTGGTTCCGCAGCCTCTACTTCCGCGAGCCGAACGGTATCCTGTTCGAGATCGCCTCGGACGGCCCGGGCTTTGGCGTCGACGAGCCGATGGACAGACTCGGCGAGAAGCTCGTGCTGCCGCCGTTCCTGGAAGGGCGCCGCGCTCAGATCGAGGCGGGGCTGAAGGCGATCTAGGTTCTAATCAGGAATCAGCAAGTCGATCGGCACGTCGAGAAAGGCGGCAAGCCGCTTCCACACCGCTGTCGTTCCTTTTCGCGTGCCGTTTTCCAGCGCCGAGATGGTGCTTTGATCAATATCTGTCTTGAATGCCAGATACATCTGAGTATGACCCTGCCATTCGCGGATGACGCGGAGAGCGTTCTCTCCGCGGGCGATCGCTTCAGCGACAGAAGCTGGCAGCTCGACATCATTGCCTGCATCGAGCGCAGCGCTGCTTCTTGCGACGATACGTGCAACGCCCTCATCTTCGCCGTTTGACCCTTTTGCGCGTTTGACCAACGCCTCGTAGTCGCGGCGTGGCAATACAACGAGTTCGCCGTCGTCCGTCTTGATGAATTGCGGTTTCATGTCACTCACTCGTAAATCTCGCGTCGGTGACCGACCGCACGAACCGATATCGCATCGCCCGTCTCTACGAAGACAATTCGATAATCACCGACCCTGAGCCTCGCTCCCGCTTGCCCAGTCAACGCCTTAACGTCACCTGCGCCTGTTTCAGCATAACGATGCAGCTGTCGATCACGCGCTCGCGGACATTTGCCGGTGGCCTCCGAAGCTGCTTCGTCGCCGCGATCGTGTAGACGACAGGCTTCATCTATATCACAATTCGCAATAGCCGCGCAAGCACAATATCCCATATCGCAATATCACTTCTTCCTCGCAAAAAACGCCGCGAAGGCCTCGCGTGCTTCCGAGGAGGAAAGCCGCTGCCGGAAGGCAGACGACTCCTCGTCCATCCGCTTCACGACCTCGTCCGGCGTGCCCTTCATCAGGCGGCGTGAGATGGCGACACCCTCGGGCGGCAGCGCGGCGATCTGTTGCGCAGCCTTCATCGCCTCTGCCTCGACCTGATCCGACGGCGCGACTTGATTGACCAGACCCGCCGCCTTCGCTTCCTCGCCCGACAGCGGCTTACCCATCACGAGCAATTCGAACGCACGCCGCTGCCCCATCAGGCGCGGCGCGATCAGGCTCGAGGCCGCCTCCGGCACCAGTCCGAGCGCAACGAACGGCGTGGAGAACCGCGCGTCGTTGGCCGCGACCGCGTAGTCGCAATGAAGCATCATGGTGGTGCCGATACCGACGGCCACGCCTTGCACGGCGGCAACTAGAGGCCGCTCGGCGCGCGCCAGCGCGTACAAGAAGCGCAAGACCGCGTTACCGAGCCCCTCGCCGCCCGTCGCGGCCTTCATGAAATCGCCGAGATCGTTGCCGGCCGAGAAAGCGCCCGGCGCGCCGCAGATCAGCACGCAGCGGATCGGCGAAGTCCCGCTCGCCGTCTCGATCGCCTCGGCCATTGCGTCGTACATCGCGGAGGTGAGCGCGTTCTTTTTCTCCGGCCGGTTCATCCGGATGGTGCGGATCGACCCCTCGTCGGTGACAATGACATGTTCGGTCATGCTGCCCTCAAGCTGCGCCGCGCAACGCGGCATCGGAAACCGACTCCGCGCCCTCGGTGATGGTGGTCTCGAGCCCGCCAGCCTGCACGGCGACGTTCTCGGCAAAGAAACGCGCGAGGGCGACACGGCCGCCGCCACCTCCGGCGATGTTACGGCCACCTCGAAGTTCCGCGAGCGCGTCCTCGGCGAGCATGCAGCCGCCGGCGGCGGACGCGAACAGCCGCAGATATGGCGTCGCACCCGCGAGCGCTGCGTCAGGCGATTTGTCGAGCTTGGCCGTCAGCCACGTGGTGGCGCGGTCGAGGCTTTCGACCGCATCGGAAAGCCGCGCGCCGGTCGCGCCGAAGGCGGGGTCGTTCGTGGCCTTCACGGCCGCGACGGTGCGGCGCAACTCGTCGAGGTATCCGCGCACCACCGCGCCGCCCAGCATCGGGATCTTGCGCATCACCAGATCGATCGCCTGGATCCCGTTGGTGCCTTCGTAGATTTGCGCGATCCGCGCATCGCGATAGTGCTGCGCCGCGCCCGTTTCCTCGATGAAACCCATGCCGCCGTGCACCTGCACGCCGAGCGAGGCAACCTCGGTTCCGACGTCGGTCGAGAACGCCTTGGCGATAGGCGTGAGCAGCGAGGCGCGCTGGTCGCCGGCCTTGCGTGCCGCATCGTCCCTGCCACGCTGAGCCCGGTCGATTGAGGCGCCGGTCGCATAGCAGATCGCGCGCGCCGCGTGGGTCAGCGCCCGCATGGTGAGCAGCATGCGCCGCACGTCGGGATGGTTGATGATGGCGCCGTTGCCGCCCGCGCGTCCCTGCTTGCGCTCGCTCGCATAGGCGTAGGCCTGCTGCGTCGCGCGCTCCGCGATGCCGACGCCCTGCAGGCCGACCGCGAGGCGCGCATTGTTCATCATCGTGAACATGCAATTGAGCCCGCGGTTCTCCTCGCCGACCAGCCACCCGGTCGCACCGCCCTTGTCGCCGTAGACCATGGTGCAGGTCGGCGAACCGTGAATACCGAGCTTGTGCTCGATCGAGTGGCAGCGCGCATCGTTGCGCGCGCCGATCGAGCCGTCGTCGTTGACGAAGAACTTCGGCACCAGGAACAGCGAGATGCCTTTCGTTCCCGGCGGCGCGTCGGGCAATCGCGCGAGCACGAAGTGGATAATGTTGTCGGTCAGATCATGCTCACCATAGGTGATGAATATCTTCGAGCCGGTGATGCGATAGGTGCCGTCTGGCGCCCGTTCAGCGCGGGCGCGGAGAGCGCCGACATCCGAGCCGGCCTGCGGCTCGGTGAGCTGCATCGTGCCCGTCCACTCGCCGGTGGTGAGCTTGGCGAGATATTTCTGCTTCAGCGGCTCCGCACCGTGCTTCTCCAGCGCCTCGATGGCGCCCATGGTCAGCACCGGCCCGATGCCGAAGGCCATCGAGGCTGAATTCCACATCTCGATGCAGGCGGCATTGAGCGCATGCGGCAGCGCCTGCCCGCCCCATTCTTCGGGTGCCGCCAATCCATTCCAGCCGCCCCGCGCCCAGGCGGTATAGGCGTCCTTCCAGCCCGGCGGCATCGTGACCGCGCCGTCCCGGAGTGGGGTGCCGAGCTTGTCGCCCACCGTGTTGAGCGGTGCGATCATCGTGGTGGCGAACTTGCCCGCCTCCTCCAGCACCGCATCGACCACATCCTCGGAAAGATCGCCGTACAACCCCTCGTCCAACGCCTGCTTCAGCCCGGCCGAGTGCTTGAGCGTGAACGCGATATCGGAAACCGGCGCGCGGTAAGTCATGGTGGTAACTCTTGACGGCTGGGGCTTGCTGGCCAATGTACCCACGCCATCCCCATACCGAAAGGCGCCATGGCTGTCGAACTGACCACGCGCGTGCTGAACGCCGACCGCGATGCGATCGCGGCCGCGGCGCGCGTGCTTGCCGAGAGCGGACTCGTCGCGTTTCCGACCGAGACAGTCTACGGGCTCGGGGCCGACGCCACGAATGGCGAGGCCATCGCGCGACTTTACGCCGCGAAGGGCCGACCGCGGTTCAATCCGCTGATCGCGCATGTGACGAGCGCCGCCGCGGCCTTCGCGTTCGCGCGCTTTTCGTTCCGGGCGAAGAAACTCGCCGAGACTTTCTGGCCGGGACCGCTGACGCTGGTGTTGCCGAAAACGGACGGCTGCCCGGTGTCGGAATTGGCGACCGCGGGGCTCGACTCGATCGCCGTGCGGGTGCCGGCACATCCGGTTGCGCGCGATTTGCTGAAAGCATTCGGCAAGCCGGTGGTCGCGCCGTCGGCCAATCAATCCGGCCATGTCTCGCCGACGACCGCGCAGCACGTGCGCGCCGACCTCGACGGCCGCATCGATCTCATTCTCGACGGCGGCGCGACCAACGTCGGCATCGAGTCCACCATCGTGTCGTGCATCGAGATGCCGACGCTGCTCCGTCCGGGTGGGCTGCCGCGCGAGGACATCGAGCGGGTGCTCGGCCACGCGCTGCTCGATCTCGAACATCCGATGTCGGACGAAGCGCCGCTCGCGCCGGGCATGCTTGCCTCGCATTACGCACCGAAGACATCGCTGCGTCTTAACGCACGTGACGTCAGAACCGGTGAAGCATTGCTCGCATTCGGGCCGGATGCGCCGCGCGCGCAACCCGCGCTCAATCTTTCCGCGTCAGGCGATCTGGTCGAAGCCGCCGCAAACCTGTTCTCACACCTGCGAACGCTCGATGCCTCAGGCGCGCGCGCCATCGCCGTGATGCCGATCCCGAACGAGGGATTGGGCGAAGCCATCAACGACCGGCTCGCGAGGGCAGCCGTGCCGCGCGATTGAACGCGGTAGCCGAAGAAGCTAGACTAGTCTGACTAGTCAGGAATTATACAATGTCTGCAAATACCTGGAAACTTCAGGACGCGAAGGCGCGCTTCTCCGAGGTCGTCCGCAAGGCGCGTGAGGGCGAGCCGCAGGAGGTGACGGTCCACGGCAAACGGGCCGTCGCAGTGGTCGATCTTGATCGCTTCGAGGTGCGCAAGAAGGAGCCGGCCGAAGAAACGCTGGCGGGCTTCATGGAGCGCTCCCGGCAATATCGCGGCCTCGCCGAGGGGATTGATTTCGAGCCGGAGAATCCGGCGATCTTTCGCGACAAGCGGCTTGAGATTTTCGATGCCGATCTATTCGACGAGAAGAAGAAGTGAGCTGGCTGCTCGACACCAACGTGATCTCCGAAGGTGTACGCAAGCGGCCGGATCGGACCGTCTTCGATTGGGTGTCCTCCCGGAGCACCGATGACATCGCAATCAGCGCGGTGAGCGTCGCTGAACTGCTCGACGGTGTCGCGGCAATCGCCGACGCAGAACGCCGCAAGTGGTTCATGCGTTGGATCGACTCCGAGATTGTGACCTCGATCCACGGCCGCATCCTCCCCGTCACCACGGAAATTCTCGTCATCTGGCTGAGGCTTTCGCGGGCCTTCAGAGCGCGCGGGCTGCCACGCGATCCGGCAGACCTGTTACTCGCAGCGACGGCGCATGCCCACCATCTGACTTTGGCGACTCGGAACACACGCCACTTCGCCAACACCGGTATAACGGTCTACAATCCCTGGACCGACGAAACACACAAGATGGAAGCGCTGTGAATATCGCGACACAGCCAGGATCGCTGGCGGGCGAGAAAATCGGAAACGACCTGCTCGCCCGCTTCGCGCAAATCGTCGGCGAACGCTACGCCATTACCGATCCGACGCTCCAGGAGCCGTACCTGCGCGAGATGCGCGACCTCTATCATGGCCACACGCCGATGGTGCTGCGGCCGGGCTCGGTCGCGGAGGTGTCGGCGATCCTCAAGCTCGCCAACGAGACGAAGACGCTGATCGTACCGCAGGGCGGCAACACGGGGCTCGTCGGCGGACAGATCCCGCACCACGGCGAGATTGTTCTCTCGCTCAATCGCATGGACAAGATCCGCGAGGTGGACGCGACCTCGAACAGCATCACGGCGGAAGCCGGCGTATCGCTCGGGCGCGTGCGCGAGGCGGCGGCGAATGTCGATCGGCTCTATCCGCTGCTGCTGCCATCCGAAGGAACCTGCACCGTCGGCGGCAATCTCTCGACCAACGCCGGCGGCACGACTGCCGTCGCCTGGGGCATCGCGCGGCAGCAGGCGCTTGGCCTCGAAGTCGTGCTCGCCGACGGACGCGTGCTGAACAACCTCAACAAGCTGAAGAAGGACAACACCGGCTACGACCTGAAGAACCTGTTCATCGGCGCGGAAGGCACGCTCGGCGTCATCACGGCGGCGAGCCTGCGGCTGATCGCGCGGCCGCGCTCGGTCGAAACGGCGTTCGTCGGTGTCGCATCGCCCGACGCGGCGCTGGAGCTGCTCGGCATCGCGAGCGAACATACGCCCGGCGTCACCTCGTTCGAGCTGATGGTGCGGCTCGGCATCGATGCGGTGCTCAAGCACGATTCCGGCGCGCGCGACCCGCTCGGGGCAGTGCATCCCTGGTACGTGCTGATCGAGCTCTCCTCGCAGCAGCGCGAAGGCCTGCGCGACACCCTGGAGGCGATTCTCGCCGAGGGTGTCGAGCGCGGCATCGTGGCGGACGCCGCCATCGGGGACTCGCTCGAGCAGACACGCGCCTTCTGGCGCATCCGCGAAATGTTCGGCGAGGTGCAGCGCCAGGTCGGCGGCTCGATCAAGCACGACATCTCGGTGCCGGTCGCGAATGTGCCGGCGTTCATCCGAGAGGCGGATTCCGCCGTGCTCGAGATGATCCCCGGCGCGCGGCCGCTGCCGTTCGGCCATCTCGGCGACGGCAACATCCACTACAACGTGGCGCAGCCGGTCGATGCCGACAAAGAGAAGTTCCTCGAACGCTGGCATGACGTGAACAGGGTGGTGTTCGACGTCGTGCTCAAATACGGCGGCTCGATCTCGGCCGAGCACGGCATCGGCATCATGAAGCGCGACCTTCTTCCCACCATCAAGGACCCGGTCGCGATGGACCTGATGCGCGCGCTCAAGCGCACGCTCGATCCGAACGGGATTTTGAATCCGGGCAAAGTGCTGTAACTCCAGCCCTCATCCTGAGACGGCCGCGTAGGGGCCGTCTCGAAGGATGGCGGCAAGCGCCGGAGCCCGTGGCCATCCTTCGAGACGCCAAGCTTCGCATGGCTCCTCAGGATGAGGACTGAGATATGACCGACCTTGCCATCTCCCCCATCACCGACGCCGACGTGCCGCACATCATCGCGCTGTGGCAGCGCTGCGGCCTGACGCGGCCGTGGAACGATCCGGCCGCCGATATCGCACTCGCCCGGCGCGGGCCGAACTCGACGATCCTGATCGGGCGAGCCGACAGCCATATCGTGGCGACCGCGATGGTGGGCCACGACGGTCATCGCGGCTGGGTCTATTAC
>JBAVXH010000347.1:0-3346 GCA_049698215.1 Xanthobacteraceae bacterium | reverse complement strand
GTACCCGGGCGGGTATCCCTGCGGCTGCGGCTGATAGCCCGGGGACCGATTCCAGGGGTCCGCGCCGCCGGCCGGCGCCCCGCCTTGCGGCACGCGCGGCACCGAGCCGCGCTGTTCCTCGCGTCCGAAAATCGAATCGCGCATGGAATCGAGGAAGCCGCGCGGCTGGCCCTCCTGCTGCTGCGGGCCGCCAAACTGCTGTTCGTAGTCCTGAATGCGGTTGTTGGCCGCTTTCAGAGCTTCGTCCTGCACCAGAACGGACTGCACCAGCGAATAAACCGCGTTCGGCGCCCGGCGCAGACCCTCGCGGATCATCGCTTCGGCGTCCGGATCGCGGGGATTGTTCTCCAGCGACGCAAGGCGCTGGAACAAGTCGTTGATAAGCTGGCGTTCCTGGGGGGTCATGGCGTCCTCCTCACGACCTTGGGCGGGCTGCATATGGGGCGTCCCATAGCGGGCGGGAATGGCAAAGCCATGAAAATGTTGTCGCAGGCGGAACGCCGTCAGTTCAACGTCAGGCCATAAGCCTCAAGCGCCGCAGGAAAAGCCGCGCCGGCCAGATAGGCATATTCGCGCTCGCGGATGGTCGTGAGCGGGTCGAGCCGCTCAAGTTCGTCATCCACATGGCCGGGGTGGCACATGATGAGGCCACCCTCGGGCAAGCCTTCGAGGAAGCTCGGAAACAGGCGGCCAAAATCGGCGTCGGGCCGGTAGGTGTAGGTGCCGGCAAACGCGGGATTGGTTTTGATGCCGAGCCTGCTTGCACGCCCGCGCACGGCGCGGCTCAGCACGTCGATCAGGAGTCCTTTCGGATCATTGAGCCGCGTGCGCATGGGGCTCGCGCTGGCGCCTTGGCGCACCCAGGCGTCGGGCGCCAGCCGCCGCGCAGCGTCGAGGACGGCGTCACGCACCTGTGGGAACAGATGCACGTGCTGATGCCCATCGATGAAATCCGGCGGGCGTCCGAATGCCTGCGTAAACGCCGTGATCTGCGCGTCGATTTCGCGTGTCAGCGCGATCCGATTGAGTCGGCGCAGCAGCGACAGCAGCAGCAGCAGCAGCAGCGGATGGAACTCGCCCTGGGCGAGCGGCGTGAAGTCCGCCGTGAGCGGCTTGAAGGGCGCGGTCAGCGTCAGATGCAGGCCGATCGCGGCCTTGCCGGCGTTCTTCAAGGCATCGACCTCGCCCCGCGTGCAGCTCGGCGCGACCACCATCACCGACGTGGCATTGAGCCGCCCGCGCGCAATGAGCTCGCGGATCGCCGCATTCACGCCCGGCGCGATGCCGTAGTCGTCCGCGCAGAGCCAGACGTGCCGGGGGGACTGTTCTGCCACGAGACCCTATTCGGCGGCCGTGCGCGTCGCGCCGGTCTCGCCCTCCGCGGCCTTCACGCTGTGCTCGGCGACGAAATAGATCGGCCGCGCCTTCTGCTCGGAGAGGATCTTGCCGATGTACTCGCCGAGCACGCCGATCATGACGAGCTGAACCCCGCCCAGCACCATCAGGCCGACCACCACCGACGGATAGCCGGGCACCGCGACCCCGTAGAACAGCACCTCGAACAGCATGCTGGCGCCGAAGATCAGCGCAGTCGCCGCCATCAGCACGCCGAGCAGGCTGGCAAGCCGCAGCGGCGCGACCGAGAACGACGTCATGCCCTCGATCGAGAGGCCGATCAGCGAAGCCCAGCCGAATGTGGTCGCGCCGTGCTGGCGCTCGTCCGGTTGATAATCGACGCGGATCTGCTTGAAGCCGATCCAGCTCGCCAGCCCCTTGAAGAAGCGGTTGCGCTCCGGCATCTGGCGCAGCGCCAGCGCGGCGCGCGGCGAGAGCAGCCGGAAGTCGCCGGCATCCTCCGGAATTTTGTGACGCGCGCCCCAGTTGAGCATCGCGTAGAATGTCTTGCTGCCGAGCCGGCGCAGCGCCGACTCGTTCTCGCGATGCGCCTTGGCGGTGTAGACCACGTCGTAGCCGCCATCGAGCCAGTGGCCGACCAGCGTCTCGATCAGCGCGACCGGATGCTGCCCGTCGCCGTCCATGAACAGCACCGCGCCGCGGGCGGCGTGATCGAGGCCTGCGGCGAGCGCCGCCTCCTTGCCGAAATTGCGCGACAGCGCCAGCACTTGCACATCGAGCGATGCCGCCGGCAGCGCGCGCGCAAGCGGCAGCGTGTTGTCGGTCGAGCCGTCATCCACATAGATGACCTCGACCGACAGGTCGCGCGCCTCGGCAAGCTGGCGCGCCACCTCGGACAGTTGCCCATGCAGCCGCGCGAGGTTGTTGGCCTCGTTGTAAAGCGGAACCACGATGGACAGGCCGGCCTTCATGGCCGCTGTATAGCGCATGGGACGGCCGAATTGAATTGGTCGCGCCGCCTCACCTGGCGTGCTAAGCGGGCCGCATGACCCTGCCCGCGCCGATCGCGAAGCTCTCCGCGCGCCTTTCCGCCGCCTGGCGCGCGCGCGCGGTCGCGCTCAAGGCGATCTCCTTCGCGCTGGTCGGCCTGATCAACACCGCGGTCGACGCCGCGATATTCTTTCTGCTGCTCGCCTACCTCACGCCCTCGCTGGTCCTCGCCAACGTCACCGCCTGGTTCATCGCCAATACCGGCTCCTACGTGATGAACTCGTTCACCACCTTCTCGGCCGAGACCGGCGGCAAGCTCAGCCTCAAGCACTACGCGGGCTTCGTCGGCTCCGGGCTCGTGGCCGTCACGGCATCGACCATCACGCTCGTGCTCGCCGCCAAGCTCATGCCGGTGTGGGCCGCCAAGGCGATCGCCATCCTGGTGAGTTTCGTGGTGAACTTCTCGATCACGCATCTCGTGGTGTTTCGCACGCGCGCGAACCCGGCGGGCGAGCCGAACTGATCACGGTGGTGGCTCAGGCGACATCGGCGGATCGTAGATGATCCGGGCCCGCAGCCCTAACTTGGACAGAATCTGATCAACCTCCTCCTGACTAGCCGGATACGATTCATACGTGATCGGTATTTTGAAATAATTTCCGTAATTACGCGGGTGCCACATCCAGGCAATACTCTTGCCGGACTCGCCGCGTTCTTTAGCCGCGTCGAACAATTTCCTTATATCGGCAGGTTGCGGCTCATAGGTGTGGCTGTCGTCAGTACCGCGCAACCGGAAAAAACGGTCCCACTGTCGCATTGCGACGCACAAATCCCGCAACACAGGGTGCCGGTTGGGGAGTTCGCGGGTCTCTTTACCGACAAACTCGATGGTGTCGCGAGTACAACGCACCCTCGTGCCGGCTCCATGCCACGCCACGATGGTTCCCTTCATCACGAACGTCTCGGCGGAGGCAACGAAGAAGAAATTCGCACAACCGGA
>JBAVXH010000346.1:0-29579 GCA_049698215.1 Xanthobacteraceae bacterium | reverse complement strand
GTTTCGCGCTCGACCGCGCCCCATTCGGCGCCGCGCGCGGCGATCAAATTCGCCTCCGAGCGCAGCATGATGCCGTCGTCGAGCACCTTCAGCGCGTTCGCGGCCAGCGTCGCTCCGGTGGTGGTGATGTCGACGATCAGTTCGGCGGTGCCGGCGGCCGGCGCGCCTTCGGTCGCGCCCAGGCTCTCGACGATGCGGTAGTCGATGATGCCGTGCTGGGAGAAGAAATGGCGCGTCAGGTTCACGTATTTCGTCGCGACGCGCATCTTGCGGTCGTGCGTCGCGCGGAACGCGGTCGCGACATCGTCGAGGTCCGCCATGCTGCGCACGTCGATCCAGGCTTGCGGCACCGCGACCACGACGTTCGCCTCGCCGAAGCCGAGCTTCTCGATCAGCACGACGCGCGCTTCCGCATCGGAATACATCTCGCGGACCTGGTCCTCGCCGGTCACGCCGAAGTGCACCGCGCCGATGCCGAGCTGCGTGGTGATGTCGGAGGCGGAGAGATACGCAACCTCGGCGCCCGGAATGCCAGCGATCGCACCGCGATAGTCGCGCGCGCCGCGCGGCTTGACGAGCGAAAGGCCCGCGCGCGCGAAGAAGCCTTCCGCGTTCTCCTGCAGGCGGCCCTTCGAGGGAACGGCGAGAACGAACGGCGCGCTCATCTTGCGTTCCTTGGCTCCGTCCCGATCTCGCCGAGGCGCTCGATCCACACCGAAAAGCCGACCGCCGGGATGGGCGCTGCCGCGCCGAGGCGCGAGAGCAGTTCGTCGTAGCGCCCGCCCGCGACGAGCTGGCGGCCGGTGCGCGTCTCCTTGTCGTGCAGCTCGAACACGAAGCCGGTGTAGTAGTCGAGGCCGCGCCCGAACGCGGTCGAAAACTTGATGCGCGAGACCTCCACGCCCTGCGCGGCGAGGAAGCCGGTGCGGCTCTCGAACAGGTCGAGCGCGGCGGAAAGGTCGATCTTCTGTTCCGCGGCGAGCGTGCGCAGCGCGTCGGCGGCCTCGTCGGGGTCGCCGCTGATGCCAAGAAACTGCTCGATCAGCGCGCGCGTCGCGCGCGGCAGCCCGGAGCTGGCCCCGAGCGCCGCCTGTTCGAGGAAACGGTCCGCGATTTCGCCGACCGAGCGCCCGCCGACCGCCGTGATGCCGGCAATCGACAACAGGTCGGTGACCAGCGCATGCGCGGCCTTCGGGTCGGAGCCCGCAAGTGCGGTGAGCACGCCCTGGTATTCGGGCCGTTCGCTCGCCGCCGCATTGACCAGCCGGTCGAGATCGTCAGCGAGGCTGCCGGCGCGGTTGAAGTCCTTGATGAGCCGCCGCTTCCAGGCGGCGGAAAGATCGAGCGCCGCGACCAGCGCCGAGAACAGCCCGACATCGCCCATGCGGATTTCCGGCGCGTCGACGCCGTAGTGCGTGGTGGCTTCCAGCCCGAGCGCCAGCATCTCGGCATCGGCGGCCGCCGTGTCGCGGCGCCCGAACGACTCGATGCCGGCCTGGATGAACTCGGCCGGCTCCTCGGTCCGATGCCGGAAGACCGGCGCGAGATAGCAGAAGCCGAGCGCTTCACCGGCCTCGGGCGAGGCGAGGTAGTCGCACGAGACGGGAATGGTGAGATCGGGCCGCAGGCAAAGCTCGCGCCCGTCCGGATCGGTGGTGAGGAACATGCGGCGGCGGATGTCCTCGCCCGAAAGGTCGAGGAACGGCTCGGCCGGCTGCAGGATCGCCGGCGCCACACGCGCATAGCCCGCGCGCTGGTAATGCGCGACGAGCGCCTCCGCCCGTGCGTCGGGCGCGGTCATGACCGCAATGCCTTCGAGATATCGCGCATGGCGCGGCGCCGCTTCGTTTCAATGCGTGGGCCGCGCCTGTAGCACGCTCCAGTTAAGGTTTCGATTGAGATCGCGGGGCGGGCTTAATGCGTCGGCGGCGAATCGGATTAAATGGTGTTAAATCAAAGGCTTGACCGCACGCTCCGCCGTTATCATCCACGCAATCAAGCAAATGACACTGCGTCTGGTGTTTACTGGATGCCCCGCCTTCGCGGGGCACGACGGGGCGAGCGCCGAGCGCTATCGGTCCTCGGCGGTCACCGTCACGTCGACCTCCATGCCGAGATATTTCGCGCCCTCGCCCGCGAAGGTGCCGCCGATCGGAACCGCCTGGCTCGGGTCGCGCGTCACCGCGACGCGGATCAGGTTTTCGCAGGCGACCAGCGCGTTGGTCGGATCGAACTCGACCCAGCCGGCGCCCGGCAGATAGATGTCGGCCCAGGCGTGCGTCGCGCCCGCGCCCTGCACGGCTTCGCCGCCATCGAGCGCCGGATCGTAGAGATAGCCGGACACGAAACGCGCGCCGAAGCCGAGCGTACGCGCGGCCTCGATGAACAACAGCGCGAAGTCGCGGCAGGTGCCGCTCTTCCTCTCGATCGTCTCGGGCGGCGTCTGCGTGCCCTCCTCCTCGCGCGAACGGTATTCGAACGAGCCACGGATCGCCGCATTCATGGTGGCGAGCAGGTTGAAGGTGTTGGCCGGCGTCTCGAGGATGAAGTGGCGCGCCCATTCCTCCACCATGCCGCGCGGGTCGGGATACTGCGGCTCGCGCAAGCGCGCGAGGTCGACGCGGTCGTCGGCCGAATGCATGAACGGATAGGTCTCCGCCTCCGGAGCGATCGGGAAATTCGGCTTCGGCAGCGCGTAACGCTCCAGCGTCAAGGTCGAGACGATGGAAAGCTCGGCGGCGGACGCGGAGAAATCGACCAGCGCAACCGAATTGCCGAACACGTCGTGCATCCAGCGCATGGTGCCGGGCGGCGCGAGCGCCAGCTCCGCGCCGATGACGCGCAGGTCGTGGCTGTCGCGCGGGCGCAGCATCAGCCGGTGCTGGCCGAACGCCACCGGCGCCGAGTAGCGATAGGTCGTGGCGTGGCGGACGGTGAGGAGCTTCATCAAACCTTCGTAGCACGTGGGCGGCCGACAACGGGGCAATCCTGCCATCGTTCCGCCCGCCCTTGTCATATAAATAGCGCGGTCAGAACCGGGAGAATCGCATGCGCCTCGCCGTCATTCTCGCTACCGCCTTCATCGCCACGCCCGCGCTCGCGCAGGAGATACCGGCCCGCAAAGCGGGCTTGTGGGAGATGACCATGACCTTCGAGGGGCGCAACACGCCGCCGCAGACGATGCAGCAGTGCATCGATGCCGCGACCGACAAGGCGATGCAGGACATGAGCGCCGGCGTGCGCGGGCAAGGCTGCTCGAAGCGCGAGACGAAGAAGGTCGGCGACACCATCGTGTTCGACTCGGTGTGCAGCATGGGCGCCGGCACGACGACCTCGCACGGTGTCGTCTCCGGCGACTTCAATTCGGCCTACACGGTCACGATCAACTCAAAGCACGAGGGTGGGCCGCCGGTCCCGAACATGCCGGCCGAGACCAACATGACCGTCGCGGCGAAATGGCTCGGCGCCTGCAAGGCCGACCAGAAGCCGGGCGACATCATCATGGCGAATGGCACGAAGATGAACGTGACGGACATGCAGAAGGGCGGCGCACCGGTCGCGCCGGCGAAGAAGAAGTAAGCGGAGCGGTGGACGCGCCGCATGCGCTCTTTACCTCTCCCCGCTTGCGGGGAGAGGTCGACGCAACGGAGCGCAGCGACGGGCGCGTCGGGTGAGGGGGATTCTCCGCATGCGCGGTCCAAGAGAAGCGAACACTTCGCGATCCCGTGAGCTGCGATTGAATCAGACGAACGCCGAGAGAAAACTCTGGTGGCGATTGCGCAATCGGCAGATCGGCGGCTGCAAGTTCGTTCGGCAGGAGCCAATCGGCCGTTACATCTGCGACTTCGTGTGCCGCGAGCATCGGCTAATCGTCGAGCTCGATGGCGGTCAGCACGCGGAGTCAAAAACAGACAAAGTACGTGACGCCTACCTAAGCGTGCGGAATTATCGCGTCTTGCGATTCTGGAACAACGATGTTCTCAAGAACATCGAGGGCGTCCTTCAAACGATACACGATGCAGCGATTGGAGGGTCCCCCTCACCCGATCTGCCTTCGGCAGATCGACCTCTCCCCGCAAGCGGGGAGAGGTAAGCACGCGGCCCGCTCGGAGCGCTATTCGCATCACGGATCGCGACCAAAGTCGCGATAGAGCTTTGCGAAATCCTGAGCCATCTCGTAGCATAGGTATAGCGTACGTGTCGGGGCGGCCCATGCGGCGTTGGCTTCTCGACAACGTCGCAGCTCGAACAGGATCGGGGCGCGCCAGGCCAGGTGATCGGTAGCGAACTCGGCAATCGTCTCCAGGAACCGGAGATTGCGAAGCACCTGTGCATAGACTTTGAGATCGCCGGCAGCGACGCCGTAGCTCACGTCAATGCGGGCTTTCGGTTGATCGGCCGCAGGGCGGTGCGGCGTCAGCGCGACATCCCAGGACCGCGCTACCCTGTCGTAGTCCCAGCCGCAGCCGCGCCGTTGTTCTGCGGGCAGCGCCGTTTCCTTAGGCAGCGCCTTGAAGCGCGCCGCGTCGGCGCCGAATATCAGGCAGACGATGCGATATGCGCGCCGCGGGTTGAAGTCGTGCCGACCGTAGTAGTCGGGCGCGCCTCGCGCCGCCTTCTCGCGCCGCGCGCGTATGAACCAGCCCTTCGCTCCCTCGATCAGGACGCGATCGGAGAAGTTTTTTTCGCCGAGCTTGAGCAGCGCCAAGGCGGCCAAATCGTCAAAGGCCTGCTCTGTTCCGCCCGGGAGCGGCAGGCGAATTTCCGACACGACCGCGTTTCCCAACTCGCGCATCGCCACGAACAGCAGATTGCCCACGACGAATTCAACCAGGGCCTGCTGCTTGTCCGGGGCAACACGGCTGAGCCGCGCGTTGCGTGCAAGGAGGCGAGCCTGCTCGCCGATCCGGACCTGGAAGGATTGCCCGGCTTCAAGCGATGGGGACGGAGGAGGAGCCGTGCTCGCACGAAACGGCTGCGCGCAAAGGGTCTCTCCGCTCAGTCCGATGAGCACGAGCAGCGTGTGGGCGAGCCGGAATCCTGTCGCCCTGCCGGATGCGCGATGGGCTACGGATCGGATCATTGCGGCATTGACGCCTCGCGGGGCTCTTTGCCTCTCCCCGCTTGCGGGGAGAGGTCGATCTGCCGAAGGCCGATCGGGTGAGGGGGACTCTCCGCTTACTGCATTGCTTATGACTTGAAGAACGCCCTCGATATTCGCGAGAACATCGTTATTCCAAAAGCGCATCACACGATAGTTATGCGACGTCAGCCACTCGTCGCGAATCTTGTCGGCTGCGGAATCCGCGTGTTGCCCTCCATCAAGTTCGATAACCAGCCGATGTTCGCGTGAAACGAAGTCACAGATGTAGGGACCTATCGGCTCCTGTCTGACAAACTTGCAGTCTCCAATCTGACGATTGCGCAGCCGCCACCACAATTTCCTCTCGACGTCTGTTTGGTTCACGCGCAGCCGACGCGACCGAGCTGTCCTTGCTGTCCTCGGTCCGCGCATACGGCGAGTCCCCCTCACCCGCTCGCTTCGCTCGCGACCTCTCCCCGCAAGCGGGGAGAGGTAAGCACGCGGCACGCTCGTGCCTTACTCCCACTTTACGCCATGCTGATCGAGTAGCTTGCGGACCTCCGCGACAAGCTCGTCTTCCTTTACGGCGAACTGCGCCTTCGCTTGTGCGGCCTTGTACTCGTCGCGGTCCTTGATCGACGAGATGGTGGCGCCGAGGATCAGATCCTTGATCTGCACCTCGCCCTTGGCCTTCTCGTCGCCGCCCTGGATCACGGCGCAAGGGCTACCGCGCTTATCGGCATATTTCATCTGCGCGCCGAATTTGCCGGAGCCGAGATAAAGCTCGGCGCGGATGCCAGCGTTGCGCAATGCTGAAACAAACTTCTGGTACTGAGCGATGTCCACGTCCGGAAACACCGTGACGACCACGGGGCCTGCTTCGGGCTTGGTGTCGACCTTCTTCAGATGCTGCAGCGCCGCCATCAGGCGCGACACGCCGATGGAAATTCCGGTTGCCGGCACGTCGTCGCCGCGAAAGCGGCCGACCAGCCCGTCATAGCGCCCGCCGCCCGCGACCGAGCCGAAGCGCACCGGCTTGCCGTCCTCGCCTTCGATCGGGAAGGTGAGCTCAACTTCGAACACCGGGCCGGTGTAATATTCGAGGCCGCGGACGACGGAAGGATCGATGCGGATGCGGTTGCCATAACCGCTAATTTCCACCAATTCCGCCATCGCTTCCATTTCAGCTATCCCCACCTTGCCGCTATCTCCGAGACGGATATTCGAGACGATGTTTGCAAGCGTCGAACTGTTGGTGTCACGCGACGTCGCCGCCACGTACATCATGATCGTGCTAATTGCGGAATTGTCTAAGTCAGCGCCCTTCGTAAAGTCTCCGCTCTCGTCGTTGCGACCTCTTCCAAGCAAATCCTGAACACCATCAATTCCTAGACGATCATACTTGTCGATCGCGCGGAGTACTGTAAGCCGCTTTCCACCATTTGCCTCTCCCGACAGTCCGGCCGCCTCCATCACGCCATCCAGCACCTTCCGGTTATTCACCTTCACCACATAACTTCCGCGCGGAATTCCCAACTCCTCCATCGTGTCCGCAATCATCATGCAGACCTCGGCGTCCGCCGCCATGCTCGCCGACCCCACCGTATCGGCGTCGAACTGCATGAACTGGCGGAAGCGGCCCGGCCCCGGCTTCTCGTTGCGATAGACGTAGCCGAAGCGGTACGAGCGATAGGGCTTGGGCAGCGCGTCGAAATTCTCCGCCACATAGCGCGCGAGCGGCGCGGTCAGATCGTAGCGCAGGCTCATCCACTGCTCGTCGTCGTCCTGAAACGAGAACACGCCCTCGTTCGGGCGGTCCTGGTCGGGCAGGAACTTGCCGAGCGCGTCGGTGTATTCGATCGCCGGCGTCTCGACCGGCTCGAAGCCGTAGCGCTCGAACACCCGCCGAATCGTCTCCAGCATGCGGCGCGTCGCAGCGATCTCGGCCGGGGTCCGGTCGGCAAAGCCGCGCGGCAGCCGGGCTTTCAGTTTGTTCGGCTTGTCAGTCACGGGAAACTCCGAAGGGGCTCGCTCGCAAGTAACCGAACCCCCGGTCACCGGCAAGCGCGACCCAAACCCTTCGCCGGCAAGCCATTTTCCCCGCCGCCCCAGCGGCTTTTCACCAATTGTTAAGCATTCCTTTACTGCGACCTCGCATTGTCCGGACAGCGGCGAACCGTCGCCAAAGCCTGGGGGATTCCATGCACTTGATGCTTCGCGGCGCGCTGGCCGCCACCATCGCCTTCGCGGCCCTTTCCGCCTCGGCGCGCGCCGAGAACGGCGTGACCGCTGACACCATCACGTTCGGACAGGCCGCCGTGCTCGAAGGGCCGGCCTCCGCGCTCGGCCTCGGCATGCAGGTGGGCCTCAACGCCGCCTTCAACGAGATCAACGCCAAAGGCGGCGTGCATGGCCGCAAGATCAAGCTGATCAGCGTCAACGACGGCTACGAGCCGGACCGCGCCATCGCGGCCACCAAGAAGCTGATCGAGGAAGAGAAGGTCTTCGCGCTGATCGGCCCGGTCGGCACGCCGACCTCCGCCGCCGCGCAACCGATCGCGACCGCCGCGAAGGTGCCGTTCATGGGCGCGTTCACCGGCGCGGGCTTCCTGCGCAACGTGAAGCTCGAAAACGTCATCAATGTGCGCGCGAGCTATGACGCCGAGACGGAAGCCTGGGTGAAGCACCTCACCGAGGACCTGAAAATCTCCAAGATCGGAATCTTCTACCAGGACGATGCGTTCGGCCGCGCCGGCCTCTCCGGCTTCAAGAAGGCGATGGACAAGCGCAACATGGCAATTGCCGCCGAGGCGACCTACGAGCGCAATACCGTCGCGGTGAAGACCGGCGTGCTCGCCATGAAGCAGGCCGCGCCCGAGGCGGTGGTGATCGTCGGCGCCTACAAGCCGGTCGCCGAGTTCATCAAGCTGTCGAAGAAGGTCGGCTTCAATCCGGTGTTCGTCAACATCTCCTTCGTCGGCGCGAACGCGCTCGCCAAGGAGCTCGGCCCCGAGGGCAAGGGCGTGATCGTTTCCCAGGTCGTGCCGTTCCCGGCCGATGCCTCGCTCAAGGTGGTCGCCGACTATCAGGCGGCGATCAAGGCGACCGATCCGAAGGCCGAGCCGGAATTCGTCTCGCTCGAAGGCTATCTCGCCGGCCGCCTCGCCATCGCGGCGCTCGAGAAGGCCGGCAAGGACGTGACGCGCGAGGGGCTGCTCAAGGCCATCAAGGACACCGGCAAGTTCGACATCGGCGGGCTCTCGATGACCTTCTCGGCGGAGAAGAACGAAGGCCTCGACAAGGTGTGGATGACCATCATCGAGGCGGACGGCTCATTCAAGCCGATCGAGAAGATGATCAGGATGTCGAGCAACTGACTTGAAAGACCTCATCCTGAGGAGCGCGGCCCATCGGGCCGCGCGTCTCGAAGGATGGCCGCATACACCGCCTCTGGCCATCCTTCGAGACACTCGGGCTGACGCCCTCGTTCCTCAGGATGAGGGTTCGACTAAGGCGCGCCGGGCTTTGCAACAGGCAAGTCCGGCGCAGTGACTCTACGAGGGACATTTCTGGGGCTGATTTCATGAGTGACGCTGAGATGAAAGCCGCGAAATTCGGCATCAAGGTGCGGCTGCAGGCCGCATTCGGCGCGGTCGCCATCATGACGGTGATCGCCGCCGCGGTCGCGATCATGTCGTTCTCCGAAACGCAGCGCGGCTTCGAGCGCGTCTCGACGCGCGAAGTGCCGACGATGACCGACGCGCTGCGCCTCTCGGCCGCCTCGGGCGAAATCTCCGCAGCGGCGGCGCGCTATGTGGCGGCCAGGACCTCCGACGACCGCAAGCTGATCGCCGCGCAGATCGCGAGCCGTTCGCGCGATCTCGATGCCATCATGGACCGGCTGCGCGTCGGCCAAGGCGACGCCGGCGGCTTCTCCATCGCGGAGCCGATGGCGCAGCGGCTGAAAGAGAACCTCAAGGCGCTCGAAAAGGCGATCTCCGAGCGTACCGAGATCCGCGACGCGCTCGATGGCCGGCTCGCGGCGCTGCACACCGCCCACAACAAGATCAGCGACAAGCTCACGCCGATCGTGGACGACAGCTATTTCGAGGTGGTCACCACCGCGGAGGATGTCGGCCAGAACGGCGACATCACCGTGCGCACGCTGATCCAGGGCGGCATGCAGGTGATGCAGGCGATGGTCGAGGTCGGGGCCGAGACCAACCTGGTCACCGGCCTGCTCACCGCGGGGGCGCTGACCTCCTCGCCCGGCATCCTGGCGATGCTGGAGGACCGCTTCACGGCGGCCGCGCGCCGCGCCGAGAAGCAGCTCGCCAAGATGCCGGCAGGCGAAAAGTTCGAGCCGCTCAAGACCAGGGTGCGCGACCTCGTGAAGCTCGCGAACTTCAAGTCGCGCGACAGCGAGAGCGAGACCGAACGCCTCACCCGCGTGTTCCGCGCCCACGAGCAGCTCAACAATCTGCTGATCGGGCTGATCGACGACCTCAATTTCGACGTCGTGGTGCAGAGCGAAGACGCCGTGAAGCGCACCAGCAAGCTGGTGAAGGACCTGGTCGCGGTGCAGATCGCAGGCCTGCGCAGCGCGCTCGAGGTCGCCGCGCAGACCCACCTGGTGACGAGTCTGTTGAGCGAAGCGGCCGTCGCGAAGGATGTGTCCGGACTGGTCCCGATGCAGGACCGCTTCAAGGCCGCAACCGACCTGCTCGCCAAGGCCGCCAAGACCTTCACCAACAAGGAGATTCGGGATGCGGTCGACGAGCTGACCGTCTACGGTCAGGGCGACAGCAGCCTGTTCGCGCTACGCGCCCGCGAGCTTGCGGCCATTTCGGGAGCCGACCGCACCATCGAGGAAAACGTCACGATTCAGCGCTCGCTCGACCGCGCCGTCGCGGTGCTGGTCGGCGATGCCGAGAAATCGATGCAGAGCGGCTCGGCCAAGCTCATCGAAGACCTCTCGCGCAACCGCATGCTGCTGCTGATCGTGGCCGCCATCAGCATCCTAGTCGCTGCCGGCATCGGCGTCTTTTACGTGCAGCGGCGGCTGGTGCGTCGGCTCACCTCGGTCGGCGAGGCGATGCGGCGGCTCTCCTCGGGCGAGACCGATCTCTCGGTGCCGGCGGCGGCGGACCGCGACGAGATCGGCGATATGGCACGCTCGCTCGAAGTGTTCCGCGGCGGCGAGATCGAGCGCAGACAGATGGCCGATCGGCGCGAGGCCGAGGAAGGGGCGCAGCGCGAGCGCGCCGCCAACATCGAGCAGATGATCGGCGACTTCCGCGCTACCGTTACGTCCGTGATCGCCGCCGTCACCGAGAACGTCTCGCGCATGGAAACGACGGCGCGCACGCTCTCGAGCATCGCGGCGGAAGCCGACAACCAGGCGCGCGCGGCCTCGACCTCATCCGAGCAGACGTTTTCCAACGTGCGCAGCGTGGCCGGGGCCACCGAAGAGCTCGGCGCCTCGATCCGCGAGATCAGCGATCAGGCGAGCCAGGCCAACAGCGTGGTGCAGCGCGCGAGCGAGATCGCGCAGAACGCCGATCAGTTGGTCGGGCAGCTTTCCAGCGGCGCAAGCCGCATCGGCGACGTGGTGAAACTGATCCGCGCGATCGCGGAGCAGACCAACCTGCTGGCACTCAACGCCACCATCGAGGCGGCACGTGCCGGCGAAGCGGGACGCGGTTTCGCCGTCGTCGCCTCGGAGGTGAAGACGCTGGCAAGCCAGACCGCCAAAGCGACCGAGGAGATCGCCACCCAGATCGGCTCGATTCAAGGCTCTACCGAGCAGGCGGTCGAGGCGATCCGCCAGATCTCGGGCGTGATGGCCGACATCAGCCGCTTCACCTCGACCATCGCGGTGTCGGTGGAGGAGCAGAGCGCCTCGACTCAGGAGATCGGCCGCAACGTGCACGAGGCGGCGACCGGTGCGAAGGAACTCGCCGGCAACATGGCGACCGTGACCGAGGCGATCGACGAGACCAACCGCTCGGCAACGCACGTGCTGGAAGCCTCAAGCGCGCTCACCACACAGGCCGGCACGCTGCAGCAGGCGGTAGACCAGTTTCTGGAGCGAGTTGCCGCAGCCTAGAGCTTCGCGGCAACCCCTTCGATCTGCCCGAGGTCGCGCACGATACGGCTCGCGACCGCCTCCGCGGGAACGCGTGAGAGCTCCGGCAATGACGCGTCGAGCCGCTGCAGCAATTCCCGCGCGGCGTCAGTCTCGCCGCGGTGAGCCGCGATGAGCGCCACTGCGACGAGGTCGAGCGGATAGGCGTCGGATGGAATCAGCGCTGCGTTGCGCGCCGCCCCCGCCCTATCGTCATCGAGATAGGCCGTCAGGAATGCCAGAAAAGCGTGCCATGCGGTCTGCGTTTCCTCGGTGCGCGCGCCTTCTGCGCGAGTCATCGAGCGACTAAATTCCGGTACATAACTTCCGAGCGGGAGAACGATGCGGACGGAATCGTCCAAGCCGCCATCCGCGTAGTAACGCTGCAGTGCGCGGCGCAAGCGCATCGCCTCGACGCGGACGATGGGATCGTCCTGCGGATTGAAATCGTCGCCGCGGCCGAGCGCTTCGACGGCAATCGTGTAACCCTTGATGCGGTCCTGCCCGCCGCGCAGCGTGGCTTCGACCACATAGCGGAGGAACGCGACGAGCTGAGGACAGGCGCGAAACGCTTCGCTGACGGCGATGCGGTCGAGCGCAGCGCGGATTTCTTCCGTGGTGGGACGTTCCTCGTCCCTCGTGTTCGCGTCGGGCATTGCCTGCCGCTTCTGTCGCTCTCCCGAATCCCCTTCGGGATCGCGAACGATCCGTCGTTACGGGCTCGCGCTCAACGCCGATGTCACAACGCTGCCACACGCTGAATGCAACCGTATTCTCAGTGATGTCCACAATACAATCTTCAATTTGTAAATCCATATCTCTCGCTCAAGTTGTCAGTTTAGCTTTGAAATTGTTGCGGAATTTGTCACCGCTAGCTCAGTGTACAATCTCTGTCTGGCGGGCAGCTCGACTGCCCTGCCGATTCGCGGTCCGGCATTCCGCACACCCCGATTGGCTGGTATAGCGGCAGGCAGATCCGAAAAACGCCGCCTGCAGGAGAGAAGAAATGTCGCTGGCCACCCGCCCGCTCGCGCCGACCGTCCCGAACGACCTCGAAGCGTTCTTCGTGCCGTTCACGCCCAACCGCGCGTTCAAGAAAAGCCCGCGCCTGATCGCGCGCGCGAAGGACATGCACTACATCACGCTGGATGGCCGCAAAGTAATGGACGGCTCGGCCGGCATGTGGTGCTGCAATGCGGGCCACAACCGCGATCCGATCGTGGCGGCGATTCAGCAGCAGGCGGCCGAGCTCGACTATCCGCCGGCGTTCCAGTTCTCGCATCCGAAGGCGTTCGAGCTGGCGAGCCGCATCGCGGCGCTTGCGCCGGGCGACCTCGATCATGTGTTCTTCTGCAACTCGGGCTCGGAGGCGGTCGATACCGCGCTGAAAGTGGCGCTCGCCTACAACAACGTGCGCGGCGAAGCCTCGCGCGTGCGGCTGATCGGACGCGAGCGCGGCTACCACGGCGTCGGCTTCGGCGGCATTTCGGTCGGCGGCATCGTGGCGAACCGCAAGATGTTCGGCACCGCCCTCGCCGGCGTCGACCACCTCCCGCACACCTACAATCGCGAGCAGCAGGCCTTTACCAAGGGCGAGCCCGAGTGGGGCGCGCATCTTGCGGACGATCTCGACCGTCTGGTCGCGCTGCACGACGCCTCGACCATCGCGGCCGTGATCGTCGAGCCGATGTCAGGCTCGACTGGCGTGCTGCCGCCGCCCAAAGGCTATCTGCAGCGCCTGCGCGCGATCTGCGACAAGCACGGTATCCTGTTGATCTTCGACGAGGTCATCACCGGCTTCGGCCGGCTCGGCACCGCATTCGCGGCGGAGCGCTACGGCGTCATCCCCGACATGATCACCTTCGCGAAGGGCGTCACCTCCGGCACCGTTCCGATGGCTGGCGTGATCATGCGCAAGGGCATCTACGACGCCTTCATGCGCGGGCCGGAGCACGTGATCGAACTGTTCCACGGTTACACTTACTCCGCGCATCCACTCGCTTGCGCGGCCGGCATCGCAACGCTCGACGTCTATCGCGACGAGAAGCTGTTCGAGCGCGCCGCCGCGCTCGAGGGCAAGTGGGCCGATGCTGCGATGTCGCTCAAGGGCACGCCCGGCGTACTCGACATCCGCACGCTCGGGCTGGTCGCCGCGATCGATATGGCGTCAAAGCCCGATGCGGTCGGGAGGCGCGCCTATGACGCGATGGAGAGAGGCTTCCATGAGCATGGACTCTTGTTCCGCATCACCGGCGACACCATCGCACTCTCGCCGCCACTGATCATCAGCGAGAACGAGATCGGCGAGATCTTCGACAAAGTCGGCAAGATCATCCGCCAGGTGAACTGAGACGCACCTTGTAACGCGCCTTTGATCGCGGCGGCTCTCACGGCCGCCGCAAATCGCGTCTAGCCTCCTGTGTGGCCAAGAGCCACGGGCGACCAAAAACAACAGGGAGGCCTTTTCGATGCGTTACGCACGCACACAACTGCTCACCATCGCCGCCATCGCACTCTCCGCTCCGGCGCTCGCGCAGGGGCTCGACGTGCCGGCGAAAACTCTGCCGATCCCGCAGGGCGACGTCAGCCCGCAGGTGCAGAAGCTGATCGCGGCGCCGCTCCGCAACGGCTGGAACGTGCTGCCGAAGACCGGCGAGGAGTGGAAGCCGATCGCAGATGCCGGCGCGGAGCCGACCATCAAGAACATTCCCGGCCTGCTTGAACGCATGGCCGTGAAGATCGAGAAATCGACGACCGACGGCGTGCGTGTCTTCATCGTCACGCCGGCCACGATCGCGCCGGCGAACCAGAACCGCGTGCTGATTCACATGCATGGCGGCTGCTACGTGCTCAATCCGCGCGAGGCCGGACTGCCGGAAGCAGTGCTGATTGCGGGCTTTGGCGGCTTCAAGGTGATTGCGGTCGAATATCGCATGCCGCCGGAAGCCTATTTCCCCGCCGCGCTCGACGACGGCATGACGGTCTACAAGAACGTGCTCAAGACCACGCCGGCGAAGAACGTCGGCTTGATCGGCACTTCGGCGGGCGGCGCGCTGGTGCTGCAGATGGGCTTGCGCGCCAAGCAGCTCAACCTGCCGACGCCGGGCGCGATCTCCTCCGGCACGCCGATGTCGGACGTCACCAAGGTGGGCGACACCTTTCAGACCAACGAGATGGTCGACAATGTGCTGGTCTCGCGCGACGGCTTCTGCGACGCAGGCGCGAAGGTCTACGCCAACGGCCACGACATGAGGGACCCGCTGATCTCGCCGGTGTACGGCGACTACGCGGGCTTCGCGCCGACGATCCTCACCTCGGGTACGCGCGACCTCTTGCTCAGCAACACGGTGCGAGTGCATCGCAAGCTGCGCGATGCAGGCGTTGAATCGTTCCTGCAGGTGTTCGAGGGCCAGTCACACGCACATTATCTACGCGACGACACCGCGCCGGAAACCAAGGCGACCTTCAAGGAGATCACCGGCTTCTTCGACAAGCACATGGGCAAGTAGCCAAGAACCCGCGTCGCGCGGTCACGCGCGGCGCGGGAACCACGCGCCCAACTTGACCGACAGCGCGATGCCGCCGCCGTAGATCGCAAGCGCCAGGCCGACCACGATGAACATCAGGGGCAGCGAGCCGGTGACGTGGAGCACAAGCCACCCGCCGGCGATCGCGAACACCATGCGGGCAAAGCCGGCGGCGAGCGGCCAGAGGAGCCGGCCCGCGCCCTGCGAGGCGAAGTAGAGCGCTAAGCCAAAGCCGAAGACGCCATAGAACGGCCCGACCGCGCGCAGATACGCGGTACCGGTTTCCAGCATCGCGGGATCGGAGCCGAACAAAGTGAGCCAGGCGCGCGGGTAGATTGCGGCGGCAACGCCGATCGCCTCGGTGAGCAGGAACGCGATGGCCGCGCCGATCCAGGTGATGCGCAACGCGCGCTCGCGGTTGCCCGCGCCGATATTGGTGCCGACCAGGGCCACCAGCGGCGCGCCGAGCCCGAACACCAGCGGCACCAGGAGATACTCGAGCCGTGCCGCCGTCCCATAGCCCGCGACCGCAGCCGGTCCGGCGGCGAGACCGACCAGCGCGGTGGTGAGCGCGATGGTCACATTGGTTTGCACCGAGGTGACGGAGGCGACCGCACCGACGCGCAGGATGTCACGCGCGAGCGGCCAGCGCAGCGGCGCGAGCTTGAAGCGTGCGAGATTGCGGCCCGAGAGCACGTACCAGCCGAGCACGATGGTGCCACCGACATAGAACAGCACCAGCGCGATGCCGCCGCCCGCGATGCCGAAGGCCGGCACGGGTCCGAGGCCAAAGATAAGCAGCGGCGAGAGCGGCACGAGCAGCACGGCGCCGACGCAGATCACGAGCGCCGGAATGAGCATATTGCCGGTGCCGCGGATCACGCTGGCGAGGCCGTTCATCACCCACAAGAGGACGCTGCCGGCGAACACGATGTTGGAATAGATGAGCGCCGCTTCGAGCGAAGCGCCCTCGCCCCCCATCGCGCGATAGAGCGGCCGTCCGAAGACAAGCAGCAGTGCGGAGAACGTCGCGCCGAGCAGCACATTGATCACGACCGCATGCAGCACCAGCGCGTCGGCCTCCTCGCGCCGTCCGCCGCCGAGCGCACGCGCGATCGCCGATGAGATGCCGCCGCCCATCGCGCCGGCGGAGATCATCTGCATCAGCATCACGCCAGGAAACACCAGCGCCATGCCGGCGAGTGCGTCGGTGCCGAGGCGGCCCACCCAGTAGGTCTCGATCAGGCCGGTCGCGGCCTGCGCACCCATCACCAGCACGTTCGGCCAAGCCATGCGCAGCAGCGTCGGCACGATCGGTCCCTGCAGCAGAAGACGCGTGCGCGGGTCCATTGGCTTTGGGGCGGCAACCGGCTCCACGGCGACGGGCGGATCAGGACGAATGTTCATGCGGCCCCCGCCTCGACCTTGCGGCACGCATAGCGTTTCTTCACACGCGCGTTCGCGGCCGGCCCCGGCACCATGCGGTAGTCGGGCGCCGCTATGGGGAGGCCGGTCGTGCGATCGAACACGCCGACGTCGGCTACCTTGCCGGTCTTGGTGTTGATGACTTCGACCATCGCGCCTTCGGGCGCGAAGTGCTTGTTGCCGAAGGCCATCAGGCTCAAGAGCACCGGGCGGAAATCGCGCCCGCGCTGCGTCGGCACGTATTCGTAGCGCGGCGGGTGCTCAGAATACTGGCGCTTCTCAAGAAAGCGATCGTCGACGAGACGCGCGAGCCGTGTGGTCAGGATGTTCGGCGCGACCCCCAGGCTCTCGCGGAACTCCTCGAACCGCGTGTAGCCGTGCAGCGCGTCACGCAGGATCAGGATGCTCCACCACTCGCCGACGCGCTCCAGCGAGCGGGCGATCGGGCAATTGGCTTTTTCCAGGCTCTTGCGGCGCATACTGACAAAGTAACCCTAGTCACTTTCATTATGCAAGTGACTAGGCGGAGGGGCAGCCATGCGCCCATTAAGGGGCGCCGCGGGGGTTACAGCTCCTTTGTCATGAAGATCCGGCTGATGCCGGGTTTGCAGGCAATTTCGCCGAACCTGCGCCAGCCGTTACGTTCGTAGAAGTCAGGAGCCTGGAAACTGATCGTGAAAAGCACCGCGGACCGGCAGCCGCGCTTCCTTCCTTCTTCTTCAAACATGCGCAGCACGGAGGTGCCGAGGCCCGCGCCGCGCATCACCTCCGGCAGATAAAACAAATCGAGGAAGAGCAACCCGAGCGACGAGCGGCCCATTGCCCCACCGACAGCATCTCCGGTCGCCGGTTCCCTGACCACGACGGCGAGCGGCCTGACGTCACGGATGCCCGTGACCGCCTCGTTGAAGCTGTCCAGCCCGCCGCCAATCGCGCGCTCGATGTCCGGCGAGATCGTATCGGTAACGACGACGTTCGGCTGTGGCATCGACGCCTCTTGTCCGCAGGCCATGTGACCGGAGACCGCATCCTACAAGATTCCCGGCTTGGCCTATCGACCCGGTGTGCGTCGCTCTTGGCCGCAGTGCGCTGTTGCTCTAGCGTGAGCGCCGTCCCGCCCGAACGCCGCCGGCAAGAGCAGCGAAGCGCGCTTTCAATTCGGGGGTACGTCCATGATCCATCGACGCGAGTTCCTCGCGCTGGGTACATTGTCCGTGTTCGGCGTTGCCGGAGCAGAGCCTGTCGCCGCACAAACTTGGCCCAACCGTTCGGTGCGGCTCGTCGTCCCCTACCCGCCCGGCGGAACGACCGACGGGACGGCGCGGATTGTGTCCGACTGGCTGTCCCGGGCGTGGGGACAAGCGGTCGTCATCGAGAACAAGCCAGGCCAAGGCACCAACATCGGAGCCGAGACGGTCGCCCGCGCCGACCCGGATGGCTACACGATGCTGGTCGTCGCCAGCTCGACGGCGGCGAACAAGAATATCTACCGGTCGCTTAAATACGATCTGGTCACCGATCTTGCGCCGGTCTCGCGCCTCGTCACGTTTCCGCTTGTCTTCCTGGTGCCCGCATCGTCACCGGTGAAGTCGATCGCGGACCTGATCGCGCAGGCCAGGGAGCGAAACGGCACTCTCACCTACGGCACGCCCGCCTACGCCGGTCTCAATCATCTGACCGGCGAGTTGTTCAGCCGGATGGCCGGCATCAGGATGACCCACGTGCCTTATCGCGGCGACGCGCTGGCGATGACGGATCTGATGGCCGGACGCCTCGATCTGCAGATCGCCGGAACGGTGCAGCTCGAGCAGGCGCGATCCGGCCACGCGCGCGCGCTGGCGGTCACCACAGTCGAACGTCTCGCCGCCGCCTCCGATATCCCGACCATCGCGGAGTCGGGCCTGCCGGGATTCAACGTTCAGGCCTGGTTCGGATTGATGGTCCCGGCAAAGGTGCCTCCCGACATCGTCAAGAAAATGAACGTCGACACCATGCGCGCGCTTGGTGACGCGACCGTGAAGGCAAGGCTTGAGAGCATCGGAGTCATCGTCGCGCCTTCCACGCCGGAGGAGCTTGCGAGCTTCATCAAGGCGGAAATCGCCAAGTGGGAAGCCGTGATCAAGGAGGCCGGGATCAGAGTGGAAGGCTGACAACGCTTGCGGCATCAGCGCAGATCCTTGAAAACCACGGACTGGCGGCAGGGTTCGCTTACGGGCGGAACTTACGCGTTTCTGGTTGCTGACTTTCTTGAGCGTCCGAGGCGCAGGAGCTTCTTTGCCGCCTCAGCGGCGGCGGCCGCATAGCTGCGGTCGCGGTGGACCAGGATCAGCGAAATCGCGCCTTCGGACAGAAGCCAGATCTCGCGCGCGACCTCGCGAGGTCGCGCGATATTCGCCCGGGCCAGCACTTGGGCGAAGTGCTCTTCCAAAAGCGCCTTGTGACGGCGGGCGATGGCGCGGGCCGGATGTCCCGGAAGATCGGCCAGCTCGATGACGAGGCGCGTAAACCCCGAGCCGGCCCAGCGCGGCTTGTCGGACCACACCGCAAGGTCGCGAAACAGCGTTTCGACGATCTGCTCAGGAGAACCGCCGAGCCGGTCGCCAAATGTGCGGAAGGCGGCGAGCGCCAGGTGGTGCTGCGTTTCGAGCACGGCCGCGAGCAGCTGATCCTTGCTCTCGAAGTGGTAATAGAGCGTGCGCTTGGTCACCGACGCGGCGGCGGCGATCTCATCCATACTCACGCGCGTGTAACCGCGCCGGCGAAACTGCGCATACGCAATGTCGAGAATGCGCACTCGTGTCTTCTCGCCTGAACGCGGCATCCAAGCCCCCTTCGTATGTATACCGCCTAGTGAATTTACATCGCGCGCCCCGCGCAATGGAATGCGTCGCCACAGCGCGGGAGAAGATCACGATGGTCGAGCGCCTGACATTTCGCTCCGTGACCGTACGGCCGGTGATTGTGCCGCTACGCCGTCCGGTGGTTTCGAAGGTGGGCCTGTTCGATCAGTGGCCGATCATCCTGATCGATATCAAGACCGAGGAGGGGATCATCGGCCGCAGCTATCTCGAGCCGTACCTGAAGGCATCCGCACGCGCCATTGTGTCCACCATCCACGATCTCGCCGCCTCGCGCACCGGGCAGCCGATCCGGCCGCTGCAGGACTTCCAGAAGGGCCTGAAGTCGCTGAACCTCGTCGGCAACGAGGGCATCACGATGATCGCCGTGTCGGGGCTCGACATGGCGGCATGGGACGCGCTCGCCAAGGCCGCCGACATGCCGCTTGCGGTATTTCTAGGCGGATCGCTCGGCGCGGTGCCGGCGTACAACAGCAACGGCTTGTGGCTGACCGATGTGGCAACGCTTGCCGACGAGGCGGGCGAACTCGTCGCCGAAGGCGGCTTCAAGGGTCTCAAGCTGCGGCTCGGGCGCGAGAAGCTCGCCGACGATCTGGCCGCCATCCATGCGGTCCGCGGCGCGGTCGGAGCGAACATCAAGCTGATGGTCGATTTCAATCAGGGCCTCAGCCTCGGCGACGCGCTGCACCGCTGCCACGCGCTGGACGATCAGGGACTCTACTGGCTGGAGGAGCCGATCGCCTACAGCAACCTCGCGGGCTTTGCGCAGCTCGCCCGCGAGCTGAAAACTCCGATCCAGCTTGGCGAAAACTTCTACGGGCCGCGTGCGCTCTATCAGGCTCTGGCGATGGGTTGTGGCGACTACGTCATGCCCGACCTGATGCGGATCGGCGGCGTGACCGGCTGGCTGCGCGGCGCGGCGATCGCCGGCGCGGCCGGCATCGACATGTCGACGCATCTCTATCCGGAATTCGCCGCACATCTCATGCGCGCCACCGAAACCGCGCACTGGCTCGAATGGCAGGATTGGGCCGACCCGATCATTGCCGAACCGTTTGCGCTCGCCGACAGCGCACTCACCGTGCCGAACAGGCCAGGCGCCGGCATCGAATGGAACGAGGATGCGGTGCGGCGCTATCGATACGATGCCTGACGCGGAGCTTGTTGCGGAACGCTCCGGCGGCTCGCGGCGTTGTCAGAGCCGACCGGAGCGCCGCACGTGCCATCCCCAGACATCCGCAAGGGCATGCCCCCGGTAGACCTTTCCCGGAAGGAATTCGAACGCCGCTTCAAATCCAGCTTCGTCGATCCTGCCTTCGATCCGCTCGAAAAGGAGTTGCAGGCGATTGCCGATGCCGCCTACGCCGCCTATGCCGACAGCCGCAAGGCGCCGCACACCCGCAAGGCCGGACCCGAGTTCACCAATCCCGACTATGATCTATCGGTCGACTGGCTCGCGGCGCGTGACGCGATCGCGACGGCGCAGCGGCGTCACGAGGACCCGGCCGAGCCGTCGCGTATCCTGCTCGTCAACGGCTCGTCGCGCTCGGAGCACACCTGTCCAGGCGAGATGTCCAAGAGCTGGCGGCTGGTCGAGCTTGCGCAGCAAACCATCGAGGCCGGCGGCTTTCGCACCGACATTCTCGACCTGAGCCGCACCACTTCCGAGTTCGGCAAGACCATCCATCCCTGCAAGTCGTGCGTCGCGACCTCGATGGCGCTCTGTCACTGGCCATGCAGCTGCTATCCGAACTATGCGCTGGGACAGACGCATGACTGGATGAACGACATCTATCCGCTCTGGGTCGCGGCGCACGGCATCATGATCGTCACGCCGGTCAACTGGTATCAGGCGCCCGGTCCGCTCAAGCTGATGATGGATCGCCTGGTGTGCGCCGACGGCGGCAATCTCGATCCGACCACGACGCACGGCAAGAATCCCGAGGAAGCAAAAGCGCTGGAGCTATCAGGCTGGATGTTTCCACGTCATCTTGCAGGCCGGCTGTTTGCGGCAGTCGTGCATGCCGACTCGGCGGGTGCCGAGAACCTGCGACGCATCCTTGTGGACTGGGCGGTCGACATGCACCTGATCCCGGCGGGCAGGAGCGCAGAACTCGACCGCTATGTCGGGTACTACGAGCCTTATGCGACGAGCCACGAGGCGCTCGACCGCGATCAGGCCTTCCAAGAGGAGGTGCACAACGCAGCGCGCACCCTGATGGAAGCGGTCACGGCGAAGCGCGAAGGCCGACTGGTGACGGCTGACGCCAAGCTGAAAGAGCCGCGCCCGAAATAAACCCAGTTGCGAATTACTCCTAATAGCGCGTTATCAAACATGCTTGCCCACGGAAAAGTGACAAGCGGCCGCGTTGTGCGCCAGCCGCCACAAGATTTAGGTTGCGGCCACTTCAGGAGGGCACGCGGCGACCAATGGCGTGCCCATAGCGGGGAGGATTCCAATGTTCGAAGTTTCACGCCGTGACCTGATCATCGGCGCCGCCGGCGCCTCTGCGGCGTTCGGGCTCGACCGGCCGCTCGCCTTCATCGGGGCAGCGCAAGCGCAAACCACGCCTGCCGCACCTGGCTTCAAGTCCTACAAGGTGGGCGATATCGAAGTGATCTCGCTCTATGACGGCGTGTGGGAAAAACCGCACGACGAGAACTTCATCAAGGGCGCCAACGTCGAGCAGACCAAGGCCGCGCTGAAGGCCGGCGGATTGACCGACGCCTTCGTGCCGATCCCCTTCACCATCATGGCGGTCAAGACGCCGGGCGGCGTGATCCTGATCGATTCAGGCACCGGCGGGCAGACCGGCGGACCGAAGGCCGGGCTCATACCGCAGAGCATGCAGGCGGCCGGCATCGATCCCAAGTCGGTCAAGACAATCGTCATCTCGCATTTCCACGGCGACCATATCTTCGGCCTGAAGCAAAAGGACGGCACAGCGCAGGCCTTCCCCGACGCCGAGATCATCGTGCCGGCCGCTGAATACAAGTGGTGGACCCAGCCGGCCGACTCGATCCCGCAGCCGCGCCGCGGCAACGCACAGCTCGTTCAGACGACGCTGGGGACATGGAAGAACGTCAAACAGGTCGACGGCGAAGCGGATGTCGCACCCGGAATTCGCGCAATCCCGGCATTTGGCCATACCCAGGGTCACACCGCCTTTCTCATCAGCTCCGGCGGCAAGCAGTTGCTGGTCACCGGCGATGCGACCAACATCTACACCCTGTTCGCCAGGAATCCGGACTGGGCGGCGGCGTTCGATCACGTGCCGGATCTCGCCGTTGAGACCCGTAAGAAGCTGTTCGATCGCGCCATCGCCGACAAGGCCATGGTCGCCGGCTATCACTGGGGTCTGCCGAACGTCGGCACCATCGCCAAGGACGGCAACGGCTACGCGTTCACGCCGGCCTCCTGAAGCCTGGCGTCATTCAGCCGCTGGCTCTCCCGTGCTCTATTGTGCGGGAGAGCCGCGGCTTTATTATTGCGCGCGACCCATAGGCGTTCCTGCGATACGGGAGGATCATCATGAAAGCGGCAAGGCTCGTTGCTCTGCTCGTGTTCATCGTGCTGCCCTTTGCGGCCGCGGCGGCCGACTATCCGGCGCCGAAGCAGGGCGAATGGATCGCGCGCGATTTCAAATTCCACACCGGCGAGGTGATGCCCGAGGTCCGGCTCGCCTACACGACCATCGGCGAACCTTCCGGCGAGCCGGTGGTGGTGCTGCACGGCACATCGCAGCGCGCGGCCGCCATGCTGACGCCGGTATTCGCGGGCGAATTGTTCGGCGCCGGCCAGCCCCTCGATGCCAGCAAGTATTACATCATCATTCCGGACTCGCTCGGGCATGGCGGCTCGACCAAGCCATCGGACGGGTTGCGCGGAAAATTCCCGCGCTACAACTACGATGACATGGTCGAGGCACAGTATCGCCTGCTCACCGAAGGGCTCGGCATCAAGCGCGTGCGGCTGATCATCGGCAATTCGATGGGCGGCATGCACGCCTGGCTGTGGGGCGAGAAGTATCCCGAGTTCATGGATGCGCTGGCGCCGATGGCGTCGCAACCGACCGCGATGGCGGCGCGCAACTGGATGCTGCGGCGCCTGATGATCGAAACGATCCGCCGCGATCCCGACTATGCGGGCGGCGAGTATAAGACACAGCCACAGTCGATGAAGATCGCCGCGTTGTTCTATGCGACCGCCACCAGCGGCGGCACACTGGCGTTTCAGAAGCTCGCGCCGACCGGCGCGCAAGCGGACAAATACGTCGATGAGCGGCTCGCCGCGTCGTTCACGGCCGACGCGAACGATTTTCTCTACGCCTGGGAGTCGTCCAAGGGCTTCGACCCCGAACCAGCTCTCGAGAAGATCAAGGCGCCGGTTCTTTGCATCAACGCGGCGGACGACGAACGCAATCCGCCCGAAACGGGCATCACCGAGGCTGCGTTGAAGCGCATCAAGAACGCGCAGCTTCTGCTGATCCCGCCGTCCGAGCAGACGCGCGGCCACGGCACCACCGCGCAGGCGAAGTTCTACACGAAGGAATTGCGCACGTTCCTCGAAAGCGTGCCCAAGCGGGCGATGTAAGTGACCGGATGCGCGTGCGGCTAGTGTCCCGATTCCGAAGTTCGTCTCATCGTGCAGCGCCCTCTTATGCGAACTTCGGAATCGAAAGGACACTAGCCACTTATTGATTCTAGTGTGGCGGTTCAGAAGTCCGCATTGTGGAATCGCCTCAAGTCTGTTGCGGACTTCTGAACCGCCACACTAGGAGCCGACACGCGCATGGCTTGATCCTCCATCCAGAATCATATCTTTCTGCAATCGTCTAAAGTATCTCGCGTTTCGCGAAAACGATTTGCTTTGCGTCTGACAATTCCGAGTCGGAAGACTGTAGGGCGGGCAAAGGAGCGTAGCGGCGTGCCCGCCGCCTCGAATGAGGGCGGGCACGCTTCGCTTTGCCCGCCCTACGATGCGATTTTGGAGGCACCATGTCGCGCAGGGAATGGAATCGGACTGCCGAGAACTTCAAGGACTCCGTCTGCGATATCGCCGCTGAGGAGACCAACGATCAGTTGCGGCGCTTCGTGAGCGCGGCGCATCCCTCGCCCGACAAGTCGGTGCTGGTCGATCTCGGCTGCGGCATCGGCACGTTCGTGCAGAAATTCGGCGACCGCTTCCGCCAAGTCCACGCAGCCGACTTTGCGACTGATGCGATCCGCCAGGCGGAAGCCGCTTACCGGGGAACGACGCCCGTTGAGTGGCGCGTCGCGGATCTCAACGACTGCCCCAAATTGTTCGGCACGAACCGCGCCGATCTCACCGTCTGCCTCAATGTCATCACCTCGCCGAGCGCAGCGCGGCGCAAATCGCTGTGGGATACCGTGCGCATCATCACCAGGCCCGGGGGCTGCGCGCTGATCGTGCTGCCGTCGATTGAGTCGTGCCACATGGTCGCCGAGCGGGAAAATCGCGGCCGCAAGCGCGCGAAGGCCGCGAGCAAGCGTGGCGGCATCGCCGAGCGCGCCGACATCTGGCAGAAACATTTCAGCCGCGGCGAGATCATCGAGATCCTTTCCGGTCTCGGCTTCTCGGTGGTGCGGCTCGCCGCGGTGAGCTATCCCTGGGCGAGCGAGGGCCTGCGCAAGCCGCGCCTTGCGGCGCAATCGCCGTGGGACTGGATCTCCCTCGCCAGGCGCGTCGTGCACTGACCCCTTATTTCACCCGTTTGTAATAGTTCGACGCGCTGCCGCGCCCGCCCGCGACGTTCGGGTTGGTGTTGACGAACTCGTCCGCGGTGAGCTTGTCGATGGTGCGCGTCTGCGCCTCGCCTTCCCAGTTCGGGAACGTGCTCGAGGTGATGCGGAACGTCACCGTCTTCTTGTCCTCGTCGACCGTATAGCTGCCGAATACCGAGAGGCTGCGCCGGTTGATCGCGGCGTATTCCTCCGCGGTGCCGGTCAAGCGATTGCCCGAAGCAATTTTCGGCAGGTCGCTCGCCACGTGGATTTGCGAGAAGCGTCCCTCCGGCGTGAAGATGAGCACGCCCTTCGGCGTCTCGCCGAACGGGAACGATTTCTTGCCGTCGGCACCCGTGATCTCGGCGACCACGAAGTCCCACGTGCCGACGATCTGCTGCTTCAGGCTTTGCGCGTGCGCATCGCTACCGATCAGCCCGAGTGCGAGCGCCGCAACGATACTCAGCCGTTTCATGGATTTGCTCCAGCTTCCCGCTCGCGCGTTGCCATGAGATAAAGCGCAAACAGCACGACCCACACGGCGTCGATCGCGATCGCGATGCCGGCCTGCTGCCCAAGGTAGCGCGAGCCGTGCGCGAGCACGAGCACGATGAAGACAAGCTTGCTCACGCCCGCGACCGCGAGCACCAGCGGGCGCACCGCCGGATGATAGGCCCCGTAGATCAGCATCGCGCCGACGAGCGTGATGAGGACGCCCCAGTTGCGCACGACGATCTCGGCGAGCGGCCCCTGCAGCGTTTCGCCGAAGTTACCCTGCAGCGCCGCCTGCGGCGCAATCGCCGCATAGATCATGGTGCAGGTGAGCACGCCCGAAACGAGCATGATCCATTTGATCTTTTCAACGATGATGGTCATGAGAGCCCCCGCGGACATACCACAAGCCCTCATCCTGAGGAGCCTGCCGACGCGATAGCGGAGGCAGGCGTCTCGAAGGATGGCAGCGAGCTCGGTGTTTGTTGCCATCCTTCGAGACGCGCCCCATCAGCGCGGTTACGCGCGTCTTCGACGCGCTATGGGCGCTCCTCAGGATGAGGTCATCCCTACCCCGTCTTGATGTTCACCTCGCGCACGATGCGCGCGTACTTCTCGGAGTCGGCGCGCGCGAGTTTGGCCAGCCGCTCGATGTCGCCACCGACTGCCTCGGTTCCAGCCTTGAACAGGGAGTCGCGCACGGACTTTTCGGCGAGCACCTTGTCGCATTCCGCATTGAGCCGCGCGATGACCGCAGGCGGCGTGCCGAGCGGCGCGAAGGCCCCGAACCAGGCTTCGAGCGCCACGCCCGGATAGCCCGACTCCTGCACGGTCGGCAGATCCGGCATGGTCGGCGCACGCGCTTCGCCGGACTGCGCGAGCAGCCCGATCGTGCCGGCCGCAGCATGGGGCAGCGTCGCGGTCGGCCCGAGGATCGCGAACTTCACATGGCCTGCGAGCAGATCGTTGATCGCCTGTCCGGCGCCGCGATACGGCACATGCTCCAGCCTGATGTCGGCCACCTTGGCGAACCATTCCATGAATACGTGCTGGTTCGACCCGACGCCGGACGTGGCGCAGCCGAGGCTCGACATCTTCTTCACGGTGGCCACCAGCTCGGCGACCGATTTCACCTCGAGCGAGGGATGCACCGCGAGCACCTGCGGCTGACGCCCGAGCAGGCTCACCGGCAAGACATCCTTCAGATAGTCGACGTTGAGCTTCTGCACATGCGGCGCGCTCACGAGGTTGTCGTTCGCGATGAGGAAATTGTAGCCATCGTTTGATGACTTGATACCGGCTTCGATCCCGATGGTGCCGCCCGCGCCGCCGGTGCGGTTCTCGATGAACACCTGCTGGCCGATGCTGCGCGAGATCGGCTCACCAACCAGGCGCGCGATGAAATCGAGCCCGCCACCGGCCGCGAGATGCACGATGAAGCGCACCGGCCGGTTCGGCCAGTCCTGCGCGCGGGAGACATGTGGCGCGAGCAGCGCCGCCGTTGATGCAAGAGCGCTTTTGACGAACGTGCGCCGTACGATCCCCATGTCTCCCGTCATCTCTAGCTCCTTACTTGCACGCGCGCCGCGTGTGGATGATCTTGCTCGCGAGCATTTTCAGCGTGGCGCGGCAGACATTCGGCCCCGCGGGGCCGAGCTCTCCCGTCGCGATGACATACGTCTTCGGCGGCGGCATCACCACGCCGGCTTTGCCAATCAGCATCACGGTGTCCTTGCCGAGCTGCATCGTGCTGCAGCCGGCAAATCCCGCCCCCGTGCAGCCACGGATCGTCTTGTCCTTGGCAAGAGCCGGTCCGGCGGCGACCAACATGGTGGCAATCACAAGCGTTCTGATCATGGTTTCATTCCCCCTAGAGAGTCAGTTGCGTTCTGACGGTGGCATTCTTGCTATCGCCCGCCACGATGGCAAGGTGCGACACTTTGGCCAGCTTGGAGCGTGTGCCGGTCGCGCCTGCGCGCCTCGTTCATCCATTTCCGCTCGTTCCCGCGAAAGCGGGGACCCAGAGCTTGGCCAAGAACTGGATTCCCGCTTGCGCGGGAATGAGCGGGAGAGGACTACGCCGGCGTCAGCCCGGCGAGTTTCGCGGCTTCTTTCGCGAACTCGTATTCGCGTCTGATGTAGTCGCCGAAGCCCTGCGAGGTCATCAGCGCATCCGGCACCAGCTCGGCGCCGCTCACCAGCATCTTCTGCTGCAGATCCTTTTCGTTTAGCGCCTTCTTCAGCGCCGCCTCGAGCGCCTTGACGATCTCGGCCGGCGTGCCGGCCGGCACCAGCACGCCCACATAGCTCGCGGCGGTGAAATCCTTCACCCCCTGCTCGATCATGGTCGGCACGTCGGGGAGCTGCGGCGAGCGCGCAGTCCAGGCGACGCCGAGCACGCGCACCTTCCCGCCGCTGATCTGCGGCAGCACGGTCGAAAGTTCGGTCACGGTGCCGGTGATGTTACCGGCCAGCAGGTCGGGCACGATATTGCCGCCGCCGCGATAGGGCACGTGCGTGATGTTGGCGCCGGTCGCCGCGGCGAAGCGCGCGAGCGTCATATGCGAGGCCGAGCCCGCGCCGGAGGTGCCGAGGCTCGCCGGCGTCGATTTCGACAGCGCGATGAATTCCGGGATGGTCTTCGCCTTCACGTCGGCATTCACCGCGAGGCAATGCGGCGCAAGGTTCGCGAGCCCGACGGCCAAGAAGTCCTTGAGCGGATCGTAGGAGAGCTTCGCCTGCACGAACGGGTTCACGGTGAGCGGGCCGTTCGAGCCGAGGAACAGCGTGTAGCCGTCGGGCGCGGCCTTGGCGGCCATATCGGCACCGAGGCTGCCGCCCGCGCCGCTGCGGTTATCGATGACGATCGGCTGCCCGAGCGTGTGCGCCATCTGGTCGCTCACCAACCTCCCGACGAAGTCCGCATTGCCGCCGGCCGCGAACGGCACGATGAGGCGGATCGGCTTGTCGGGGTATGCGGCGCGCGCTTCGCGTGACGCGAGCGCGGCAAGCGGCGCGGCGGCGACAGTGGAAAGCAATGTGCGGCGGGTGAGCATAGGGTGGCGTGTTCCTCGTTTGTCGCCCTCCACTCTTGTAGCCCGCATGGAGCGAAGCGCAATGCGGGACCGGTGGAGCGGGCGAGTTCCCGGATTGTCGCAAATAGCTCTGGGCAACGGGTAGGCTCACCAGACTATCCAGCTCGGCCTGTGCGCGACCTACAAATTCTGGTTGTATTTTTTTATTCAAACACGCTTTGGTCTTGTTTGGACCACTATTCGCGCCGCTACTCGAATACCGGAAATTCCCGGCCAACAGACAAGGAAAGAGCATGCATAAAGGGAAAATCGTAGCGGGCGTCTTTTTGGCGGCGGGGGCGATTGGCGCCTTTGCGACCGCGGGCTTCGCCGCCGACGCAGGCAAGCTGCGGATTCAGAATAAATCCAAATTCTTTATAAGCTACACGGTTCAGTCGAATGACAACTGGTACAACTGCAACGATTTGCCGGCTGGAGGTTTCACTGTTGCGGCGGTCGCGCCTGGTGCAACGACTGACTATTTCGAGTTCTTGCGGAAGGATGGACACGGCTGCAACGGTAAGCAGGGTCAGTTCGGGATGGTCCCGTCGATTCCAACTTATGCGGCCCAGGAGCAGCAGTTCTCTTACGACAGCCATGGTGCGATGGGACTAGCGGGCTCAAATCCTAATTACGCGAGCCAACTCGTCGACAATGGCAATAACAGCTACACGTGGGTCGTCACGCCCACCGAGAAGTAAACCATCAATCTCCACAGTTGCGCTGAAGAGCAGCCGAGCCGCCCGGGTCGGCGCTCCTCAGCGGGCTGCTCGCAATTGTGCTCTCCCGCCAGGGGCGGATCAGCGAAGGCGATCGACTTCCCCAACCACGTTCGAGCGATCCGCCAAAGCGACAGCTCGTAGGGCGGGTTAGCCGAAGGCGTAACCCGCCGCCCTGATGCGGGTGGCCAATACCGGCGGATTACGCTTCGCTAATCCGCCCTACTACGCGCTTGAGCGGATCGTAATCGAGCTTCGCCTGCACGAACGGGTTCACGGTGAGCGGGCCATTCGAGCCAAGGAACAGCGTGTAGCCATCCGGCGCGGCCTTGGCGGCGAGATCGGCACCGAGGCTGCCGCCCGCGCCGCTGCGGTTGTCGATCACGATCGGCTGCCCGAGCGTGTGCGCCATCTGGTCGCTCACCAGCCTCCCGACGAAATCCGCATTGCCGCCGGCCGCAAACGGCACGATCAGCCGGATCGGCTTGTCGGGGTATGCGGCGCGCGCTTCGCGTGACGCGAGCGCGGC
>JBAVXH010000345.1:0-5802 GCA_049698215.1 Xanthobacteraceae bacterium | reverse complement strand
TCGCCGCTGGTGCGCGGCGCGGCGGTGTGGGCGCTCGGGCGGCTCGATCCGCGGCGGCTCGCCACGTTGGCGGACAGGCGTGCGCGTGAAGCGGACGAGTCAGTGCGGGAAGAATGGGCGGCCGCGTAGATGCCCACCCTGTTCTGCTTCGGGCTCGGCTATTCGGCCTCGCACGTCATCCACGAATTCGGTGGGCGTTTCGATCGCATCGCCGGCACGGTGACGACGCGCGAGAAGGCTGCGGCCATCGCAACAGCAGGCATCGGCGGACACAAGGCCGAGGCGTTCGTGTTCGACGGCACCGGCGCGCCGCCCCAGATCACAGCCGCGCTGATGGATGCGGCCGCCGTGCTCGTATCCGTGCCGCCCGACGACACAGGCGATCCCGTGCTGCGTCACTTCTCCAGCACCATTGCGGGTGCGCCGCAGCTTCAAACCATCGTCTATCTCTCGACCATCGGCATGTATGGCGATCACGGCGGCGCATGGGTCGATGAGACGACGCCCGCCGCGCCGATCTCTGAGCGCAGCCGCGCGCGGCTCGCCGCCGAGCAAGAATGGCAAGCTCTTGGCGCCCACGCCGGCAAGCCGGTCGCGATCCTGCGCCTCTCAGGGATTTACGGCCCCGGGCAGAACGCGCTCATCCAACTCGCGCGCGGCACCGCGAAGCGCATCGACAAACCCGGCCAGGTATTCAACCGCATCCATGTCGAGGACCTCGCACAGGCGATCGATGCTGTGTTCGCTCAGCGCGCCGATGGCATCTTCAACGTGACCGACGACGAGCCGACGCCGCAGGGCGAGCCGATTGCGTTCGCCGCGGAATTGCTGGGCGTCGCGCCGCCACCGGAAATCCCGTTCGCCGAAGCCGCGAAGGCGATGTCGCCGATGGCGCTCTCGTTCTATGCCGAAAGCAAGCGCGTGCGGAACGACAAGCTCAAGCGCGCGCTCGGCGTGCGCTTGCGTTATCCGACTTATCGCGAGGGATTGCGAGCGCTGTTCGCGCTCGAACGGCTAGAAGCGTGACGAGTATTGCTCGACGGTCGGCGGCCGCACCACGATCACCGGTTTCGTGCCGCCAGCCGACGGCACCGAATAGACCGAGTAGACGCCGCGGACGTCGTCGCGAGCTTGCCGCCGGTCAGCACGTTTCGCAGCCTTCTTGACCGTCGGCGTAACGGGCCTTGCCTTCGGCGCATCGGCTTCAGGCGCCACACCGGGACCGCGCAACACGCCATCGCTGGTGATGAGTTTCGGACCGTTGCCGCTTGTAATGCCGCCTTCGTCACGCGGCGCCATCACGAAGCGCACGGCGCGGGTGGGTTCGGCGCCCTTGTCGCCCTTGCGCGCGATGCAGCGGTTATCGATGTACGGCCAGGTCTGCTCTTCGCACGAGAGCTTCTTGGCGGGCCTTGCGGGGGTGATCTGTTCGGTCGTCACGACCGCGGGGCCTGGTGCCGTGGATGTGGCCGGCAGCGCCGCGATGATGGCGGCTGGCTCCTTGGTGGCGGCAGGCGCGGACCCTGCGGTGACATAGGCCGCCAAAGCCCCGGTTCCAGCCGCAAGGCCAACGACGACCGGGAACGCCACATATTTCAGCGGAATTGCCGCCAGATTGAATGTCAGGGCCATATGCCCCTCCCCGCTCCTGCGTGGGCGGTTGCCCTCGCGCGGGGAGAACGCGACGAAGCCTCTGTCAGTTCCGGGAACTCAGCCGTGCGGCGCGAACAGCTTCTGCAGGATGCTGCGGCGGCGCGGCGCCGCCGGCGTCACCGGCTCGGCCTTGGGCGGCTCGCCGAAGCAGCCGCGATAGCGGATCACGCCCCAGATCAGCGGATTCCAGGCGCGCCAGGCCTTCTCGGCCTCGCGCCGCATGTAGCCGCGCACGACCTCGGGCGCTTCGCCGAAGGCCTCGGGCATCACCTTCGACAGCTCCGGGTCGGCAAGGATATCCCACTTGGAGTCCCCGCCCATCAGGCGTGAACCGATCGAATAGACCACGCGGGAAATGCGCGTCTCGCGCATCGGGAACGAGCACATCACGCAGGGCTCGACATTGGTGTAGAGCGTGCAGCCCGACAAATCCTTGGTACCGAGCGCCTTCTGCGCCATCCCGATCGCGACGATCTCGGCATGCCGCGTCACGTCGCCGTCGCGCGCGACCCGGTTAAGGGTCTCGACCACGACCTCGCCGTCCTTCGCGATCACGCAGGCGAACGGAAACTCGCCCACCTGTTTGGAGGTTTTGGAAAGCTCGATGCAGCGCGCCATCATGGCCGCATCCATTGCTTCGGTCGTCGTCCGATCCACCACGCTCATACTCTGTTCTTTGGGTTGTTGGGGCTGCTGCCCGAAGGAAAGGGAACCGTGTTCTAGCCCGCTCCGGGGGCAGGAACAACTTGGGCGTCACGCATGGCTCGCCACCATTTTGCGCATTAACCGCCAGGAAGCCCTGCAAATCGGGCCGACCCGGGTAATCAACTTTGAACTGAAGGAATAGTTCGCGAGCGCTGACGGCCGGGTTTAGCGCGTCGCCAAAGTGGGCTGCCCTGCTGTGGCAATCCAGCCTCGCGGCCCAACAGGCGAAATAGCCAACTCATTCGCCGCTGCGAGGCTCGCTTTTCTGCTTCCTCTGAGCTTCGCGGAACGAGACAAGGCGCCGCTGCGCTTCATCCCACAGGGTGAAGCGGGTGCAGCGAAAGCTTTCCAGGAGCGTGACCCGTCCGATCTCGCGTAACTCGGGATGATCGCGCAGCACGCGCGGCAGCCGGTAAAACGGAATGCGGCTGCACAGATGATGCACATGGTGCACGCCGATGTTCGCGGTGAACCAGCGCAGCACGGCTGGCAGGTCGTAGTGCGAGCTTCCGTACAGCGCGGTCTCTTGCTGCGTCCACGTTCCATCGCTTTCCCAGACGGTATCCTCGAATTGATGCTGCACATAGAACAGCCAGACACCAATAGAGGCAGCAAGCAGCATCATCGGAAGATGCACGATGAGGAATGCCTTGATGCCAATAAACCAGACGAGCACTGCGACGATCAGTGCAATCGCGGAATTGGTAGCCATTGTGCTGAGCCAAGGTTGCCATCCGGCGCGAAACAGGCCGACCGGAAACCGCTGCTGCACGAGGAACAGAAACGCAGGTCCGATGCCGAACAGCACAATCGGATGCCGGTAAACTCGATACCTCAGGCGGCCCCACCACGAGCGTGCCAGAAATTCGCGCACCGTCAGCGTGTCCACATCGCCGATGCCGCGTGAGTCGAGATTGCCCGAGCTCGCATGATGGATCGCGTGCGTGCGCCGCCAGAAATCGTATGGCGTCAGGGTCAAGACGCCGATGACGCGCCCCACCCAATCGTTGGCTCGCCGGTGCGAGAAGAATGCGCCGTGCCCGCAGTCATGCTGAACCATGAAGAGTCGGACCAGAAACCCCGCCGATGGGATAGCGATGAGGAGCGTCGCCCACCAATGTCCAAGTATGAAAGCGAGCCACGCGACGATCCAGAGCGCCACCAGCGGCAGAAGCGTAACGATGAGTTCGGCGACTCCACGTGCATTGCTCGGCTTGCCATAACGGCTGAGGACTTGCCGCCGTAGCCGCGGGTCGGTTGGCACAAGGCGCGAATTGTGCCCGACGCTCAAGCGGGCGTCTCCGATCGGCGGGTGCGCACGCGCTTGGGCGCGCCGCCGGCCGCCTTTTTTTGTTCCGCGAGTTCAGCCGCCGCGCGCGCTTCGGCCGCTTCCTTTTCCAGCCGAAGGGCGCGCAGCCGGACCGTGTTGGCGTCGACTCTCGCCTTTTCGGCCGCGTAATCGCGCAAGGCGTGCAATGCATCGCTGTCGCGGCTCGCCTTTTTGGCGGCCGCAGCCATTCGTTGCTCGACGCTTTTGGTGGAGGTCATCGGTCGACTGGTCCGGCGTTAGTTGATTCTGATCGTGATCCTAGCACGAAGCGCCCTTGCGATTGACCCATAAAATCAGTCCCGCAGCCTGATCTCTCAGGTGCGGGACCCCTCGAACCAGCACGCTCCGCCGGTACATCCGTGGTCGAAGTGCGCTGGCGCTTTGCGCGGCCGCGTTAAACGGCGCGCAGATTTTCTGCGGACGACTTGCCGCTGCGCTTGTCGGCCACGACGTCAAAAGAGATCTGTTGTCCCTCGTTGAGGCCGCTCATTCCGGCGCGTTCGACCGCGCTGATATGCACGAAGACATCCTTGTCGCCGTTCTCCGGCTGGATAAAGCCGAAGCCCTTCTGGCTATTGAACCACTTCACGGTTCCCTTGTTCATGGGAAGTTTCCTTTGTTAGCGATGCACGTGTGGTTCCGCGGCGCCGAAAGCACCGCAGTCCCGTCTATTCGATTTTGGATAAGTGTCTGAAACGTGCACGCCCCAGAAGGCGAAGCGGCCCAGTCAATCGGCCAAGGATCGATCGAGTGATATGGGGTCGAAACACCGCAAAGTCAAGGAAGGCCCCTTGGCGGATTGGCGAAGCGTAAATCCGCCCTACGATCGCGGACGCCCTGGTTAGAACTCCCCCACCGCCTTGATCAGCCGCTCGAGGTCCTCAGGCCGCGAGAGGCGGTGGTCGCCGTCCTTCACCAAGGTGAGCACGACATCGTCCTGCGCGAGACGCGAGGTCAGCGCGACGGCGTGGCTCCACGGCACGTCCGGATCCTGCACGCCCTGCAGAATGCGCACCGGGCAGCCGGTCTCGATCATGGCGCCGAGCAGAAGATGGTTACGCCCGTCCTCGATCAACCCGCGCGTGATCGGATAGGGCTCGCCATAGTCGGAGGGCCGCGCCCAGACGCCCTTCTCCTCGATCTCCTTCTTCACCTTGGCGGGGAAGCGCTGCCACATCAGCGCCTCGGTGAAGTCGACCGCCGGCGCGATCAACACGAGTCCGGCGGCGGAGGCCGGAGCCGCCTCTGCGCGCCGCCGCCGCAGCAGCCGCAGCAGCAGCAGCGCGATCCAGCCGCCCATCGACGAGCCGACCACAACCTGCGGTCCCCGGCACTCACTGAGGAAAACCGCAAGGGCTTCTTCGAGCCAGCGCCCGATCGTGCCTTCGATGAAATCGCCGCCGGATTCGCCGTGGCCCGAATAGTCGAAACGCACGCAGGCGCGGCCATTTTGGCGCGCCCATTGGCTCAGCGCCGCGGCTTTGGTGCCCTTCATGTCGGATTTGAAGCCGCCGAGCCAGAACAGCCCGGGACCGGAGCCTTCGTCGCGCCGGATCGCGATGCGCCGCTCGTTCGAGCCCGTTCCAAAATTCAGGAAATTCAGGCAAGAATGCGTCATTGGTCCCGCCGATGGGCAAGCGCCGGTCGATACGTCCGATGCGTGCGGCGGGGCGACGGGGGATAGTCGTGCCGCTGCGCATCGCCGCTAGCGTGATGGTGTTTCGCCGCATTGTGCGGCGGAACGCAAGAGCGTTCGGTCGGTCCCGCCCGATTGCGGCGGGCAGCAAGTGATGGCAGTCGCCGACCTCGAACGGCCGAAGGCGATCCGCGGATTGCCGGGTGCAACGATCCTGCACATCCTGCCGGCCCTGGTCGAGACGCCGGCCGCGCGCGCGGCCGTGGATACCGCGGTCGCGCTGTTGCGCTCGGGCGCACGCGTTCTGGTCGCGGCCGAAGACGGTCCGCTCAACAGCGAGCTGCAAGGACTCGGCGGCGAGTGGGTGCGGTTCGTCAGCGACAGTGCGAATCCGATCGCGACGACGCGTAACGCACGCACGCTCGCCAATCTGGTTGCGACCGAGCGCGTCGATCTGGTGCACGCCGTCGGCGCCGGC
>JBAVXH010000344.1:0-3634 GCA_049698215.1 Xanthobacteraceae bacterium | reverse complement strand
GTTCTGGAACGTGGAGAAGGTTTGATGGAACGCCCGCCAGGATTAGGGCGAAACCTTGAAGCGGTGCGGCGATCCAGGCTTGGACGGCGAGGCTTTGACTGAGACATCGAGCGCAATGCGCCCGACCGAGCTGCAAACGAATCCGGCCCGCCGCCTGGCTCTGCCGATTGGAGATGAACGATGCGGCATCGCTCTGGTCAGGGCGGTTGAAGCCAAGGCTTTGTTCGATAGTATTCCGCGACCGTCTTTCCGTAGGATGATACCGAGTTCGCTGCCAAGTCGTTGTATAATGTGGCTATCTTTTCGATGCTCGGATTTTCCAGCCGAGCCTTCAAGCCGCTGAGGATTTTCACGCCGGTTGCAATATTGCGCCCCGGTTTCTCCATGTCTTCCAATGTTATTCCCAGACCGCGCCAATACTGCACATAGATATTCATCGGACGGATACTTTTGATGGTGCGATCCGGAAAAATTCTGTCGTACCATCCATGCGTGGTTTCCATCCAAATAATGGCCCGGACCAAATCAGGCTCGACGCTGGTTCCGCGCGTCGCTTGAATAATTCGAAGATCATTGGGGCCTCTCAGTTCTTCAAAGAATTTATTCTGATACCAGGGAGAGGCATAGCTGCGGGCTACTCCGGACTCGGCGAGCGCCAGCTTGAGCGGTGTGTCCGCCACGATGGCGTTCCGCACGCGAAGCCCCCACGCCGATTGGATGCTCTCGTCAATGAGCGAGCGTTGCCGATTTATCGCTATACGCTCGGTCATCGGCCCAATGTCGAGGGGTTGGATGGCCTGCGCATCCTTGAGCAGCTGAGCCAGCGCCGCGCGCCGGATCATGACCAGCGCTTCGGAAGGCCGCGCCGCTTTCGGCGGCGGACTGGGCTGTCGTTGACGCGCTGCTGCGAGGTTCGCATCCAAGTCACTGAGATTGTCTCGAATGCGAGACCGTTCGCGCTCCACGTCCGCTCGCCGTTGTTGCTCTTTGATCTCTCTTCGGGAGGGAGACGGAGGTTGACTGGATATCGACCCGCTCTCGCGGTACGGCCGATCCGGTTTCTCCGATTCGATCGGGCTATCCTCGCAAGGGGCGGGCTGCTCTGGCGCTATCCGGCACCCCTCCGATTTTTGGCCAACCTCTGCTGCCTGCGCCGACGGCGGCAGGGCGAGAATCATCAAAAGGGCGACAAGCGCCCCAGGACAAAGACGCGCTGCAATGGCGATTCGCGTGGTCATGGGGGTTCTGCGTGCGCCTTGCGCCACTCGGCAAGCCTGAGCGCTTCGCCAAATCTTCCGTGTTTTATGAACAGCGCGAGCAAGAGATTTATATGCGGCCCCCTTTCGCCGCTTTCCCAGTGCTTGGGATCGAGAGCGATCGATTCGATGAGCTCGGTTTCAGCTTCCTTGATTGCCGCATCGTCGCCGACGCTGACAAGGAGCGCCTTGGCCAGCAAATACCGTGACCCGGCATACCGCGGCTCCAGGGCGATGGCCGTCCTGAGCGCCGCAATGGCTTCGCGGTAGCGCCCCAGCACAAAGGATACACGGCCAAGTTGCTCGTAATTATGAGGATTACGTTGATCTGCCTTGATCGCGTCCGCGATCAGCCCGAGATCGGTAGTCAGGGCGCGCACGGCATTGCGCGCTTCATTCGCTGCTTCCGGATAGAGTTCTTCAGCATCGGCTCGCTTTGCCGCCCACAGAGTCTCGTAGTCGGCCGTCGCGCGCGCGGCCGCGCGGTATCTCAGAACAACCGGATTGTCGGGGTTGAGAACGCGCGCTTTCTCAAGAGCCTCAGCCGCCGCGTGTGAATGCTGGCCCCTCTGCAGTTTTATGTACCCAAGCCAGAATTGATACTGCCAGTTGGCCGGCGCCTCCTCGCAGGCCTTCTGAAAAAAAAGGTCGGCGGTGAGCAGATCGCCGCGTCTCAGTGCAAGGCGACCGATCACCTCATACAAGAGCTCGACCCGCAGATTATTGGGCCTGTTCTTGTGGCTGTACAACCGAAAAAGAAAATCATACGCCTCTGCGTGGCTACCCATCATGTATGCAGCCAGCCCGGAAAGCCAAAGAACGTCCGGATCGTCGGCAGCTCGCGCCCGCGCCTCAATGCTGATCCACTCCGCTTCGCCATACCTCCGGTCACGGTAGAGATGCCACCCAAGTGCGAGCCAAGGAGAAAGCGAATCCGGATCGCGCGCAACCGCACGCTTCAGGCGCTCGACTTCCGGTGTCTCGGGCAGGCTTCCCTGGCCGGCCCGCTCCGCGAAGGCCGACGGCGCGGCTGCGGTTTGTCCGCCGCGGCAAGACGGGATCAGGAATAGAAGCAATGGAAGGAGAATAGGGAACAGCAGTGAGCGGACGTTCATGTTTCGACGCCCACGAGTTTCAATTCGAGTTTGAAATTATGGCAGCCTCGGTACGCAACGACAACGGAATAGTGGTGGGGGCGCCGCCGGTCGCGCGGCGCGCAAACCTCAAGGGCTTCCTGCCCGTCCCGGCCCACGTGCCGTTCTGGAACGTCGAGAAGGTTTGACGTGACTTAATCCAGCCGCCGCGCTTCCTCCGGCAGCATGATCGGAATGCCGTCGCGGATCGGATAGGCGAGCTTGGCGGAGCGCGAGATCAGCTCCTGCTTGTCGCGGTCGTATTCGAGCGGGCCCTTGGTGAGCGGGCAGACCAGGATTTCGAGAAGCTTCGGATCGACGCTTGAGGCGGGACGTTCGGTCATATTGGTTTCCGGTTGATGGATGAGGCTAGCACGAGCCGCGCCGCTATGCAGCCGAGTCACTGCAGCTTCGTCTCGCCTTCGCTGCTGGTCTTCGCGAGCTCCATCTCGGTCAGCGCCACCAGGATTTCGGCGCGCATCTTGAGGTCGGGCGCTTCGAGCATCGCCTGCTTGTCGGCCGCGCCGTAGGGCGACATCATGGCGAGCGCATTGACCAGCGCCTCGTTCGGCGCCTTCTCGATGCCCTCCCAGTCGGCATTGAGCTTGTTGGCTTTGAGGAATCCCGCCAGCGCCTTGAGCAGCGCCTTGCGGTCAACCGCAGTTTCGCCTTTGCGCGCCACGAAGTCGTCCGCGAAGACATGGAAGTTGACGCCGCACTGGCGGTAGGGCGTGAGCACCGCAGCCTCATTCTCGATGCGGAAACGCGCAACGCCGGTCAGCTCGATCAGGTAGCGGCCGTCGCCGGTCTCCGCGAGCTGCGTGATGCGCCCGGCGCAGCCGATCTTGTAGAGGTTCGGCTTGTCCTCAGGGCCGGGATGCGCGGTGTCGGGCTGGATCATGCCGATCAGGCGATGGCGATCAGCCATCGCGTCATCGATCATCGCGAGGTAGCGCGGCTCGAAAATATTCAGCGGCATCTGCCCGCGCGGCAGCAGCAGCGCGCCCGGCAGCGGAAACACCGGGATGACCTGCGGCAGGTCAGCCGGCCCGCGATAGACCGCGTTCATCGGCATTAGTGGCCTCCTCGGACCTCATCCTGAGGCGTCAGCAAACTCCGTCCTCATCCTGAGAGCCTGGCCGAAAAAGAGTGAGGTGATTCCAGCCCTTTGTGATTCCGTCGGATTTGCGAAGATTCGATGGAGGACACAATGTCGTGGACTGAAATCACCCGGGCGCAATATCG
>JBAVXH010000343.1:0-3904 GCA_049698215.1 Xanthobacteraceae bacterium | reverse complement strand
CGCGTCGATTGGTCATGATGTAGACCCAGCCGCCTGCCATGACTGAAAGTAAGCAAGACGTGGATGCCCGGCACAAGGCCGGGCATGACGAAGTGGGAGCTACTCCGCGGCGTTCGGTGTCGCGGTCGCCGCGGTCGCCGCAGCCGCCTTCGCGGCGGCCTCAGCCGTGGCCTTCTTCTCCACGTAGCGCACCGACCAGATCGAGCCCTCGTAGAGCAGCATCAGCGGCAGCGCGAGCGAGAGCTGGCTGATCACGTCCGGCGGGGTGAGGATCGCGGCGATCACGAACGCGCCGACGATGAAATAGCGGCGCTTGGTGCGCAGCGTCTCCGAGGTGAGGATGCCGACGCGGCCGAGCAGCGTCAGGATCACGGGAAGCTGGAACGCGACGCCGAAGGCGAGGACCAGCCACATCATCAGGTCGAGGTACTCGCCGACCTTCGGCAACAACTCGATCCGCGCCTGCCCCACTCCGCCGAGCTGCTGCATGCCGAGCGAGAAACGCACGATCAGCGGCATCACGATGAAATAGACGACCGTCGCGCCGAGCGCGAAGAAGATCGGCGTCGCGACCAGATACGGCAGGAACGCGCGCCGCTCGTGGCGGTAAAGGCCGGGCGCGACGAACATGTAGATCTGGCTGGCGATCACCGGGAACGAGATGAACGCCGCGCCGAACATCGCCAGCTTGAGCTGGGTCCAGAAATACTCGAGCAGCGCGGTGTAGATGAAGCGCGTCTGCTCCGAGCCCGCGACCCACTCGAACGGGAAGATCAGCACGTTGTAGATCTTGCCGGCGAAGAAGAAGCAGCCGATGAAGGTGATGAAGAACGCCACCAGCGCCTTGATCAGCCGCGAGCGCAGCTCGACCAGGTGCTCCATCAGCGGCGCCTTGGTCGCCTCGATCTCCTTCTCGTCGTCGTCGCTCGGCTTCATGCCGCCTTGCCTCCTTCGGGCGCGGCAACCGGCTTGGGCTCGGATGGTGTAGGTGCAGGCGCAGGTGCAGCAGGCGCGGTCGACGCGTCAACGAAATCCTTGGTCTCGGGCGGGGGCGGAAGCTCCAGCATCGGGACCGATAGCTCGGCGGCCGGAGGCGCGACCGGCGCGGTGCCGAGCGCCACCGGATCGGTTGCAGCCGCGGCCGTCTGCTGGGCCGGAGCAGGCAAGTCGGAAGCCGGTGCAGTCGCCGTACTCGAAGGCGGCGTCGATACCGCAGCCGGATCCTGGATCATCTTCTCCAGTTCGTTCTTGATCTCGGTCGTATCGAAGGTGGACTTGATGCTCGATGTCGTGTCGTCGAACTGTTTCTTCAGGTCGGCCATCTCGGCTTCGCGCATGGCGTCCTGGAACTGGCCCTGGAATTCCGCCGCCATGCGGCGGATCTTGGTCATCCACTGCCCGAGCTGGCGCAGCACGGCAGGCAACTCCTTCGGCCCGATCACGAGAAGCGCGACCACGCCGATGATGACGAGCTTGCCCCAGGAAATGTCGAACATGCGATCCCGCTAGTGTTTGGCGCGCGGAGCTTCGAGCACACTCCGCTCATACCCGCGCAAGCGGGTATCCAGGGCCAAGAACTGGGTCCCCGCTTCCGCGGGGACGAGCGGAGAGAGGCAAATCGATCTCATCGAATCCGGCTTCTGTTTTGCATGGTCGGGAAACGAAACTCCAAGGGGCGCAAGGCCTCACGGCCGCGCCCCTTTATGTCGAGAATGGTCGTGCGCAGCGAGATCAGGCGGTCGAGCCTTCGACGCGCTTTTCGGTCTCGGAGCGGGCCTTCATCGCGGTCGCGGCGTTGTCGTTGTCGATGACCTTCATGGCGTCGGGCTTGGCCGGATCGGTCTTGGCGACCTCGTCCTCCGACATGCCCTTCTTGAAGGCCTTGATGCCCTGCGCGACATCGCCCATCAGGTCGGAGATCTTGTTGCGGCCGAACAGCAGCAAGACCACCACGATCACGATGAGCCAGTGCCAAATGCTTAAGGAACCCATGAGCTAACCCTCCAGCGGACGGGCTCGCCCGCCCCGTCGTTTGGCGCAGAACCTAGGCTCCGCGAACGGCAAAAACAAGGACTTATGCCGCTTTGGAGGTGCGGCCGAAGCGCTTGTTTGGGCGAGGAAAACGCAGGCTGGCGTGGCGCGCAACGGTTCCGCACGCATTAACCACACGCTCCTGTCATCCCGGGCGAGCAAAGCGAGACCCGGGATCCATAACCACAGCGCTCGCGGTTTCGAACCGCACGTGGTTATGGATCCCGGATAGCCGCTTCGCGGCTTCCGGGATGACGGCCGGTGCCCTACTCCTCGGGCTCGACCCGCGGCGCAAGACCGAGATCGAGATCGCCCGGCTCGAGCGGGTCCTCGTCTTCGCGTAGCGTCGCATCGTCTGACGGGAGCGGAACCGAGAAGCCGGCCGGCATGCGGCTTTCGAGCAGACCGGTGCCCTTGAGTTCGTCGAGCCCCGGCAGGTCGCCGATCGCCTCGAGGCCGAAGTGCTCGAGGAACGCCTGCGTGGTGCCGAAGGTCAGCGGACGCCCCGGCGCCTTGCGCCGTCCGCGTGGACGGATCCAGCCGATTTCCATCAGCACGTCGATCGTACCTTTGGACACCATCACTCCGCGGATGTCCTCGATCTCGGCGCGGGTCACCGGCTGGTGATAGGCGATGATCGCAAGCGTCTCGTTGGCGGCGCGCGAGAGCTTCTTCGGCTCGACCGACTCGCGCGCGAGCAGCCAGGCGAGATCGTTCGCGGTGCGGAAGGTCCATTTTCCCGCGATCCGCATCAGGTTGACGCCGCGCGGCGCGTATTCGGCCTGCAGGCGGCGCATCGCGGCCGCGATGTCCACCCCCTCGGGCAGGCGCGAGCGCAAGGTCTTCTCGTCGAGCGGCTCGCCGGCCGCGAACAAGAGCGCCTCGATCAGCCGCAACTCCTCCGGCCGATCCTGCGGCGTCGGCTCGTCGGCGCTCATCTTTTCAACCAGATCGTCGCCGACAACATGCGGCTTCGTCATGGCCATTCCGGTTACTCCCCCGTCACTGAACCGCTGTGGGCGGCGGACCTTCTTCACTGTGCTTGCGCAGGAAGATCGGCCCGAACGCCGTATCCTGATGCACGTCGAGCGCGCCCTCGCGCACCATTTCGAGCACTGAGGCAAAGCTCGACGCCATCACGGTCGCGCGCATCGCAGGCTCGACCACATAGCTTAAGAGATAGTGATCGAGGCGGCTCCAGTCCGCCGACATCCCCATCATCCGCTCCAGCGCCTCACGCGCCTCGGCCAGCGACCACACCTGGCGCGGCGCGAAGCGCACATACGCCAGCGCCTGCTTCTGGCGCTGCGCCGCATAGGCCGAGAGCAGATCGTACAGCGTCGCGGTCCACTCGGGCCGCTTGATATCGGCGATCGGCTCCGGCGCGCCGCGCCCGAACACGTCGCGGTTAAGCTGCGGACGCGCGATCAGCGCCTCGGCGGCATTGCGGATCGCTTCGAGGCGGCGCAGGCGCAACGCCAGTGCGGTCGCCATGTCCTCGGCGCTCGGCCCGAGCTCCGAGTCCTTCTCCGGCAAGAGCAGGCGCGATTTCAGGTACGCGAGCCAGGCCGCCATCACCAGATAGTCGGCGGCCAGCTCCAGCCGCACGCGGCGCGCTTCCTCGATGAAGGCGAGGTACTGGTCGGCGAGCGCGAGGATCGAGATCTTCGAGAGGTCGACCTTCTGCTGGCGCGCCAGCATCAGCAACAGATCGAGCGGACCTTCGAAACCCTCGACATCGACGATGAGCGCATGCTCGTCGGAGGCAAGCTCCGGCGACAGCGTCTCGAAATGCGTGTCTTCGCTCATGCGACGCTCGCATTCATCGCGGCGAACTCTTCGCGTGCAGCCGCCACATCGAACGGCGCAGGCG
>JBAVXH010000342.1:0-10576 GCA_049698215.1 Xanthobacteraceae bacterium | reverse complement strand
ACCCGGGCTCGAGTCGCCGCCGGGGGCGGACCGCCCCCAAGGGCCGGCAGACCGAGACCACCGCTCTCGCAGAGGTCCGGGCGCTCCTGGGCAAATCCGAGCGTCGTCGCGACCTGCTGATCGAGTTCCTGCACCTCATCCAGGACGAGTACGGTCATCTCTCGGCCCGCCATCTGATGGCGCTGGCTGAGGAGATGCGCCTGGCGCAGGCCGAGGTCTACGAGGTCGCGACCTTCTACGCGCATTTCGATGTCGTGAAGGAAGGCGAGACGCCGCCTCCGGCCGTCACCGTGCGCGTATGCGACTCGCTCTCCTGCGCGATGGCGGGCGCCGAGAAACTTCTCGCCGATCTGCCGGGCAAGCTTGGGCCGGGCGTGCGCGTGGTGCGTGCGCCGTGCATGGGCGCGTGCGACAAGGCGCCGGTCGCCGCCGTTGGACACGTGCAGGTGATGCGGGCCGACGAAGCGACGGTGACGACGGCCGCGCGCAAGAGCGCCCACGCGCATCCGCTTGAACCCCAGGTCGGCTTCGACGCCTATCGCGCGGCAGGCGGCTATAAGTTGCTCGAAGACTGTCTGTCGGACCGGCGCACGCGCGACGAGACGATCAAGTCCGTCGACGACGCGGGCCTGCGCGGGCTCGGCGGCGCGGGATTTCCCACGGGACGCAAATGGACGCTGGTGCGCCAGTCGCCCGGACCGCGCCTGATGGCGGTGAACGGCGACGAAGGCGAGCCCGGCACATTCAAGGACCGGCACTACCTCGGGCTCGATCCGCATCGCTTCATCGAGGGCATGTTGATCGCCGCGTGGGTGGTCGAGGCGGCGGATGTCTACGTCTATCTCCGCGACGAATATCCCGAGTTGATCGCCATGCTGCGCGAGGAATTCGCGCGCGTGGAGCGGGCCGGGCTGTCGCGTTACACGCGCATTCATCTGCGCCGCGGAGCAGGCGCCTACATCTGCGGCGAAGAATCCGCGATGATCGAGTCGATCGAGGGCAAGCGCGGGCTGCCGCGGCATCGCCCGCCGTATGTGGCGCAGGTCGGCCTGTTCGGTCGCCCCACGCTCGAGCAGAACATCGAGACGATGTACTGGGTGCGTGACATCATCGAAAAAGGCGCAGCGTGGTTCACCTCACACGGGCGGCGCGAGCGCAAGGGCTTCCGCTCGTTCTCGGTGTCGGGGCGCGTGAAGAACCCGGGCGTGGTGCTCGCGCCCGCCGGCGTCACCGCGCGCGAACTCATCGACGAATACTGCGGCGGCATGATCGACGGCCACACTTTCAAGGGCTATCTGCCGGGCGGCGCCTCAGGCGGCATCCTGCCGGCCTCGATGGCGGACGAGCCGCTCGATTTCGGCACGCTGGAAAAATATGGCTGCTTCGTCGGTTCCCATGCGGTTGTCATCCTGTCCGACAAGGACGACATGAAGGCCGTGGCGCTCAACCTGATGCGCTTTTTCGAGGACGAAAGCTGCGGGCAGTGCACGCCTTGCCGCGCCGGAACCGAGAAAGCTGTCAAGCTGATGGCAACCGGACCGTGGAATGAAGTGTTGTTGAACGAGCTCTCGACCGCGATGCGCGATGCCTCGATCTGCGGCCTCGGCCAGGCCGCCCCGAACCCGCTGACCTGCGTGTTCAAGTATTTCCGCGAGGACCTCGCGAAGCCGATGGGTAAGTGGTGAGATGGACCGGCTCGAATGCCCGAACTGTCACCAGAAGACGATACCCGTGTGGCGGAAGATGCTTCTTGGGCTGGGCAGCTGGATCACATGCACGAGCTGTCACGCACGCATCTTCGTGGGGTCTTGGACGATTTACGCAATACTGGTGCCGGCCATGATTGCATTCGTGGCGGCGCAGCAGGCCGGGTCGATCGTGATCGCACGCGTGCTGGTATTGGTCGCAATCCTGGCGATCACTTGGATCTCCTACAAATTACCGCTGATCGTGAAGAAATGACGGACCGGATGAGGGTGGCTCGATGAGCAAGGAACCGGTGGGTTACGACCACGACAAGAAAGGCGCGTCAGGCGGCGACACCAAAGTCGAGGGCCGGCCGAACGTCGCGCACACGGGGCCTGCCGACAAGGTGCAGGGCACGGGTACGGGCGGCGACGCCATTTCGTTCACGCTCGATGGCAAAGAGGTCGAGGCGCGCAAGGATGAGACCATCTGGCAGGTCGCCAAGCGCCAGCGCACGGACATCCCGCATCTTTGCTATACGCCGGAGCCCGGCTACCGCCCGGACGGCAACTGCCGCGCCTGCATGGTCGAGATCGAGGGCGAGCGCGTGCTCGCCGCCTCGTGCATTCGCACGCCGACCGCCGGCATGAAGGTGAAGAGTCAGTCCGACCGCGCCAAGACGGCGCGCAAGATGGTGTTCGAGCTCCTGATCTCCGACCAGCCCGAGCGCAACACGCAGGCGCACGACCCGGCCTCGAAATTCTGGTCATGGGCCGACCGCATGGGCATTGCGACGAGCCGCCTCCCGTCGCGCGCGAAAAATCCCGCGCCCGACCGCAGCCACGTCGCGATGGCGGTCAACCTCGATGCCTGCATTCAGTGCAATCTGTGCGTCCGCGCCTGCCGCGAAGTGCAGGTCAACGACGTGATCGGCATGGCCGGCCGCGGCCACAACGAAAAGATCGTGTTCGACTTCGACGACCCGATGGGCCAGTCGACCTGCGTGGCGTGTGGCGAGTGCGTGCAGGCCTGCCCGACCGGCGCGCTGATGCCATCGACGCTGGTGAACGAGGCGAACGTGCGCACGCCTGAGCACTTCTCCGACCGCCAGGTCAACAGCGTGTGTCCGTACTGCGGCGTCGGTTGCCAGCTCACCTACAACATCAAGGACGACAAGCTGCTCTACGTCACCGGCAAGGAAGGGCCGGCGAACCAGAACCGGCTGTGCGTGAAGGGCCGCTTCGGCTTCGATTACGTGAGCAACCCGCAGCGCCTGAAGCAGCCGATGATCCGCAAGGACGGCGTCCCCAAGCGCGCCGACGATCTGGCCGATCCCGCGAACCCGTGGACGCACTTCCGCCCGGCCACGTGGGACGAGGCGATGGAGCGCGCAGCTGCCGGCCTGGTGAAGATCCGCGACCGCGACGGCCCGCAGGCGCTCGCGGGCTTTGGCTCCGCCAAGGGCTCGAACGAAGAGGCCTACCTCTTTCAGAAGCTGGTGCGTACCGGCTTCGGCACCAACAACGTGGATCACTGCACGCGGCTCTGCCACGCCTCCTCGGTCGCAGCACTGCTGGAGGGCGTCGGTTCCGCAGCCGTCACCGCCACCTTCAACGAGTGCAAGAATTCCGACGTCATCATCGTGATCGGTGCGAATCCGACCGAGAATCATCCGGTCGCCGCGACCTTCTTCAAGCAGGCGGCCAAGCGCGGCGCCAAGCTGATCGTGATGGACCCGCGCGGGCAGGCGTTGAAGCGTCACGCCTGGCAGATGATGCAGTTCAAGAACGGCACCGACGTTGCGATGCTCAACGGCATCCTCAACGTCATCATCGAGGAGAAGCTCTACGACCGGCAGTACGTGCAGAGTAACACCGAAGGCTTCGAGCAGCTCGCCGAGAGCGTGAAGCCGTTCACGCCGGAGGAGATGTCGCCGATCTGCGGCATCGCGCCGGACGTGCTGCGCGACGTGGCGCGCACCTTCGCGCGCGCCGAGCGCGCGATCATCTTCTGGGGCATGGGCGTGTCGCAGCACACCCACGGCACCGACAACGCGCGCGGCCTGATCGCGCTCTCGCTGATCCGCGGGCAAGTCGGGCGTCCGGGCACCGGGCTGCATCCCCTGCGCGGACAGAACAACGTGCAGGGCGCCTCCGACGCAGGCCTGATCCCGATGTTCTTCCCCGACTACAAGTCGGTGGAGAACGCCGAAATCCGCGGGAAATACGAGGCGGCCTGGGGCGTGAAGCTCGATCCGAAGCGCGGCAAGACCGTGGTCGAGATCATGGACGCGGTCCACAACGACGAGATCAAGGGCATGTACATCATGGGCGAGAATCCCGCGATGTCCGATCCTGATCTCAATCACGCGCGCAGCGCGCTCGCGCATCTCGAGCATCTCGTGGTGCAGGATATCTTCGTCACGGAGACCTGCTCCTACGCGGACGTGATCCTGCCGGCGAGCGCCTGGCCCGAAAAGGACGGCACCGTCACCAACACCAATCGCCAGGTGCAGATGGGCCGCGCCGCGCTGCCGCTGCCCGGCGAAGCGCGCCAGGACCTCTGGATCATCCAGGATCTCGCGCAGCGCATCGGCTGCAACTGGACCTACCAGCACGTCTCGGAGGTATTCACCGAGATGGCGAACATGATGCCCGCGCTCGACAACATCACCTGGGAGCGCGTCGCGCGCGAGGATCACGTCACCTATCCGGTCGACGGGCCGGACGTGCCGGGCCGCGACGTCGTGTTCGACAAGGGCATCCCGCGCCCGAACGGGCTCGCGAAGCTCGTCGCCACCAAATACACCGCGCCCGACGAGATGCCGGACGCCGATTACCCGTTCATCCTCTCGACCGGCCGCCAGCTCGAGCACTGGCACACCGGCTCGATGACGCGGCGCTCGATGGTGCTCGACGCACTCGAGCCGAGCGCGAGCGCACAGCTTTCACCCGGGACGCTCCGCAAGCTCGGCATCGAGCCGGGCGATCCGGTGCGCGTGACGACGCGGCGCGGCGTAGTCGAGCTCGCGTCGCGCCAGGACGAGGCCGTCCCGGACGGCGTGGTGTTCATCCCGTTCGCCTACGTCGAAGCGGCCGCGAACCTGCTTACCAATCCGAAGCTCGATCCGTTCGGGAAAATCCCCGAGTTCAAGTTCTGCGCCGCCAAGGTGGAGCGGGTCGAGGCGCAGCGCGAAGCGGCGGAGTAACGGCCGCTCAGACCACCACGCTCAACGACGCTGAACTGTCGATGATGCAGTTCTGGGCAAACGCCACCACCGTTTGAAGCTTGAGCTTCAGCGGGACAGCGACCACCAGCGTCGCGGGCACCCGAACCGGCGTATTCTGCGCGGACATCGACTGGATGTAGTTGTAGGCCGCATATTCGGGCAACATGATGCCTTCCACCGAAAGATTGAACAGACCGCCGTAACCGCCAGTCCAGCTCCCGATGACCGCATAGGACGCCGGCACGTTCAGGATGACGAGCGCCTGCTCGTTTACCCCTTCGGGGAGCCTGAGGGTAAGACCCGGGATGGGGGTCGGTGCTGCGAGAAACTGCTGCTGTCCCTTGAACTCCGCGTACAAGACCGCCATGGATGCCTCCCTTTGAGGTTGCGTACGACGCATGCCAAAGGAGAACGGCGGTTCAACGGCAACCTTGTTACGAAATGGCGTCGGACACTCCCCCCGTCACTGGGCCCGGCCCTGGCCTTACCGCGGCACCTTCACCCCCAACATCGATTGCACGACCACATCATCTCGTTCTTGCGCTGGCCTTTCTTGAAGGCGCCGAGCTCGCGCAACTTCACGTCGGTTCGCGCGACAATTGGCCCTAGTCTCTGTCTCTATCTATAATTGCTTCCTCATGTATGCTTTCTGAGATTGCACACTTTTCCGTATTAGCGTCTGAAAGGTTTAAGTCCATGGCTGCCACCGTGCCGCCAGCCCAGCCGGGAGAGCACCCCAACGCTGCTTTGATCCGAACGCTTTACCTCGCCATTCAGAAGGCCGACCCGAACGCGATCATCGCTTGCTATGCGAACGACGCCTATTTTGAGGACATCGCCTTTCAGTGCCCTGGCAAAGCGCGCATCTTCGAGATGTGGAAATTGGTCTGTCACTCGCGCCCGCGCGTGACGATCGACTTCGACGCAATCGCCGCTGACGATCAGAAGGGCACCGGCCGCTGGATGGCCACGTATATGTTCGGGAAGACCGAGAAGAAGCCTGGACGCCGCGTCGATAACACGCTCACTTCCGAGTTCATCTTCCGTGATGGTCTTATCGCTGCCCACCATGACCGGTGCCATACCATGGCCTGGGCCGTGCAGGCGATCATCTTTCCTGTCAGCCTCCTGGTCGGGTCGATCACACCCTTGCGGCGATACTTGGCAGCGCAACGGCTCAAGAAATTCATTGCAGGCAAACGAGCTGTGGGTACGGCCGGCGGCGCCGGAGCACGCGGGGAGTGACTGTGATGGCGCACTACACAAGCGGCGGCCAACCCTACAACATCACTTTCTATCCTGGACCGGACAGCACCAAGACATATCCGGGAGTCGTTCTGCTGCACGGCAATGGCGCGTTTCGACCGCCGTTTGGCGATCAGATCCATGACTTTGCAGAAGCCCTCGCGAAGCTGGGCTATGTGACCGCGGTCCCCGGGTATTATCTGAAAGACAACCCTCCTCCTGTTCCTCCTCTCGAGAACATGGACACGGACCCGGGCCCGCACGTTCAGAAGCTTGCGGATGCGATCGCCGAGCTCAGCAAGCGCAAGGATGTGGATTCCAGTCGACTGGGGCTGATCGCCTACTCACTCGGGGCAGCCGTCGCCATGAGATACATGGCCGCGAGCCCCGGTAGGGCCAGTGTGTTTGCCGACTTCTTCGGCCCAATGGATCCAACGATCAAAGGCGGCGTCGGCAACTTTCCACCGACCATCATCTTCCACACCGATGGTGACAAACTGGTATGGGTCTCCAACTCGAAGGAGCTGCGCGACGACCTTGCCGCCAAGAAGATCGACCACCATTTCGAACCTTATCCACCCGAGGGCCAATTCATGGACCACCCGTTCAAGCCCGGCGGGCATGCGGACGAGGACTCGCGGAAGCAATTGACGAAGTGGTTTGCCAAATATCTGCCGCCGAAGGGGACCTAAAGGGCGGCTGTCGGTGCGCCTCACTTCGGCACCTTCACCGTCACCTCGATCGCCGCGTAATAGGCGGCGAGGTCCTCGAAGTCCTGCTCCGACATCGATTGCACGACCACGGACATCATCTCGTTCTTGCGCTCGCCTTTCTTGAACGCGTTGAGCTGGCGCACGAGATATGGCTCGGGGTTGCCGGCGATGTTCGGCGCATCGGGCATCTTCGAAAGACCGTCGAGCCCATGGCAAGTCTGGCAGGCGATCGCCTTTTGCCGGCCGGCCGTGACGGAGCCGGCGGCGCAGGTTTCGGCGCTGCTGAACACAAGCAGTATGACGGCGAGCGCGCCGTAAGCGTTCTTCCCTCTCCCCGTGAAACGGGGAGAGGGAAAACAAGAACTACCTTCCATCATACCAGATGCGATAGAGCGCGCCGGCGAGGTCATCCGACACCAGGATCGAGCCGTCGGGAAGCTGCGCCACGTCAACGGGCCGGCCCATGTACTCGCCGTTCTCGGAAAGCCAGCCTTCCGCGAAGGCCTCCGTCTTATCGGCCGTGCCGTCCGGCTTCAGGCTCGTGAACATCACGCGCGCACCGACCGGCGTGGTGCGATTCCATGAGCCGTGCTGCGCCGAGAAGATGCCGCCCTGATATTTCGCCGGGAACATCTTGCCCGAATAGAACGTCATGCCGAGGTCGGCGGCGTGCGCCACCATTTCGACCTGCGGATACACGACGTTGGCGGGCGCCTGCGCGTCCTTGTACTCGGTGGTGCGCGTCTTGCCGCCGCCGTAGTACGGGAAGCCGAAGTCGAGTCCCGCTTTGTCGGCGCGGTTCAGTTCGCCCGGCGGGATGTCGTCGCCCATACCGTCCACCTGATTGTCGGTGAACCACAGCGTCTTGTCTTTCGGATTGAAGTCCATGCCGACCGAGTTGCGCACACCCCATGCATACACTGAGCGATTCTTGCCTTCGCGATCGACGCGGATGATGCCGCCGATGCCCTCTTTCTTGTAGAGGTCCATCTTCTCGGGCGCGAACACGTTAAACGGCTGGCCGAGCGTGATGTAGAGGTTGTTGTCCGGCCCGATGCGGCAGACGCGCGCCGTGTGATTGTAGGACTCTTCGGCGGGCGGAATGAGGTCGCCCTGCTTGACCACGTTGAAGGCCGCGACGTCGGGGCCCTCGTAGAAGAATTCCGCAGCCGGGAAGGTCAGCACGCGGTTCTGCTCGGCGATGAACAGGAAGCCGTCCTTCGAGAAGCACACGCCGTTCGGAATCTTGAATGCGATCGACGGCGCGAACTCCTTCACCTCGTCGGCAACGCGCGCCTTGGCGCGATCGGTCACCGACCACACCTTGCTCTTGCGGGTGCCGACGAAGGTGACGATGCCCTGCGGGCCGACCGCGATGTGACGCGCATCGGGGACGAGCGCGTAAAGCCCGATCTTGAAGCCTCGCGGCAGCTTGATCTTGGCAAGATTGTTCTTGATCGCGTCGGCCTTCGGGCCAGTCTGTGGAATGTGTGCCGGCTCGACAGTGCCGGTCTGCTGGAAGTTGCCGAGCTTTTCGAGATTGCCGGCCGTAGGCTGCGGCTGCGCATATCCGGGAGCCGCAAAAGCAAGAAGCAGCGCCGAAGCGGCGCCGAAACGCACTGCTCTCATGGTGTCCTCCTGGCGTCCTTATGATTACGGACGCTGGAGAAATTATCGCACAACCAGAGCGAAGCGTCCTTCAAAAATCATGTGAGGCAGCAATGCCTGCGACGCACGGCCAGTGGGCCGATGCCCGCGTCGGGACATGACTTTTCCAAAATGTGAAAATGGAAATGGCCGCCGCACCCTTCGGCGCGGCGGCCACAACATTGCTTCTGCGTCAGGCGATCAGAACTCAGCCGGCAGATAGCCGTTGATTTCGAGGCCGATGCAGATCTCGACAAGCGTCGGAGTGGTCCAGACCATGGTTTTCTCCTTCAGACGAGCGCGTCCGCCCGTTGCGAACCAACGCGCCACCCTAACCTTCGGTTCGAGCTCGCGCAACTGTGGGCGCGTTGCAAATACGAGCCTTCACGCGGTTTTGTTTCACTTCAAGCGCGCCAGATAGTGGGACATATCGACGATTTCCTGGTCGGTGACCGGCCGGATCACCTCGTCCATCGTGGCGTCATAGCCGGGGCGCGCGGCCGCCTTGTAATCCCGCAACGCTTTCAGCAGATAGTCCTCGCGCTGCGCCGCAAGCCGCGGCATCTGCTCGCGCCCGGAGAAATCCGGGTTGTGGCATGAGCCGCAGTGGTTCTTGGCGATGGCTGCCTGCGCGCGCGCCGCAATCGCCGGATCGGCGGGATCGGAAGCCTTCGGCGGCGGGAGCTTGGCGAAATAGTCGGAAAACTTGCGCAGATCGTCGTCGGTCATGTCCTTCGCAAGATCGTTCATGATCTCGACCTTGCGCGTGCCCTGCCGGAACAGAAAAAGCTGGATCAGCGTGAAGTCCACCGGCATGCCGGCGAGCGAAGGCACCTCCGGAGTCTCGGAGATGCCCTTCTCGCCGTGACAAGCGAGGCAAGTGGCCAGCTTCTCGTCATAGGGTGCGGCCTGCGCGCCGGTTACGAGCGCACCAGTCAGCGCCGCGGCAAGAAGAATCCGCATGAGCGTCCGTCCGGATTGATCGATTGAGACGTTTGCGAGGGCGGGAAGCTCCGCCCTCGCATTGGTCGAGCCGCTACTTCATCCCGGCTTGCTTCTGGTTGCCGTAAGTCACACGCCAGACCGCACCGTTGAAGTCGTCGGAGATCAGCATCGAGCCGTCCTTGAGGAACACCACGTCGACCGGACGGCCGATGTAGTTGTTGTCCGCGCCCAGGAAGCCGGTGATGAAGGGCTCGATGTTCTTCACGGTGCCGTCTTTGTTCAGGAACACCACGACGATGTCGCCCCCTTGCTTCTTGGTGCGATTCCACGAGCCATGACGCGCGATAAAGAGCGCATTCTTGTACTTGGCGGGGAACTTGTCGCCCGTATAGAAGCGCGCGCCGAGCACCGCGGTATGCGCTCCCATCTTGGCGACCGGCTTCTCGAACTCATCACACGAGTGGCCCCAGCCGAGTTCGGGGTCGAGGAAGTCGCCCTGGTGGCAGAATGGGTTGCCAAAATGCTGACCGACCTTGGTGATTCGGTTCAGCTCGTCCTGGGGGAAGTCCTCCGAGACCCAGTCGCGGCTGTTATCGGTGAAGTAGAGCTCCTTCGACACCGGATGCCAGTCGAAGCCAACGGTGTTGCGGATGCCGCGCGCGATGACCTCGGCGCCGCTGCCGTCGAGATTGATGCGGCGCATCTGCGCGTGCGTGTCGGGCGCCGGGCAGCTGTTACAGGGCAAGCCGACCGGAACGTAAATCTTGTTGTCCGGTCCGATGCCGATGAATTTCCAGCCGTGCGCTTCATCCTTCGGCAGGTCGGAATAGATTTCGACCGGCTTCGGGTTCTTGTCGAGATTGTCTTCGACCTTCTCGATCTTGGAGATCTTCGACAGCTCCGCGATGTAGAGCGTGCCATCCTTGATGGCGAGGCCGTTCGGCCGGTAGAGGCCGGAGACGAGCACCTTCACGTCGCGCTTGCCGTCCTTCTCGGTGATGTAGTGCACCTTGTCCTGCAGGCGGCTGCCGACGAACACGGTGCCCTTTTCGCCCTGACGCATCGAGCGCGCGTTCGGCACGCTGCCGGCGAAGAGCTCGATGTTGAAGCC
>JBAVXH010000341.1:0-14043 GCA_049698215.1 Xanthobacteraceae bacterium | reverse complement strand
GGACCCGCCCTTGGGGCACTATGACCCCTGCGCGAGGTGCTCGCTGCAAGCCCGGTCTGATCGCCGGGGGAAGCGCGGCCCGGAGCTGAGGCATCGCCGAAAGGCGATGCTGAGAGCCGCAGCAGAGCGCCGAAAGGCGCGACGGCCGGCGTATCCGGCCGTCATCTCCGGCGCTCCGGAGATGGGCGCGACCGCGAGGCGCGCCACGGGTGCGGCGTTCCGCACCAGCGCCTGTCGGCGCTCTGCTCCCCTCATCTTTTTGGGGGAGCAGAAGAAGACAAGGGGCACCCGGCCCCTCTCAACGGGACGGCGGAGCTTTGCTGTTTGACAATCGAATATGAGAGGATAGTGGGCGCCTTACCGATATGGCGCATCCAGCGCGATGTTCTTGGCGATCTCGCGTTCCCAGCGGTCGCCGTTCGCGAGCAGGCGCTCCTTGTCGTAGTAGAGCTCCTCGCGCGTTTCGGTCGCGAACTCGAAGTTCGGCCCCTCGACGATGGCGTCGACCGGGCAGGCCTCCTGGCACAGCCCGCAGTAGATGCACTTCACCATGTCGATGTCGTAGCGCGTGGTGCGGCGCGTGCCGTCGTTGCGGCGCGGGCCGGCCTCGATGGTGATCGCCTGCGCGGGGCAGATCGCCTCGCACAGCTTGCAGGCGATGCAGCGCTCCTCGCCGTTCGGATAGCGGCGCAGCACATGCTCGCCGCGAAAGCGTGGCGAGATCGGTCCCTTCTCGAACGGATAGTTGAGCGTCGGCTTCGGCTTGAAGAAATAGCGCATCGACAGGACGAAGGCCTGCACGAACTCCTTGAGGAACAGCGCGCGCGCCGCGTGATCTAACCTCATGGTGCGCTCCTTAACCTGCGACGGCCTTGCCCACCCAATAGCCGATCAGCCCGAAGACCACGACGTCCAGGGTGAGGATCAGCCGCCGCATCACGCCGAGCTTGAACTCGAGATCGTGGCGCTGCTCCGGGGTGTCCTTCGGGCCAAGCTCGCGCAGGCGCTTCTCGATCACGGGCACCGTCAGGAAATAGCTCGTCATCCCGGCCACGATGGCGAGCGCCGAGCCGATCAGACCGGCAAGCGAGAAATCCATGGCTCCTCATGTTGGCGCCAGTCCGCCGAACTGCAACACGGCCGCGACGATTGCGACCATCGCCAGCGAGAGCGGCAGAAACACCTTCCAGCCAAGCCGCATCAGCTGATCGTAACGATAGCGCGGCACGAACGCCTTCACCATCGCGAACATGAAGAACACGGCGAGGCATTTCAGCGTGAACCAGATGACGCCCGGCACCCATGTGAATGGCGCGATCGGGAACGGCGGCAGCCAGCCGCCCATGAACAGGATCGTGGTCATCGCGCACATGGTCGCGATCGCCACGTACTCGCCGAGCATGAACATCATGTACGGGGCCGAGCCGTATTCGACCATGAAACCGGCGACCAGCTCGGACTCGGCCTCGACCAGGTCGAACGGCGGCCGGTTCGTCTCGGCAAGCGCCGAGATGAAGAACACGATGAACATCGGGAACAGCGGCAGCCAGTACCAGCCGAGCAGGCCCCACCTGGTGTTCTGCGCCTCCACGATGTCGGTGATGCGCAGCGAGCCGACGCAGAGCAGGACCGTGATGATGACGAAGCCGATCGAGACTTCGTAGGAGACCATCTGGGCGGCTGAGCGGATCGCGGCAAGGAACGCATATTTCGAGTTCGAGGCCCAGCCCGCCATGATCACGCCGTAGACCATCAGCGAGGAGATCGCGAAGATGTAGAGGATGCCGACATTGATGTCGGCGATCACCCAGCCGAGGTCGACCGGGATCACCGCCCAGGCGGCAAGCGCCAGCACGCAGGTGACGAGCGGCGCGAGCAGGAACACGCCCTTGTTGGCGGCGGCCGGGATCGTCGGCTCTTTCAGCACGAACTTGAGCAGATCGGCGAAGGATTGGAGCAGCCCCCAGGGGCCGACGACGTTCGGCCCACGCCTGATCTGCACCGCCGCCCAGATCTTGCGGTCGGCGAGCAGCACATAGGCGATCGCGACGAGCAGGATCACGAGCAGCAGCACCGACTGCGCCACCATGACGATCAGGGGCCAGAGGTAGCCGCTCCAGAGTTCGGCGAAGGTCATTGCGTTACTCCGCCGCGACCGCGCGTTCGCCACGCGCGAGACCTGAGCACTCCGCCATGATGGCGGACGCACGTGCGATCGGATTGGTGAGATAGAAGTCCGTGACGGGCGAACGGAACGGCGCCTTGCCGGGCGTGCCGCCGAGAGAGGCGAGCTTCTCGATGTCGGCCGAGTTGCCGGGCGCGATCTGGTCGATGCGCGCAAGATGCGGGTGCGCCCTGAACAGCACCGCGCGCAGAGCGGAGAGCGAGTCGTACGGAAGCCTCTGCCCAAGCACATCCGAGAGCGCACGGAAGATTGCCCAGTCCTCGCGTGCATCGCCTGGCGGGAAGCTCGCGCGCGCGGCCATCTGCACGCGGCCTTCAGTGTTGACGTAGATGCCGGATTTCTCGGTGTAGGCGGCGCCCGGCAGGATCACGTCGGCGCGATGCGCGCCCTTGTCGCCATGCGTGCCGATGTAGACCACGAATGCGCCGTCCGCGATGTCGATCTCGTCGGACCCGAGATTGAACAGGACATCGGCCGCGCCAGCCTTGACCATCTCGGTTGCGGACTTTCCGCCTTGCCCCGGCACGAGGCCGATATCGAGCGCGCCAACGCGTGCCGCCGCCGTATGCAGGACCGAGAAGCCGTTCCAGCCATCCTTGATCGCGCCGACCGAGACGGCCGCTTTGGCGGCCATCGAGAGGATCGCGGCGCCGTCGGGACGCGCGAGCGCCCCCTGCCCGATCAGCCAGATCTGCCGCTCGAGCTTCGCCGGCGCGTGGTTTACGAACTCGGCGAGCGAGTCAGGCCCGGCGCCGAGATAGGCATAGTCGTAGGTGAGATCGGCCTTCTCGCCGATCACGCCGATCTTGAAGTTCGAGGCGCGCCAGCGCTTGCGGATGCGCGCATTGAGCACCGGCGCCTCGCGACGCGGGTTGGCGCCGATGAGCATGATGCCGTCGGCCTGCTCGATGCCGGCAATGGTCGCGTTGAACAGATAGCTCGCGCGGCCGAGCGACGGATCGAGAGCGGTCCCGTCCTGCCGGCAATCGATGCTGGCCGCGCCGAGCCGGCCCGTCAGGTCCTTCAGCGCGAACATTTCCTCGACCGCGCAGAGATCGCCTGCAATCGCGCCGATGCGGTCGGGCTTGGCCGCCTTCACTTTGGCCGCGATGGCGGCGAATGCCTCCTGCCACGACGCGGGGCGCAGCCGGGAGCCGACGCGGATGTAGGGCTGGTCGAGCCGCTGCGTGCGCAGTCCGTCGACCACATGGCGCGTCTTGTCGGAAATCCACTCCTCGTTCACGTCGTCGTTGACGCGCGGCAGGATGCGCATCACCTCGCGCCCGCGCGTGTCGACGCGGATCGCGCTCCCCAGCGCGTCCATCACGTCGATCGACTCGGTCTTGTTCAGCTCCCACGGCCGCGCCGCAAAGGCGTAGGGCTTTGAGGTCAGCGCACCGACCGGGCAAAGGTCGACCACGTTGCCCTGCAGCTCGGAGGTCATCGCGCTTTCGAGATAGGTCGTGATCTCCATATCCTCGCCGCGCCCGATCGCGCCGAGCTCGGGCACGCCCGCGACCTCGGTCGCGAAGCGCACACAGCGCGTGCAATGGATACAGCGGTTCATGATGGTCTTGACCAGCACGCCGATGTACTTGTCTTCGACCGCGCGCTTGTTCTCGTGGTAGCGCGTGTTGTCGACGCCGTAGGCCATCGCCTGGTCCTGCAGGTCGCACTCGCCGCCCTGATCGCAGATCGGGCAGTCGAGCGGATGGTTGATCAGCAGGAACTCCATCACGCCTTCGCGCGCCTTCTTCACCATCGGCGATTTGGTGAGGATCACCTTCGGCGAGCCGTCCTTGTTCGGCATCAGGTCTTTCACCGCCATGGCGCAGGACGCCTGCGGCTTGGGCGGCCCGCCCGGCACCTCGATCAGGCACATGCGGCAATTGCCGGCGATCGACAGCCGTTCGTGGAAGCAGAAGCGCGGAATCTCCGCACCCGCCGCCTCGCACGCCTGCAGCAGCGTGTACTCGGGCGGGACGTCGATCTCGGTGCCGTCGACTATGAGCTTGGTCATAGGCGTTCCAACAGTGCGGCGAGCAGAAGAACCGCAAGGAAACCAGCAAACGCGGCAAGCAGCGCAGTCGTCAGGCGCGGATCATTAGGATCGAAGCGGTTCGGCTTCCTGAACGCTTCATCAAGCTGGCTGTGAAACTGTCGTATCCCCTCGATGATGTCGTCGAGCAGGCGCAGCGTCAGCCTGGCCGGCCGTTCCGTCATGGCTGTCTTCCTCATGCGCATCGTATGGTCTTCCATCGCTGCCCGGACGAAAGCTTCGTCATGTCAGTGCAGTGCCATCCAGATGAGCAGCGCCGCCGCAACGCTGACACTCGCCGCAATATCAAGGCGCGCCAGCAGCGTCAGCGTGCGCCAGAAGCGGTCATGCGTGATCGTGCTCATGCGCACCTCGCGGTTTTCCAGAGCTGTGCGGACGCAATGTTCTCCCAGCCGAACGCGTGATCGCTCGGACCGTGCTTCTTCAGGTGTTCGAGCCGCTCGATCGCTTCCTCAATCGTCGGCAGATGCCCGGCCGGCACCCACCACATCACGAAATAGCGCTCGCCCATTGTCTCGAACCACTCGTGGCGGCGGCCATAGAAGCGCTTGTGCACCGTCTGCCACACGTATTTCTCGAGCGACTCGACGTTCTCCCAGATCGACATATTCACGGCCATCATGGGATCGCCGTCGTAGGGGCGCGTGTCGGTCGCATTGCCGCTCGCGTCCTGATAGCGCCACACGAAGCCGGGGGAACGCTCTGCAATGGCATTCACCGACGCGAGATTGTCGACAAACCCCGCCATGCGCGGATCGTCGACCTCGTAGCGGATGCGCCCAATGTTGAGCTGCGCAAGATGGTGATTTGTGGGCTGGATCATTTGCGTACCCATTCATCAAGCTTGGCAAGGCTGTCGACACCGTTCTCGCGGAGAAATGCGTTCGCTTGAACGATGTCGCGTCGGCGCTTCTCGGGCGACATTTTCTCGAATGCGTCGAATAGCTCGTCGAATGATCGACTAGTCGTTTTGTCCTGCGGTGAGGTCATGGCCAATCCCTACTCCGCCGCCACTAGGACCGGCTCAGGATGCGGGTTCGCCGCATACTGGTCGATGCGCCGTTCGATCTCGGGACGGAAGTGACGGATCAGCCCCTGCACCGGCCAGGCCGCGCCGTCGCCGAAGGCGCAGATGGTGTGCCCCTCGATCTGCTTGGTCACGTCCATCAGCATGTCGATCTCGCGCTTGTGCGCGCGGCCTTCGGCCATGCGCATCAGCACGCGCCACATCCAGCCCATGCCTTCGCGGCAAGGCGTGCACTGGCCGCAGCTCTCATGCTTGTAGAAATAGGAGATGCGCGCCATCGCGCGGATGATGTCAGTCGACTTGTCCATCACGATGACGGCGGCGGTGCCGAGCGCCGACTTCTTGTCGCGGCAGCCATCGAAATCCATCAGCAGTGTATCGGCCTGATCGGCACCCGCCGGGACCAGCGGCATCGACGAACCGCCCGGGATCACGGCAAGCAGATTGTCCCAGCCGCCGCGCACGCCGCCCGCATGCTTCTCCAGCAGCTCGCGCAGCGGGATGCCCATCGTCTCCTCGACGTTGCAGGGCTTATTTACGTGCCCGGAGATGCAATAGAGCTTGGTGCCGGTGTTGTTCTGCCGACCAAGCGAAGAGAACCATGCCGCGCCGCGCCGCATGATGTCGGGCGCCTGCGCGATGGTCTCGACATTGTTCACGGTGGTCGGGCAGCCATAGAGGCCGACGTTTGCCGGAAACGGGGGCTTGAGCCGCGGCTGGCCTTTCTTGCCCTCAAGGCTTTCGAGCAGCGCGGTTTCCTCGCCGCAGATGTAGGCGCCCGCGCCGTGGTGCACGTACATGTCGTAGTCGTAGCCCGAACCGCAGGCGTTCTTGCCGAGTAGCCCCGCCTCGTAAGCCTGATCGACCGCCGCCTGCAGCCGCTCGCGCTCGCGAATGAACTCGCCGCGCACATAGACGTAGCAGGCGCTCGCGCCCATCGCGAAGCCGGCGATCAGGCAGCCCTCGACGAGGAGATGCGGATCGTGCCGCATGATCTCGCGATCCTTGCAGGTGCCGGGCTCCGACTCGTCGGCATTGATGACGAGATAGCTCGAACGGCCGTCGCTCTGCTTCGGCATGAACGACCATTTGAGGCCGGTGGGGAAGCCCGCGCCGCCGCGGCCGCGCTGGCCGGACGCCTTCATCTCGTTGATCAGCGCATCGCGACCGCGCGCAAGAATGTCCTTGGTGCCGTCCCAGGCGCCGCGCGCCCGCGCACCCTCAAGGCCCCAGTCATGGTAGCCGTAGAGGTTCTTGAAGATGCGATCCTTGTCTTCGAGCATCTCAAACTCTCACGTGGCCGGCTTGCCGGCCGGAGTTTCGCGTACGTTGGCGGGCTCGGCGGCCTTCTTGGCATCGGAATCGGTGAGCGGCGCGCCCCTGTTGCCGCCGCCATTGGAGCGCGCATAGAGCGAAGGATCCGTCAGCGTCGAAGCATCCCCGATCGGCGCGGAGAAATGCCGGTCGACCTGCGGGCCGGGCTTCGCGGGCTTTCCGTTCACAAATCCGTCGAGAACCTTCTCGAAGCTCTCGGCGGTCAGATCCTCGTAGGTGTCGTTCCAGATCAACACCATCGGGGCATTCACGCACGCGCCGAGGCACTCGACCTCCTCCCAGGAGAAATTGCCGTCGGCCGAGACGTGCAGCGGCTCCGGATGAATCTTGCGTGCGCACACCTCGAACAGCGCGTCTGCACCGCGCAGCCGGCACGGCGTCGTGCCACACACCTGCACGTGCGCTTTCCTGCCCACCGGCGAGAGCAGGAACATGGTGTAGAAGGTCGCGACCTCCAGCACGCGGATCCTCGCCATACCGAGGAATTCGGCGACGTATTCGATCGCCTTCTGCGGCAGCCAGCCGTCATGCTGCTCCTGCGCCCGCCAGAGCAGCGGGATCACGGCGGATGCCTGCCGGCCGGGCGGATATTTTGTGACCTGCTTCTCCGCCCACTCGCGGTTCTCCACCGTGAAGGAAAATTCCTTCGGCTGAAGATGCGCATCGGCGAGGCGACGATTGGCCATTAGCGATCCACCTCGCCAAACACGATGTCCAGGCTCCCGAGGATCGCCGACACGTCGGCCAGCATGTGGCCGCGGCAGATGAAGTCCATCGCCTGCAGATGCGCGAAACCCGGCGCGCGGATCTTGCACTTGTACGGTTTGTTGGTGCCGTCAGCGACGAGGTAAACGCCGAACTCGCCCTTGGGCGCTTCGACTGCGGCGTACACCTCGCCGGGGGGGACGTGATAGCCCTCGGTGTAGAGCTTGAAGTGGTGGATCAGCGCTTCCATCGAGCGCTTCATCTCGCCGCGCGTCGGCGGCACGATCTTGTTGTCGGCCACTGAAACAGGCCCCTGCCCGTCCGGCTCGCGCAGCTTGGCGATGCACTGCTTCATGATCGCGATCGACTGGCGCATCTCCTCCATGCGGAGGCAGTAGCGGTCGTAGCAGTCGCCGTTCTTGCCGATCGGAATATCGAAATCCATTTCCGAATAGCATTCGTAAGGTTGCGCCTTGCGCAGGTCCCAGGCCGCACCCGAGCCGCGCACCATCACGCCGGAAAAGCCCCACTTCCACGCATCCTCGAGCGATACGACGCCGATATCGACGTTGCGCTGCTTGAAGATGCGGTTGTCGGTGAGCAGCGTTTCGAGGTCGTCGCAGACTTTCAGGAACGGATCGCAGAACGCTTCGATGTCGTCGATCAGCTTTCCCGGCAGATCCTGACGCACACCACCGACGCGGAAATAGGCCGCATGCATGCGCGAGCCGGACGCACGCTCGTAGAACACCATCAGCTTCTCGCGCTCCTCGAACCCCCACAGCGGCGGGGTGAGCGCGCCGACATCCATCGCCTGCGTGGTGACGTTGAGGATGTGCGAGAGCAACCGCCCGATCTCGCAATAGAGCACGCGGATCAGTTGCGCACGGCGCGGCACCGTGATCCCGAGCAGCCGCTCGACCGCGAGGCAGAATGCATGCTCCTGATTCATCGGCGCGACATAGTCGAGCCGATCGAAATACGGGATCGCCTGCTGATAGATCTTCGCCTCGATCAGCTTCTCGGTGCCGCGGTGCAGGAGGCCGATGTGCGGATCGACGCGCTCGACCACCTCGCCGTCCAGCTCCAGTACAAGGCGCAGCACCCCGTGCGCGGCCGGATGCTGCGGGCCGAAGTTGATCGTGAAATTGCGCAGGCCGGACTGATCGTTCATGGCTTCTGCTCGGCCTTCTCGTCGCCTGGCAGCTTGTAGTCCGCTCCCTCCCAGGGCGAGAGGAAATCGAAGTTGCGGAATTCCTGCGCCAGCCGCACCGGCTCATAGAGCACACGCTTCTGCTGGTCGTCGTAGCGGACCTCGACGAAGCCGGTGAGCGGAAAGTCCTTGCGCAGCGGATGACCTTCGAAGCCGTAGTCGGTCAGCAGGCGGCGCATGTCCGGATGATCGGTGAACATCACGCCGTAAAGATCCCAGGTCTCGCGCTCGAACCACTCGGCACCGGGAAACACGCCGAAGATCGACGGCACCGGCGTGACCTCGTCGGTCTGCGTTTTCACGCGGATGCGCGTGTTCTGGTAGGGCGACAGGAAGTGATAGACGACGTCGAAGCGCTTCTCGCGCGCCGGCCAATCGACCGCGGTCACGTCAATGATATTGACGAACCGGCAGCGCGGATCGTCGCGCAGGAAGGTGACGATCTTCACGATCTCGGCAGCCTCGGCCGTAATCGTCAGCTCCCCATAGGCGATCGCATGGCCAGTCACGGCGCCAGGCAGCGCCGCGACGATCGTTTCGCCCAATGCGTTGAGAGCTTCACTCACCGTTCGATCGTCCCGGTGCGACGGATCTTCTTCTGTAGAAGCAGCACGCCGTAGAGCAGCGCCTCCGCGGTCGGCGGGCAGCCCGGCACGTAAATGTCGACCGGCACGATGCGATCGCAGCCGCGCACCACACTGTAGCTATAGTGATAGTAACCGCCGCCGTTGGCGCAGGAGCCCATCGAGATGACATAGCGCGGCTCCGGCATCTGGTCGTAGACCTTGCGCAGCGCCGGCGCCATCTTGTTGGTCAAGGTGCCGGCCACGATCATCACGTCGGACTGCCGGGGCGATGCGCGCGGCGCGAAGCCGAAGCGCTCCACGTCATAGCGCGGCATCGACAGCTGCATCATCTCGACCGCGCAGCAGGCAAGCCCGAACGTCATCCACATCAGCGAGCCGGTGCGCGCCCAGGTGATCAGGTCGTCGGTCGCGGTGACGAGGAAGCCCTTGTCGGCGAGCTCGTTGTTCAGGCCGACGAAATAGCTATCGTCCGCGCCGACCGGCTTGCCGGTGCGCGGATCGAGAATGCCCGTGGGCGCGGGAGCGATGAGTGTCATGCGCTCAATCCCATTCGAGCGCCCCCTTCTTCCACTCATATATGAAGCCGATGGTGAGCACGCCAAGGAAGATCATCATCGACCAGAAGCCGAATGCGCCGAGCTGGCCGAACGCCACCGCCCAGGGAAACAGGAACGACACTTCGAGGTCGAAAATAATGAACAGGATCGCCACGAGATAGAACCGCACGTCGAACTTCATGCGCGCATCGTCGAACGCATTGAAGCCGCATTCGTAGGCGGAGAGCTTCTCGGGATCGGGGCTGCGGTAGGCGACAAGGAACGGCGCGACCAGAAGTGCGAGCCCGATGCCGATGGCAACTGCGATGAACACCACGAGCGGCAAATAGTCCTGCAACAGCTCGCTCATCGGCGACCTTCACCTTCCGCTACGCCCGACGGAACATCCCGTCTTGGCCCGGAAATCGCTGCTGATTCCAGCTTGGATTCGTTCCAGAAGCGGGTCCGCCGTGGCTTAGCGCAGCGCACAATGAGGTGCAAGGACTGCCGACGTGTCATGCGCAGGGATGCCGTATCCCGCTCCGGCGGACCATTGTAGTCTGACCGGAGAGCGCTTCAGGGAGGGCGGCCGTGTCACGCAAAGTGATGATTTCCTGCGCTGTGACGGGCTCGGCGGACAGCGTGGGCAAGAACCCGGCGGTGCCGGTCACACCGGAGCAGATCGCCACCTCGGCGATTGACGCCGCCAAGGCTGGTGCCGCGATCGTGCATATCCATGTGCGCGATCCGAAGACCGGCCTGGCCAGCATGGAGGGCGCGCTCTACGCGGAGGTGGTGGATCGCATCCGCGCGAGCGGCACGGATGTCGTCATCAATCTCACGACCGGACCCGGCGGCCGCTTCTCGCCCTCCCCCGACGATCCAATGAAACCGGGTCCCGGCACCACGCTGCGGACTGCGCGCCAGCGCGTGCAGCACGTGCTCGACCTGCGTCCCGAAATCTGTTCGCTCGACATGGGCAGCATGAACATGGGGCCGAACGTATTCGTGAACACGCCGCCGATCCTCGAAGCGATGGCGACCGATATTCGCGAGGCCGGCGTCACGCCAGAGCTCGAGGTGTTCGAGACCGGCCATCTGTTGCTTGCCAAGCGCATGATCGAGACCGGCTTCATCAAGCCACCAGGCATGTTCCAGATCTGCCTCGGCATCGCCTGGGGCCAGCCGGCGACTCCCGAGGCGATGATTTACATGCGCAATCTGCTGCCGCCCGGCTGCACCTGGTTCGCCTTTGGCATCTCGCTGCACCAGTTTCCGATGGCCGCACAGGCGGTGATCCTCGGCGGCCATGTGCGCGTGGGGCTCGAGGACAACCTCTATCTCGAACGCGGCAGGCTCACGCCGAGCAACGCCGCACTGGTCGCCAAGGCGGTGAAGATTATCGAGCTGCTCGGCTGCAGCGTCGCGGCGCCGGCTGAAGCACGACAGATGCTCGGGCTTGGCGCGCACGCGCCGGCGGCGATCAAGGTCGCCGTGTAGCAGGTCATGGCGGAGCGGCTCATAACGCTTCTGCTCTTTGCGTTGGCGGCGGCCGTTACGCCTGCGGCGGCGCAGGACTATCCTAACCGGACCATCCGCTTCATCGTGCCGTTCGGCGCCGGCGGGCCGACCGACGTGTTCACCCGTGCGCTGGGCGAAGAGCTGCGCAAGGCGCTCGGCCAGCCGATCGTGATGGAGAACCGTCCCGGCGCCGGTTCGATCATCGGGACGACGGAGGTCGCGAAGTCGGCCCCGGATGGCTACACGCTCCTGATGATTTCGGCGACGCAGACGACGGTCGAGACGCTCAACCCGAACAAATCCTACAAGTTGATGCGCGACCTCGTCCCGGTCGCCGCAGTCATCAACTCGGAACTGGTACTGGTGGTGCCGCAGCGCTCGCCCGTGAACAACCTCAAGGAGCTCATCGCGCTTGCCAAGGCGAACCCCGGCAAGCTGAATTATGGCTCATCCGGTCCCGGATCGAACTATCACATGGCCGGCGAGCTCATCAAAAACCTCGCCGGTCTGGAGATCGTCCATGTGCCCTACAAGGGCTCGACTGGCGCGCGCGCCGACATCGTATCGGGGCAGATCGACCTGATGTTCGACAGCCTGCCGACCGCAGCGCCGACGATCGAAAGCGGCCTGCTGAAGGCCCTTGGTACGTCGGGCAAGGTGCGCTCGCCGATCCTGCCCAATGTTCCGACCATCGCGGAGGCCGGCATTGCGGATTACAACGCCACCATCTGGATCGGCGTGATGGCGCCCACTGGCACGCCAAGGCCGATCGTCGAACTGCTCAACCGGGAGATCAACAAGATCCTGCTGCGCCCTGACATCCAGGAGTCGTGGAAGCGCCAGGGCGCGAATACGATGGTGATGAGCCCCGAGGAATTCGGCGCCTACATCGAGTCCGAGATTGTGCGATGGGGCAAGCTGATCAAAGCGAACAACATCGGAATAAACTGAAAGGTCAAAGCTCATGAACGTACAGGTCCGCCTTCCGGGCACCGAGCACTGGACCACCAAGGGCGACGTCAAGCTCTTCCTCTGGAACAAGGTCGCCGGTGACCCCGCCAAGACCAAGGGCACGATCCTGTTCGTGCACGGCTCCTCAATGGCCGGGCAACCGACCTTCGACCTCGACGTACCCGGCCGCCCGGATTCGTCCGCGATGGAGTACTTCGCCAAGCAGGGTTATGACTGCTGGTGTGTCGACATGGAAGGCTACGGCCGCTCCACCAAAGACCGCGACAACAACGCGCCGATTTCGTACGGCGCCGACGACTGTCATGCCGCGGCCCAATACATCCATAAACTGCGCAAGACCAACCGCCCTCTCCTCGTCTATGGCATTTCGTCGGGCGCACTGCGTGCTGCGCTGTTTACCGAGCGCCATCCCGAGCTGGTGGATCGCCTTGCGCTCGATGCGCATGTGTGGACCGGCGAAGGCTCACCGACGCTGCACGAGCGGCGCAAGAAGCTGCCGGAATTCCAGTCGAAGAACCGCCGCCCGATCAACCGCGACTTTGTGTTCTCGATCTTCAATCGCGACCACCCCGGCGCCGCCGACGATGCCACCATCAACGCATTCGCGGATGCGATCCTGAAGCTGGACGACAGCGTACCGACCGGCACCTATGTGGACATGTGCTCGAAGTTGCCGGTGGTGAACCCTGAAAAAATCACGGTGCCGACGATCATCATGCGCGGTCAGTGGGACGGGATCGCGTCGATGGACGACCTGATCGAGTTTTTCAAGAAGCTACCGAACCCAGACAAGCAGTTCGCCGTGATGCCTGGCATCTCGCATGCGAGCTTCCAGCAGAAGAACTACATGCTGGTCTATCACATCCTCCTTGGGTTCTTCTCGCAGCCGAAGCCGGTTTATCGGGGTTAGCCGGTCGCTAGTGTCTCTTCGTGTCGTGTGCAGGCCGGTCCCGGGTTCTTTTCGAGCGATGCTATGCAGTTGTCGAACAAGCCGACCCTGAGCTCCAAAGTCTACGATGTTACGGACTTTTCCGCCGCGCAGGAGCTGTATCACAGCAACGGCTGGACCGACGGACTGCCTGTTGTCCCGCCGACCGAGGATGCCGTCGCGGCGTGCCTCGAGTGGGCCCTGATGCCGCCTGATCAGCTCATCGGCATCGAGCCGGTGCGCGAGCAGCCGATCACGGCCGAGAAGCTTGCCATCAACGCCGTGATGGCGGGTTGCCTGCCGATGCACTTTCCAATCGTCGCGACGGCGTGGGCCGCGATGATGAATGAGGAATTCCTGCTGCACGGTACGACGTCGAGCACCGGCGGTTGCGCGGTTCTGGTGATCCTCAACGGCCCTGTCCGTCCGGAGATTGGCGCGAACGGTACATTCAACGCGCTCGCCAACTCGGATCGCGCAACCGCCGTGATCGGGCGCGCCATCCGCCTTGCGCTGATCAATCTGATGGATGTCCGCCCTGGCGGCATCGACCGCACGACGCTCGGCCATCCCGGCAAGTTCTCCTATTGCATTGCGGAGGATGAGGAGGATACGACCTGGCAGCCGCTGTCGGTCGTGCGCGGAATTCCCGAAGGCACCTCGGCCGTGACCGTGATGGCCGCGATGGCACCGCGCCAGATCATGAACGAGTGGACGACGGACCCGAAAGAGATTCTCGAAACCTTCGCCGCCGAGATGCGCGCCAACCAGCGCCACTACTCGATCTACGGCGGCAACTACTGCATCGTCATCCCGAAACAATTGCGCGAGCACATCCAGGCGGCGGGCTGGACCAAGCGCGATATCGCGGAGTTCATCCATGAGCGCGCGCGCATCCGCCGCGCCGAATGGGCCGACGTCGGCAAGGGCGCCGTCGTGCGCGACCGCGGTGAGAGCGTCTACTCGGCGCTCGAC
>JBAVXH010000340.1:0-7248 GCA_049698215.1 Xanthobacteraceae bacterium | reverse complement strand
GTCGGCTTACCCAGGCAATGCGGCTCCATCTTCGCCCATTGGGCGTCCGTCAGTACGAATCGTTCCATCCAAAGCTTGAATCACGAGCACGCCTCGGATGGAATCCTGAATCTCAACAGGCCTTAGAACGCGGCCAGAGCAAGTCAAGGCGGCTCTGTGGAAATGCAGCCATTTGGGCGGCTTCAAGCCAGATTCGCTTGCGCAATGAAGGCTTTCCGGAGCAAATACGCGCTGTCTGGATCGGCCCGCCCGAGAAAGGCTCCTCCCCGGGTACGTGGTATTCCTTGGGCCTCAGCCCCTTTGAACCCGTCCCCATCCCGCCGCGACTAACCCTGTGAGCCGGTCAACGGCCTAGCGATGCAGACGACATCAGACGAAGCGCTGATCGGACGGATCGCAGCCGGCGACAAGCTCGCGATGCAGGTTCTATTCGCCCGGCATCACGTTCGCGTCTACCGGTTTGTTCTCAGGCTGGTCGGCGAACCGACAAGGGCGGAAGACCTGATCAGTGAAGTGTTTCTCGATGTCTGGCGCCAAGCCGACCGTTTCGAAGCAAGGTCTCAGGTTTCGACATGGCTCTTGGCAATCGCTCGCTACAAGGCGCTGTCAGCGCTGCGCAAGCGACCGGACGAAGAACTGGACGATGAGACCGCACAAGCGATCGAGGATCAAAGCGATGATCCCGAGGTCGCGGTGCAGAAGAAGGATACGAGTGCGATTCTGCGGCAGTGCATGACGAAGCTCTCCGCGGAACACAGAGAGATCATCGATCTGGTCTACTACCACGAGAAGTCAGTCGAGGAAGTGTCCAAGATCGTCGCAGTGCCGGAGAACACAGTGAAGACGCGCATGTTCTACGCGCGAAAGCGGTTAGGGGAACTGCTCAAGGCAGCGGGAGTGGAAAGAGGTTGGCCATGAATGCGATGTTCAAGACTAAGGGTGCCGAGCGCGAGGAGGTCGAAGCCCTCCTGCCGTGGCATGCCGCCGGCACGCTGAGCCGCCGCGAAGCCGACATGGTGGAGCGTGTGCTGGCCGCCGATCCGAACCTTGCCGCCCAATACGAGACGGTGCGCGAAGACCTTGCCGAGACGATCGTGGCGAATGAATCGCTGGGCGCGCCCTCGGCGCGTGCGATGCAGAAGCTGATGGCCGACATCGAGGCCGATGCCTCGACGGCGCGCCGTGCGCGCTCCTCCTTCAACCTCGGCGAATGGCTGAGCGAAAGGCTCTCTTCCTTCTCGCCGCGCACACTGGCATGGTCGGCGACCGCCGCGGCGCTCGCGGTGGTGCTGCAGGCCGGCTTGCTCGCCGGAATGTTCGTGAACGAGCGCCAGGGCGCGAGCTTCCAGACCGCATCGGTGCAGACCGATCAGACGATGAAGAGCGGCACCTATGCGCTGATCCGCTTCGCCCCCGAGGCGACGACGGCCGATGTGAACAAGCTGCTCGAGAGCTACAAGATCGCGATCGTCGATGGCCCGAGCGGCGGCGGCGTCTACACGGTCCGCCTCGCGGTGACCGGCATGCCGAAGGAAGACCTCGCGCGCACGGTCAAGAAGCTGCAGGACGAGAGCGTCGTGCGCTTCATCGGCCCGAAGCCGGCCGAATAAGCGATCAAAGTTGAGTTGTGCCGGCCGATAAGGCCGGCACTGCATTTTCAAACAGGCGGAATGGGGCTGCTGCGCGGAAGCGTTTCCGTGCGACGTGGAGGTATGCCCATGTTCGGCACCAGCCATTCTCGTAAAATGCGCACGATTCGGCTCGGTCTCGCCCTGATGGCGGCCGGTGCACTCACCTTCGGCGCAGTCGCGGACAGTTTTGCCCAGCGCTTTGGCGGCGGTGGCGGCGGCGGCTTCTCGAACGGCGGGCGCATGCCCGGTGGCGACGGCCCGCGTAATCCCGGTGGCGGCTACCCCGGCGGTGGCTATCCCGGCGGCCCGCGCTTTCCCGGTGGGGGAGGTGGCGGCGTGATCATGGTTCCGCCGGGTGGCGGCTATGGCGGACCGGGTACTGTTGTCGTCGTGGACGACGATGACGATGCGCCCGTCGGCAAGCGTCGCTCAAAGAAAGCGGCGAAGAAACAGAAACCGCAACAGCAGCAGCAGCAGCAGCAGCAGCAGCAGCAGCAGCAGCAACAGCAGCAGCAGCAGCAGCAGCAAATGGCGGGGCGGGCCGGCTTCAGCGTGCCGCCGGCCGGCGAGCGCCGCTTCGTTCCCAACGAGATCCTGCTCAATATTTCGACCACGACCTCCCCGCGCGCGGTCGACGACATTGCGCGCCGGTATCGCCTGACGCGCCTCGACATGCAGGACTTTGCGCTGACGCGTCACCGTCTCGCGCGGCTGCGCATCAACGATGGACGCCCCGTTGGTATCGTGATCCGCTCGCTGCAGGCCGATGCCCGCGTGCTCGGCGCACAGCCGAACTATCTCTATGCCTTGCAGCAGGGCGCCCCGGCCGCTGCCGCCGCCGACCCGCTGCAGTATTTCCTGACCAAGCTGCGCCTCCCGGAAGCGCATGCGCTCGCCAAGGGTGAGCGGGTGCTGGTCGCGGTCGTCGACACCCCGATCGACGCGGCGCATCCGGATCTCGCGGGCGTGGTCGAGGCATCCTTCGACGCGACAGGAGCTGGCGACAAGCCCCATGCGCATGGGACCGGCATCGCCAGCGTGATCGCCGCGCACGGCAAGCTGACCGGCGCCGCGCCGGGCGTGCGCATTCTCGCCGCGCATGCCTTCACGGCTGCCGCGTCAAGCGGCACCAGCCTCGATATCCTCAAAGGCCTCGACTGGGCCGGTAAATCCAAGGCGAACATCGTCAATATGAGCTTCGCCGGTCCCGCGGACGCGGAGCTGCAGGCCATGCTCAAGGCGCTGCGCACGAACGGCGTGGTCCTGATCGCAGCGGTCGGCAACGCGGGCCCGCGGTCGCCGCCGCTCTATCCGGCGGCCGATCCGAACGTGATCGCGGTGTCGGCCACCGACATGAACGACCAGCCGTTCGCGCAGGCCAACCGGGGCACGCACATTGCGGTCGCGGCCCCCGGCGTAAACATCCTCGCCGCCGCCCCCGACGGTGGGTATCAGATGCCGTCCGGAACCTCGTTCGCCGCAGCCCAGATCAGCGGCATCGCGGCGCTGCTCATCGAACGCAATCCGAAGCTCGACGCGGGCACGATCCGGCGCATTCTGATGATGACGGCGCGCGACCTCGGGCCCCCGGGGCATGACGACCAGTTCGGCTCGGGGCTTGCCGATGCGCTGGCGGCCGTGAACGCGGCGGCGCCGAAGGCAAGCGATGCCTCTGCCGTCGCGGCGCCGGGGAACTAGCGGCTTTGAACCCAGGAGCGGCCCTGAGCGACTAACTATCAGCGAACACACGCGAAGTTCGGTCGGCGCGTCTGCCCCATTCCACCTGCGCGTCGATCCGGCTGGCCCGCTCGGACGGTCCCCGTCCGGGCGGGCTGTTATTTTGATCGAACGTTATTCGCCAGGGTGAAGCCGCTGCTGCCGGCGGCTGGCATACAAATGGAGCAACACGGCGCCCCAACCAATTGCAACGACAACCGCCGGAGTGATCACGAAGGCCAGCAACCAGTATTCATTTCGCCAGAATTCATTCATGGCTGAGATCCTTGAGAACGCGCCATCCAGTCAATGTATGAGAACTGCGGCACTGCACTGAAATGCGAACCCCGGCCTTCAGGGGCCGGGGCGACCCCTTCATGGGGGCAAGAGTTTAGAGCATAGCCCTAACTCACCGGATTGCCTTCCTACTTTCAACGTCCGCTAAAAGAGGCTCACACTCAGTCTTTGGATGTTTACGCGCAGGGAGCTCTGAACGCTTTCACGTCAGAAACCTCTTCTACGTTCCATTTCGCTGTGAGCTGCGACCGGTGGAACAGAGGTGGTCCGCTCGGACCTTGCCGGGTAGTTACATGTAGAGCCGAAGCCGAAGCTTCATGGTCACCTCCATTGCAACTAGCGCCGCAAAGCTAGCTGTAGGACAGGGCAATTTCCAGTCCTAGCGAAGTAATTTTTCGCATTTCCAAATGCTATACTTTGACCAGACCTCCGTTGCACGCCGCGGCGTACCGCTAAGGAGCTTCTGCGGCCTCGTCTGAAAGGTGCGCCGCACCTGCGAACTCAACGACCCGTTTCGCACGACATTCCACGGCGCGCGTCATGTGACATCGGGCATAGCCGCCTTATCCGGGGCGCAAGGCCAAGATGTTCGCGGCCATCAGACGTTCACCGACTTCGACCAGCGAACGCCCCGCACAGCGAATACGACCAGGGGGCCAACTGGATCCCGGCTTTCGCTGCGCTTGGTCGGGATGACAGCGGAGCATCCGGCACTGGACGTGCCCGTCGGTTTATGGCTGTACATGGCCGGGAGAGGGGACGTTGTGGCGTCGATGAATGGGGACATCATCCTCGAAACCGAGGACCTGACCAAGGAATTCGCCGGCTTCGTGGCGGTGAACGGCGTCAACCTGCGCGTTGAGCGCGGGACCATCCATGCGCTGATCGGCCCGAACGGTGCCGGCAAAACCACCTGCTTCAACCTGCTCACCAAGTTCCTGCAGCCGACGCGCGGGCGCATCACCTACAAGGGGCAGGACATCACGGGCCTGCCGCCGACCGACATCGCGCGCCTCGGGCTCGTGCGCTCGTTCCAGATCTCGGCGGTGTTTCCGCATCTCACCTGCCGCGAGAACATACGCATCGCGCTGCAGCGCCAGCGCGGCGGCTCGTTCGATTTCTGGCGCTCGAAGCGCGTACTCAACGAATACAATGACCGAGCGATGGCGTTGCTCGCCGACGTCGGCCTGCGCGACTACGCTGAAATCGCGGCTGTCGAACTGCCCTATGGCCGCAAGCGCGCGCTGGAGCTCGCCACCACGATCGCGCTTGATCCCGAGATGCTGCTGCTCGACGAGCCGACTGCCGGCATGGGACACGAGGACATCGATCGTATCGCGGCGCTGATCAAGGCCGTCGCCGCCAATCGCACCGTGCTGATGGTTGAGCACAATCTCAGCGTCGTCTCGAACCTCTCCGACCGCATCACCGTGCTGACGCGCGGGCGCGTGCTCGCCGAAGGCAATTACGAAACGGTCTCGAACAATCCGGAAGTGCGCGAAGCCTACATGGGGACCGGCCATGCTTGACACGACGCGCACCGGGCCGCTGCTCGCCGTCAATGGATTACAGGCGTGGTACGGCGAGTCGCACATCCTGCATGGCGTGACGTTCGACGTGCGCGCCGGCGAAGTGGTGACGCTGCTCGGCCGCAACGGCGCGGGCAAGACCACGACGCTGAAGTCGATCATGGGGATCGTGGGTCAGCGGTCCGGCTCGGTGCAGTTCGAGGGGCGCGAGCTCATTAAACTTTCGTCGAATGCGATCGCACGCAATGGCATCGCGTTCTGCCCGGAGGAGCGCGGCATCTTTGCGAGCCTCGACGTCGAGGAGAACCTCTATCTGCCGCCGGTGGTGAAGCCCGGCGGGCTCGCAGTGGACAAGATTTTCGAGCTTTTCCCGAACCTGAAGGAGCGGCTGCACAGCCAGGGAACCAAGCTCTCGGGCGGTGAGCAGCAGATGCTGGCAATTGGCCGCATTCTGCGCACCGGCGCACGCCTGCTATTGCTCGATGAGCCGACCGAGGGCCTGGCGCCAGTCATCATCCAGCAGATCGGCCGCACCATCCGAACGCTGAAGGAGCAGGGTTTTACCATTCTGCTCGTTGAGCAGAATTTCCGCTTCGCCTCGACCGTCGCGGACCGCTATTACGTCATGGAACACGGCCGCGTTGTCGAAGGCTTCGCCAACACGGAACTGGACGCAAACCTCGAAAAGCTGCACGACTATCTGGGGGTTTAGATATCTCGCCCGTTTGGGCATTCGATAAAGAGAAGAAGGAGGAGTTGCATGAAAATGAAATCGGTACTTGGCGTTCTTGCCGCCACATTGATGTGCGGCGCGGCGCACGCGCAGACCACCGTCAAGATCGGTGTGCTGAGCGACATGTCGAGCCTCTACGCCGACATCGGCGGTCCGGGCTCGGTTGCCGCCGCAAAGCTTGCGGTCGCGGACTTCAACGCCACCAACAAGGACGTGAAGGTCGAAATCGTCAGCGGCGATCATCAGAACAAGCCGGACGTCGGCTCGAGCATCGCCAATCAGTGGATCGACGTCGACAAGGTCGACGCGATCTTCGACGTGCCGAATTCGGGCGTCGCGCTCGCGCTCAACGAGATCATCCGCAACAAGAACAAGGTGTTCATCAATTCCGGCGCCGCGTCGTCCGATCTGACCGGCGCGAAGTGCTCGCCCAACACCGTGCACTGGACCTACGACACCTGGATGCTGGCGAACGGCACCGGCAAGGCCATCGTGAAAACCGGCGGCGACACCTGGTTCTTCCTCACCGCCGATTATGCGTTCGGGCATGCGCTGGAGCGCGACACCGCCGCGGTGGTCGAAAAGAATGGCGGCAAGGTGCTCGGCAAGGTGCGTCATCCGATCAACACCAACGACTTCTCGTCGTTCCTGCTGCAGGCGCAGACTTCGAAGGCCAAGGTGATCGGCCTGGCCAATGCCGGCGGCGACACGATCAACTCGATCAAGGCGGCCGCCGAATTCGGCATCACCAAGGGCGGCCAGAGTCTCGCGGGCCTTCTGGTGTTCGCGAGCGACGTGAACGCGCTTGGTCTGGCGACAGCGCAGGGCCTCACCCTGACCGAGACCTGGTACTGGGATCAGAACGACGCCAACCGCGCCTGGAGCAAGAAGTGGCAGGCTGAGCGTGGGGGTTCGGGCAAGTTCCCGACGATGGTGCAGGCGGGCGTCTATGCGGGCGTAACCCACTATCTCAAGGCGGTCGCGGCGCTGAAGAGCGGTGCTGACGGCAAGGCCGTTGTCGCGAAGATGAAGGAACTTCCGACCGACGATCCGCTGTTCGGCAAGGGCACGATCCGCGCCGACGGCCGCAAGATTCACGACGCGTTCCTCTACGAGGTGAAGAAGCCGGCTGACAGCAAGCATCCGGGCGACTTCTACAATGTGCGTGCGACCATCCCGGCAGCGGAAGCGTTCCGCCCGCTGAACGAGGGAAGCTGCCCGCTGGTCAGCGGTTAAGTCTCTCGTCCTTTACCTCTCCCCGCTTGCGGGGAGAGGTCGACCTGCCTGAGCGGAGCGAAGGCGGGTCGGGTGAGGGGGACGCTCTACGAGTTCAGCTCTTGGT
>JBAVXH010000339.1:0-28032 GCA_049698215.1 Xanthobacteraceae bacterium | reverse complement strand
TGCGTCGCCTGCGCTGCGCCCGGGCGCGCCCCGATCCACACCGGGATCGGCACCGACGCCTGCAACGGGCCGAGCAGGGGCCCCGTCGCGGTGCGGCCGCGCAGGCTCTGCAGTGTTCCCGCATAGGCCGAGCTCGGATCGACATTGTCGCTCAACGCCTGCACGGTTTCGGAATCGTCCTCGCTCGCGGGGCGCTTGCGATGCCGGCCGCACATCTCGTCGCGCAGATTGGGCGGCGCGGCGGCGACCGGCTGCAGCCCCTCGACGGTGCCGAACGAGGGCATCAGCCATGATATCCCGCCCGCGCTGAACCCTCGCTCGAACAGCTGCGCGGCCTTCTCGGAGCGCACTATGCCGGAGCGCGACCCGAACACCACCACGATCAGCTTGCGGCCGCCACGTGTCGCCGTCGCCACCACGTTGAAGCCCGACGCACAGATGAAGCCGGTCTTCATGCCGTCGGCCTCCGGATAGCGGCCGATCAGTGAGTTGGTATTGCGCATCACGCGCCGGCCGAACCGGATCGACGGGATGTGCCAGTACATCTCGTACTCGGGCAGCTCGCGCAGGATCGCGCGCGCGAGGATCGCCATGTCGCGGGCGGAGGTGATCTGCTCGTCGGCCGGCAGCCCGTTCGGATTGACCCAGCTCGATTGCGTCATGCCGAGGCGGCGCGAGGCCGCATTCATGTCATCGGCGAATTTCTCGATCGAGCCCGATACGCCTTCGGCGAGCACGACCGCCATGTCGTTCGCCGACTTGACCATCAGCATCTTGAGGGCGTTGTCGACGGTGACCTGCGTGCCGACTTTGAACCCCATTTTGGATGGCGCCTGCGCCATCGCATCCGGCGACACGGTGAGCAGCGCATCCATCGACAGACGCCTGTCCTTCACGGCCTTGAGCGTGAGGTACATGGTCATCAGCTTGGTGGTGGAGGCCGGATACCACGGATAGGTGGCGTGCTCGGCGTGCAGCACTCGCCCTGAGTCGGCTTCGACGACCAGCGTCGCTTCGGCGAAAGCCGGTTGCGCAAAACTGCTTGCCAGAAGCGCGACCCCGAGGGCCAGGCTGAAGATCGGGATCGGCAAATGTCGCATCACGGTCCGGATTGGTTGTCGACGGGCCTCAAGAAACGGCGGTTCCTGGCGGTGTTGATGTGTCGCTATCTAAACCGATCGGGCCGCGAAGGCAAAGCACATTGTCTGCATGGCTCTCAGGCCTTATCTGTGGCCCGCAAGCTGCCATTTTGTTAATGAAGTCGACGAAATTTCGGCAAGGAGACCGCCATGACCGGCTGCATCGTGGGATGGGCGCATACGCCGTTCGGGCGACTCGACACGGAATCGGTTGAGAGCCTGATCGTACGTGTTGCAACGGATGCGATTGCGGACGCGGGAATCGCCCCCTCCGACGTGGATGAGATCGTGCTCGGCCACTTCAACGCCGGCTTCTCGCAGCAAGATTTTACCGCCTCGCTGGTGCTGCAGGCCTCGCCCGACCTGCGCTTCAAGCGCGCGACGCGCGTCGAGAACGCCTGCGCGACCGGTTCGGCGGCGATCCATCAGGGGCTGCGCGCGCTGGAGGCAAAGGCTGCACGCATCGTGCTCGTGGTCGGCGTGGAGCAGATGACCACGACGCCCGGGCCTGAGATAGGCCGCAATCTGCTCAAGGCGTCGTACGTGAAGGACGAGGCGAACATCGAGGGCGGCTTCGCGGGCATCTTCGGCAAGATCGCCAATGCCTACTTCCAGAAATATGGCGACCAGTCCGATGCGCTCGCGCTGATCGCGGCGAAGAACCACAAGAACGGCGTCGGCAATCCCTATGCGCAGCTGCGCAAGGATCTGGGCTTCGAGTTCTGCCGCCGCGAGAGCGAGAAGAATCCGTTCGTCGCGGGTCCGCTGAAGCGCACCGACTGCTCGCTTGTCTCCGACGGCGCGGCGGCGGTGGTGCTCGCCGACGTCGAGACCGCGCTGCAGATGAACAAGGCGATTGCGTTCCGCGCCGCGCAGCATGTCTCGGATTTTCTGCCGATGGCCAAGCGCGACATCCTGAAGTTCGAGGGCTGCACGCAGGCGTGGCAGCGTGCGCTGGCGCAGGCTGGCATCGCACTCACCGATCTCTCGTTCGTCGAGACGCACGACTGCTTCACCGTCGCGGAGCTGATCGAATACGAGGCGATGGGCCTCACGCCGGAAGGGCAGGGCGCGCGCGCGATTGCCGAAGGGTGGACGCAGAAGAGCGGCAAGCTGCCGGTCAATCCGTCGGGCGGACTGAAAGCGAAGGGCCATCCGATCGGCGCGACCGGCGTGTCGATGCACGCGCTCTCGGCGATGCAGCTCACCGGCACGGCCGGCGACATCCAGGTGCCGGGCGCGGAGCTCGGCGGCATCTTCAATATGGGCGGCGCGGCGGTCGCGAACTACGTGAGCGTGCTGGAACGCATCAAGTAGTGTGAACCCCACGATTGATGCGCGGCACGGGGTCGCATCAAGCGTGTTCTGTCACTGGTTCACGATTTCGAGTTGTCGAGCTCCGGTCCGCGCGTTTCCTCGGTTTGCAAGGCCGTGGCGAGCTTTCCGTGATTCTGGGCGGATCACGGTCGTAGGCGCTTGAGAGAACCAGGCGTTCCTTCCGTGTCTGGCGAGAGGGTCGGGACGTTCATCTCGCAATGGCGTCATGGACAGGATCGGTATCACCGCAGCCCAGCTGCGCGACCGAAAGCCGTCCAACGTGGGGGACTTCGCGGACTACGACCCGACGAAGGAATACTAACACGCAGGTGCTCCGAGATGCTTCGCGCGGGACCAATGCTGGCATGATCGCCAATCTGTGGCGTCTGTCCGTCATCGTGGCGGTGCTTTGCGGCAGCGTGCTGGCGCGTCTGCCCGGCCTCCTGGCAGCGTCGCTCCGCCGCGATGTGGGGCGGCGCAACGCCATCATCGGCGCGGCGGCCGCCGCCTGCGCGCAACGGCTCGGTCCCGTCTTCATCAAGATCGCGCAGATGGCGAGCTATCGTGCGGATCTGCTACCCGCCGCGATGCTCGCGCCACTTTCAGTGCTGCAGGATCGCGTCGGTCCGCTCGCGTCAGGGGAAGCACGCCGAGCCGTTGAGGCATCGCTCGGCCGCTCGATCGGCGAGTTGTTTGCCGCGTTCGACGATAATCCACTCGCATCCGGGAGTGTCGCAGTGGTCTGCGCCGCCACGCTGCACGACGGGGCGCGCGTCGCGGTCAAGATCGTGCGCCCTGGCGTGGGCGAACGCATCGCCCGCGATCTCGCATGCTTTCGCTGGGTCGTGACGCTCGCGGAACGCAGCCGGCGGGTGCGCGGCATTCCGCTCCTCGACACATTCGATCTCATCGCTCGGATGGTTGCGGCGCAGGTCGACATGACGGCGGAGCGCGAACAGTTGACGCAGCTTCGCGCGCTGCTCTCGAATCGGCCGGGCGTATCTGTTCCGGCGGCGCACGCGTGGCCGGCGAGCCGCGAGGTTCTGGTCATGGAGCGGATCGACGATGCGCAGTCGTGGACGGAGGCCGCGCTGCCGCTCGCGGTTTTCCGGCGCGCCGCCGATCGAATGCTCAATGCGCTCTACACGATGGTGTTTGCCGGAAAGATCATCAACTGCGACCTGCATCCGGGCAATATCCTGGTGCGGGCCGACGGTTCGGTTACGTTGCTCGACGCCGGGCTTGTCGCTCGGCTGGAGGAACACGATCGGCGCTGCTTCCGCGACTTCTTTCTCGCCTTGGCGGCAGGAAACGCCGTGCAGTGCGCACGCGCGATCCGCAATTCGGCCAGTATCGTTCCGCCGTCGCTGGAACCGGCCGCGTTCCAGCGCGACGTCGACACGCTCGTCAGCCGGTATCACGGCCTGCGCGCCGGCGAGTTTCTGGTCGCGCAGTTCGTGCATGAGGTCTTCGCGCTGCAGCGCCGTCATGGCCTGTTCGGCGCCCCCGGCTTTGCGGCGGCGATCTGGGCGCTGGTCATGTTCGAGGGGCTGGTACGCGACCGCTATCCTGAGCTCGACTTTCAGTCGGCTGCGCGTCCATTTCTCGTTATGGCGATGCTCGATGGGCCTAATACCGATCGGCGGCGCGCCTCGATGAGCTGAGTTCTCCGCAGAATCGACGCGTTTCCTGGCGATCCTTTGCTCGACTCGTTCAGCGCCGAGTCGCTTGCGGGGCGCGGCCTGCCGCCGGCTTTTTCCACCGCCGACCCTTTCCATTGCGCTGGTTGCCGAGATGGCGCCCGCCGGGCTCGACGTCGCGCTCTGCGACGAGAACATCACGCCGATCGCCATCATGGGGTCGTCCGCTGCGGCCGCCACGCCCGTCATGTCGCCGCGGTTGCCTGGGCGGGTTGCGGTCCCGGCCTGATGCCGATACCCGGATAGTCTGGGGTACCCTTTCGCGGCAGCCTGATGCTCTTCAACAGCTACGCGTTCCTGCTCGTCTTTCTTCCCGCGGCGCTCATCGTCTATGCGCTCGCCGATCCGTATCCGCGCGCCCGGATGCCGGTGCTGCTCGCGCTGTCGCTCGTGTTCTACGGCTACTGGGACGTGCGCTTCCTGCCGCTGCTGGTCGCGTCGATCCTGGTGAACTGGCTCGCCGCGAAAGCCTACGTCGCGACGAAACAGGGCGGCATCGTCACGGCGGCGATCGTCGCAAACCTCGCGGCGCTCGGCTTCTTCAAGTACATGAACTTCTTCGCCGAGACGGTCTCGGCATTCGGTCTGCCGCTCGGGCCGTTCGCAATCGTGCTGCCGCTCGGCATCTCGTTCTTCACCTTCCACCACATCATGTATCTGGTCGACCTAAGGAAAGGGAAAGCGCCCGCGTATCCGCTTGACCGCTACGCGCTTTACATCGCGTTCTTCCCGCAGGCGATCGCCGGGCCGCTCGCGCGCTGGTCGCAAGTGATGGAGCAGTTCGGGCGGCAGGTTTACCAACCCGGCTGGCAGCGCCAATTCGCACTCGGCGCGACATTCATCGTGATCGGGCTGGTGCAGAAAGTGTTCATCGCCGATCCGATCGGCGCTCTCATCAATCCGGTCTACGAGCAGGCGACCAAGGGCGCCGTTCCGAGAGGCGAAGCCTGGCTCGCGCTCGGCTTCGGCTTTCAGATCCTGTTCGACTTCGCGGGATATTCGGACATTGCGATCGGGCTCGGCCTGCTGTTCGGCGTGCGCCTGCCATTCAACTTCAATACACCGCTGCGCTCCACCAATCTGCAGGACTTGTGGCAACGCTGGCACATGACGCTACTGGCGTTCCTGCGTGACTATCTCTTCCAGCCGCTGGCGAACTGGCGCCTCACGCGCAGGCGCCTTCGGCTTGTGCAGTACTTCGCCGCGATGGCGCTGACCATGGCCCTGTGCGGCCTATGGCATGGCGCGAGCTGGACCTTCGTGCTGTGGGGAACGCTGCATGGCATCGGGCTGGTCATCGTGTCGTTGTGGCGTCGCTATGGTTGGCGGATGCCCGCGCTGGCCGGCTGGGCGCTCACGATCTCGTTCGCTCTGCTCAGCGCCGTCATCTTCCGCGCCGTGACGCTGGACGCCGCGCGGCACATCTACCAGGGGCTCGCCATCGTGCCGGGTCTGAGCGACCTCGCGCGTGCTTATCCGATATTCGTGGCGGCGTTCTGCGCGCTTGCGCTTCCCGCCAGCCAGGATATCGCCGAGTGGCTGGTTACCCGTCCGCGCAGGCTGGTCGCGGCGACACTTGGCTTGATCATGGTCGCGGTGCTGGTGGCACTCGGAGATCGGGACGTCTATGAGTTTGTATACTTCCAGTTCTGATTTGGCCGACGCCCCCGAATGGGGACGCTGGCTTGGCGTGTTCCTAGGCGCGCTTGCGCTGGGCGCGGCGATCGTCTTTGCGTTCGTGCTCGCCGTCGATCCCTATGACAGCGGACGCGTCGGCATTCTCGGCATCCGCGGCGTCAACGACGCAAGCCCGCGAACCGCAAACGCGAGCCGGGCGCGCGATCCGCAGTTCGATTCCGCCGTGATCGGCAACTCGACAGGCCAGCTTCTCAAGCCGGGCGAGCTCTCAGGCCTGACCGGCAAGAGCTTCGTGCAGTTAGCGGTGCCGGGTACCGGGCCGCGTGAACAGCTCGCCATCATCGACTTCTTTGTGCGCCAGCACCCGCAGGTGGGCGGGCTGGTGATTGTCACTGACGGAAGCTGGTGCCAGCGCGATCCGGCCTTGCCGATGCAGCATCCGTTTCCGTTCTGGCTCTATGGCGAGAGCAAGCTCGATTACATCGGCCGGCTGTTCTCCACACGCGCGCTACGCCTTGCCTCGCGCCGCATCATGGTTGGGCTTGGGCTGCGTCCACGCAGCGCGCCGGACGGCTACTGGGATTACGAGAAGGAGGGGCCCGCTGAGCTTGCGCCGGTGATCGAGTCCCATGGCGACGGCGGCCCGGTCCCCGCCGAGGTGAACCAGAACTTCCCCGCGGTTGCGTTGCTGGACGGCGCGATCAGGAAGCTTCCGCCGGACGTTCCGGTCGTGCTGCTCGTGCCGCCGAGCTTTGCGTCAACCCTGCCGCGTCCAGGCACACTTGCGGCCGCCGAAGCGCACGCCTGCAACGCGGCACTCGGCAAACTGGTCGCCGACCGGTCACGCAGCAACTTTATCAACTACCGCGTCGACAACGCGCTCACGCGCGACCGCGCCAACTTTATGGACCTCGGTCACTATCGTGCGGTTATCGCGCGCCGGATGGAGCGGGGAATCGCCGAAAGCATTCGGCTCGGCGGTCATGCGAAGATCGAGTTTTGACCTGATTGCCAGCACGTGAGGTTTACGCCGCCGCTTCCGCAACCAGAGTGCTGAGCCTTCCTTCCAGCCACAGCGTACGCACCGCGCCCCGCTGGATCTTGCCGCTGGTCGTCTTCGGCAGCGTGCCGGGCCGGATCAGCACGATGTGGCGCGCATAGATTTCGTGATCGTTGGTCACGGCCTCGCGGATCAGGCCGGTGATTTCCTTCGGGTCGACCTTGTTGCGCTCGGTGCGCTCCACTTCCTGCACGACGACGAGCTGCTCTTCGCCGCGCTCGTCCGCGACCGAGAATGCCGCACCACCGTTCTGCCGCAGCGCCGGATGCGCCGCCTGCACGCTGCGCTCGATATCCTGCGGGTAATGATTCATGCCGCGGACGATGATCAGCTCCTTGATGCGCCCGGTAACGTACAACTCGCCCGACTCATCCAGGAAACCGAGATCGCCGGTGCGCAGCCACACGCCATCGTCGCCGGGCAGTCGTGCCCGCAGGGTTGCTTCCGTGGCGTCGGGATTTCGCCAGTAGGCGCCCGCGATGGTGTCGCCGCTCACGCAGATTTCCCCGATCTGCTCCGCGGCGAGCCGCGCGCCCGAGTCGGGATCAACGATCACAAGACGCTCGTCGAGCACGGTGCGCCCACAGCCGACGATTTCACTCGTATCTGTACGATCGCGCGGCGCTTCAATGCGGTTCGTCTGCAGGGCAGAGCGGCTGAGTTTGCGGGTACCGTAGCCCTCGCCGCGCTTGCGGCCTGTCGCCTGCAGCGTGGTCTCGGCCATTCCATAGCAGGGGTAGATGGCGCGGCTGTCGAAGCCGTGTTGCGCAAAGGTTTCGGCGAAGCGCCGCAGGGTTTCAACCCGAATCGGCTCGGCGCCGCAGCACGCAACCTTCCAGTTCGAAAGATCGATCCCTTCCATCAGCTCCGGTCGATAACGGCTCACGCAGAGGTCATAACCGAAGTTCGGGCCGGCGACCGCCTCGGCGCGATACTGGCTGATCGCGTGCAGCCAGAGGTGCGGGCGCTGCATGAAGGCGTTGGGCGACATCAGAACCGCGGTGCTGCCAAGGTAGAGCGGGTGCAGCACGCCAAAGACAAGGCCCATGTCGTGGAAATGCGGAATCCAATTTACGCACGTCGAATGCTCCGAATTGCGCAAGGAGATTCGCATCATCTCCTCGTTCACCATCAGGTTCCGATGCGTGATCACGACGCCCTTCGGATCGGAAGTGGAGCCGGAGGTGTACTGAAGGAAGGCAATATCGTCCGCGCGCGGCGCGATGTTGACCGAACTGGCATCGCCGCCGTCACCATCGATCGTCATCCAGGTGAGGCCCGGGAAACGCTCAACGAGATCCTGCCTGGCCATCAGCGCCGCGCTGGTCAGCGCAAGCTTGGGTGCGCAGTTCGCCACGATGCTCACGCTCGAGTCACGCGCACTCTGCCGGCGCGGGACCATGATCGGCACCGCGATCAGGCGCGATAGAAAGCAGGCGAACAGGGCGACGACGAATTCGAGCCCCGAGGGGAAGACGAGGAGCGCGCGCTCGCCGGGCGCAGCCGCCGCCGCGAGATGCGCCGCAAGTGCATTCGCGCGTGCAAGCAGCTCCGCATAGGTCAGCGACGCTTCCTCGGCGCCCTGATCGGTGAGGAAAATGTAAGCGCGATCGTTCGGCCTGGTCGCGGCGCGATGCGCCAGGATATCGACGAGCGTCGCAGGCGCCGCCATGCCTCAGCCCACCCGCTGGCCTGCTGCGACAGCGTTGGTTTTCTCAGCCAGGTAAGCGGACAGCTCAGTGATGGTTGGATAGTCCGCGAGTATTTCGTGGTCAAATTCGAGTTTGAGTTTGTCCTCCAGTTCCATGACCAGATAGATCGTCATGGCGGAATCGAGCCCGAGCCGGGTGAACTTCACGTTCACGTCGACGCTTTCCTTCGGGACGCGCAGGATGTCGACCAGCTGGTCGACGCAGAGGGCGGCAATCTCGTCTTTGGTCATCTTGAGTGCACCGTCTGAAAAAAGTCGCCGGGACAATAGGGACGCTTCCCCGATTGTCAAATCATTCGGCGGCGGCGGGCGTTTCCTGCGCCTCCGGCTCTGCGGCCGTCGGTTGGGTGGCGAGAAACTGGGCCTGCGCGAGCTCGGCGAAACGCCCGGAGCGCGCGACCAGTTCGTCGAAACTGCCGCTCTCGATGATGCGACCGTGGTCAAACACGAGGATACGCGTCGCGTTGCGGATGGTCGCAAGCCGGTGCGCGATCACGAAGGTGGTGCGGCCCTTCATCACCTCGTCGAGTGCGGCCTGCACCTTGCGTTCGGTAGTGGCGTCGAGCGCGCTCGTCGCCTCGTCGAGGATCAGGATCGGCGGGTCCTTCAGCAGCGCGCGCGCAATCGAGAGGCGCTGCCGCTCGCCGCCCGAGAGCGAACGGCCGCGCTCACCGACTGTGCCGTCAAGCCCATGCCGTTCGACGAGGTCGGTCGCCTGCGCGCGCTCGGCCGCTTCGACGAGCTGCGCGTCGGTCGCGTCCGGATTGCCGACGCGCAGGTTCTCCGCGATCGAGCGGTTGAACAAGAGCGCTTCCTGATAGACGACACCGATGTTATGGCGCAGTGCGGCGAGCTTGATCGCCTTGATGTCCATGCCGTCGATCTTGACCACGCCGGACTGCGGATCGAAGGCGCGATGCAGCAGCGCGAGCGCGGTCGACTTGCCGGCGCCGGTGGTGCCAACCATCGCGACGGTTTCGCCCGGCAGCGCCGTGAAGGAAAGATCCACGACGGCGGGACGCTTGCCATCGTAGGAGAACGACACGTCGTTGAACTCGACCATCCCGCGCAGGCGGCCCGGATCGATCGCATCGGCCCGGTCGCGCACGGCCGGCACCGTGTCGAGCACCTCAAAGAACTCGCGCAGGCGCGGCGCATCCATCAGCACCTTGTTGGAGAACCCGACCACCTGTTCCAGCCGGACCACCAGCAGGGCGGCGAAATTCATGAAGGTGACGATCTCGCCGATGGTGGCCAGCCCCTGCGCGTTGAGCCAGATGCCGAGCAGGAAGATCGCCAGCATCGACATCGTGGTGGCGGAGCGGGTCAGTACCGCGATGATCGCCCACCAGGAGAGCACCGGCATCTGCGCGGCGAGCAGCTTGTTCACCACGCCGCGCAGGCTCGTCACCTCGGCTTCGACGCGCGCGAAGCCCTGCACCAGCGCGATGTTGGTCAGCGCATCGGAGGTGCGCTCGGCGAGCGTGGTGTAGTGGCTCTCGACCGCGCCCTGCAATTGCTCAGTCTTGCGGATCACCAGCGCGGTGAGGGCGGTGAAGATCACCGTCAAGATCACCAGAATGGTTGCAAGCCGCCAGTTGACGAACAGCGAAAGCGGCAGCAGCACGAACAGTGCGATGAATGCAGCGAAATGCTCGCGGAAAAACGAGAGCCACAATCCCCACAGCGCGTCGACGCCGGTGAGCATCACCTTCATCAAGCGGCCCGAATGGGTGCCGCCGTGGAAGGAGATCGGGAGCTGCAGTACATGCTCGAAGTAGTTGGTCAGCACCGCCTGCTTGCGGCGGTGCGAGAGCCGGTCGGAATGGAGCGCGACCAGTACGCTGCAGGCGATGGTGAACAGCCCGAACCCGACCCAGGCTGAGAGGAGCGGCGTCAGCGCATCCATGTCGGGCGGCGCGTTCGCGGCCTGGGTCTTCACCAGCGCGTCGACGATGCGTCCGAACAGGACCGGCTCGGCGAATTGGGCTGCCGCGAGCGCAATGTTCGCGATCGCCAGGATCCAGGAGAGCCGGGCCTCGGGCTTCAGCAGCCTGATAACGCGGCTATAAAGTCTGACGAAATTCATCTCGCCCCGGATGAGCTGTCGGTCCGGCCTCAGTCTGCGGAAACGGCCAGCCGGTCGGGAAAGTTCCATACTTCGGGCGGCTTGGCCACTGCGCTTGTGGACGGGCAGTCCCGCAGAGCGCAATGCGCTTCGCTTATTGCGCCCGACGATGGCTCAGGCCTGCGCGAAACCGGAGCGCTGCGCCCAGCCCGTCATGCGCGCTTCGAGCCAGGCCATCATCGCGTACATCACGATGCCCTCGACCGCGAGCGCGAGCAGGCCGGCGAAGATGAGCGGCACCTGAAACTGCGCCTGCGCCTGCAGCATCAGGTTGCCGATGCCTTCGTTTGAGGCAACGCTCTCGGAAACCACAGCGCCGACGAACGCCAGCGTGATCGCCACCTTCAGCGAGCCGAAGAAATACGGCAGCGAGCGCGGGATGCCAACCTTGCGCATGATGTCGAGCTTGGAGGCGCCGAGCGCCTTCAGCACGTCCTCAAGCTCGGGCTCGATGGTGGCGAGGCCGGTCGCGACGTTTACCACGATCGGGAAGAACGAGATCAGGAACGCGGTGATCGCGGCCGGCTTGAAGCCGATGCCGAACCACAGAGCAAGAATCGGCACCAGTGCTACTTTCGGAATTGCGTTGAAGCCGACCATCAGTGGATAGACGCCTGCATAGATCGCGCGCGACCAGCCGACCGCGAGGCCGAGAGCCAAGCCGAAGCCGACCGCCATGGCAAATCCGACCAGTGTCGAAGAAAGCGTGAACAGCGAGTGCTTCACGAGCGCCGGCCAGTAATCGATCATCGCCTGCAACACTAGCGTCGGCGGCGGCAGGAAAAACGGCGGGATCTTGAAGATGCGGCAGGCTGCTTCCCACACGACGAACAGCGCGATCGTGGCGATCCACGGTGCGAGGCGGATGGTCAGCGTGGTCTTCATTGCCGCGCCTTCACGATGTGTTCGCGGAGCTCGTGCACGATCGCGCCGAATTCGGGCGCGAACGTTACCTCGAGATCGCGCGGGCGCGGGATGTCCACCACGCGCTCGGCGAGCACGCGGCCCGGGCGCGCCGACATCACGAAGATGCGGTCGGCGAGGAACACCGCTTCGCGCAGGTCGTGCGTCACCAGCACGATGGTGATCTGGCGCGCCGCATGCAGGTCGCGGATCACGCACCACAGCTCCTCGCGGGTGAAGGCATCGAGCGCACCGAACGGCTCGTCGAGCATCAAGAGGTCGGGCTCGTGGATGAGCGCGCGGCAGAGCGAGGTGCGCTGCTGCATCCCGCCCGAGAGCTGCCAGGGATACTTGTCGCCCTGTCCGCCGAGTCCGACGGAGGCGAGCAGCGCCTCGGCGCGGGCGACGTACTCGGCCTTGTGGCGGCGGATGCGGCTGCGATGCGGCTCGACGATTTCGAGCGGCAGCAGCAGGTTGTCGAGCGTTGTACGCCATGGCAGCAGTGTCGGCGCCTGGAATGCCATGCCGGCGATCTTCACCGGCTCGGAAACGACCGAGCCCGCGACCTGCACCTTTCCCTTAAAGGGAAACTGCAGCCCGGTCGCGAGCTTCATCAGCGTGGACTTGCCGCAGCCGGAGGGGCCGACGACGGCGGCAAACTCGCCGCGGTTTACATGGATCGAGAGGCCGTCGACGGCGAGTGTGCCGCCCGCGCCGCCATAGACGTGGCTCACGTCATCGAGGGCGACGAAGGCGCTCACGGCGGGCCGCCCTGACGGATCAGTTCACCTTGCGGTCTGCGGCCGGCGGCAGGAAGGAGAAGTCGAAGATGTCCGAGCCTTTGGGCTTCGGGTTCTTGAACTGGTAGGTGAGCGAAATCTGTTCGATCGACTTGTCGAGCCGATCCTCCAGCACGCCACCGAAACCGTTCTTCTTCACCTCGTCGGTCAGGATATTGTCTTTCAGCGCGAGCTGAAGGCGCTCCAGCTCGACGTCCTTCTTGGCAACGTCGTTGCGCTTGAGCACCGACTCGACCGCGGAGGCGGGGTTGGCGATCGTATCGCGCAGCCCCTTCACGAAGGCGCGGAGAAAGCCCTTCACGGCTTCCGGCTTCTCGGCGGCGAATTTCGGGTTCACCAGGATGGTGTTGCCGTAGAGATTGACCCCGTGATCGGCCATCAGCAGAACGGTGATGTCGTTCGCCGGCACGCCGCGGTCCTTCAGGTTGATGTAGGAGGAGAACGAGAAGCCCGTGATGGCGTCGACCTCGCCGCTCGCCAGCATCGGCTCGCGCACCGGGAAGCCGACGCTGACGATCTGCACCTTGGAGGCGTCGATGTCATTCGCCTTCACGAAGATCGGCCACTGCGCGAAGGCGCCATCCGCTGGCGGCGCACCGAGCTTCTTGCCTTCGAGGTCCTTCGGGACATTCACGCCGCGGCTCTTGCGGCCGACGATTGAGAACGGTGGCTTGTTGTAGACCATGAACACGGCCTTGATCGGCGTACCCGGATTGGCGTCGCGGAACTTGATCAGCGAGTTGATGTCGCCGAAGCCCATGTCGTAGGTGCCCGACGCGACGCGGGTGATCGGCTCGAGCGAGCCGCCCGCCGTATCGATCGTGACGTCGAGCCCTTCGGCCTTGAAGTAGCCCTTGTCGATCGCGACCACGAAGGGCGCGGCCGGGCCTTCGAACTTGAAATCGAGCGAAAACTTGATCGGGGTTTGCGCGGAGGCGGAGCCCGCAACGACCGCCGAGAGGCTGAGAATTCCAATGCGGGCGAGCCGAGCCAAAGTGGAGGCGTTCATCCAAGTCCCTTTCTTGTGACGCCAGTGGGACCTGTCCGCCGCAGGACCAATTGTGGCGTAAAGACGTATGCCGTGATGGCATTTAGCAAAGAACATGCCGTCCTAAAGTGCAAGCGCCGCGGCGCCGCATCAGCGACTTGTGCCTAACGGCGCGGCAGCCTGCCGCATCTGCAGGCGAGTACCGGATGACGCCCCGCAGCGCAGCCCGCAATGCTTACATAGAATAGCAAGACTGAGTCGCAGGGAGAGGCCATGAGCCCGCAGGCCGCACGGCAAACCGAAGGATCGCAAACCCCGACGGTCTTCCGCGCACCCTATGCGCCGCCGGATGAGGTCATCGCCGCCGCGCTGCTGAGAGAGGCGCCGCGCCCCGTGGACGCGGAGGCGCGCATCGATGCGCGCGCGACGCGCCTCGTCGAGGCGATCCGCGCCAAATCGGGGGGGCTTGGTGGGATCGAGGATTTCCTGCGCGAGTATTCGCTCTCGACGCGCGAGGGCCTTGCGCTGATGGTGCTCGCCGAGGCGCTTCTGCGTGTGCCCGATGCCGCAACTGCCGACCGGCTGATCGAGGACAAGCTCGCGACCGGCGACTGGACCCATCACGAGGTGAAGTCGCACGCGCTCTTCGTCTCGGCTTCGGCCTGGGCGCTCGGCATCTCGGCGCGCATCATCCAGCCGGGCGAGACGCCCGAGAACATTCTGGAAAGTCTCGGCAAGCGGCTGGGCTTGCCTGCCGTGCGCGCCGCTACCCGCCAGGCGATGCGGCTGCTCGGCTCGCATTTCGTGCTCGGCCAGAGCATCGAGGAGGCGCTCGACCGCGCCGCGCATCATCGCGAATTCCGCTACTCCTACGACATGCTCGGCGAAGGCGCGCGCACTGCCGGCGACGCGGAGCGCTACTTCCTCTCCTATGCGCGCGCCATCAAGGCGATCGGGCTCACCGCCGGCAATGCACGGCTCCCCGACCGGCCCGGCATCTCGGTCAAGCTTTCGGCGCTGCATCCCCGCTACGAGGCGATCTCGCGCGGGCGCGTGCTCAAGGAGCTGACGCCGCGCGTGCTCGACCTTGCTCGCAAGGCCAAGGTGCTCGACCTGAATTTCACCGTCGACGCCGAGGAAGCGGATCGGCTCGAGCTCTCGCTCGACGTGATCGGCGCGGTGCTGGCCGATCCATCGCTTGCCGGTTGGGACGGCTTCGGGCTGGCGATCCAGGCCTACCAGAAGCGTGCGGGTGATTTGATCGACTGGGTGCGCGCCGCCGCAATCGCGCTCGACCGGCGGCTCATGGTCCGGCTGGTGAAGGGCGCCTACTGGGACACCGAGGTGAAGCGCGCGCAGGAGCGGGGCCTTGCCGACTACCCGGTGTTCACCCGCAAAGCGATGACCGATCTCAACTATATGGCGTGCGTCACGAAGCTGCTCGCGGCGCGGCCGCATCTTTATCCGCAGTTCGCCACGCATAATGCGCTGACCGTTGCGAGCGTGATCGAGGAAGCGGGCGGCGTCGAAGGCTATGAATTCCAGCGCCTGCACGGCATGGGCGAGGATCTCTACGAGGCGCTGATCGGGGAGACGGGCGTTGCCTGCCGCGTCTATGCGCCGGTCGGCGGGCATCGCGATCTGCTCGCCTATCTGGTGCGGCGCCTCTTGGAGAACGGCGCCAACTCATCCTTCGTGTCGGTCGCGGCTGATCCCTCGGTGCCAATCTCCGAAATCCTGAAGCGGCCGCAGGCCTGGATCGCGGATACAAATCATGCGCGACATCCGCGTATTCCCTTGCCGCGCGATCTCTATGCGCCGGAGCGGAAAAACTCGGCAGGCGTGGAATTTGGCGACCGGGCCAGCCTCGCGGCGCTGCTCGATGGCGTAAAAGGCGCCGCGCTACTCGCGCAGGCGAGCGGCGAGAGCGTTGCGGATGCGTTGAACGGAGCCGAGAAGGGCTTCGCGGCGTGGAATGCGACGTCGGTCGCGGATCGTGCAGCCGTGCTGGAGCGCACCGCCGATCTCCATGAGATGCATTGCGCTGCGCTGATCACGCTGCTGCAATCCGAAGGCGGCAAGACGCTCGACGATGCGCTCGCCGAAGCGCGCGAGGCGGTCGACTTCTGCCGCTATTATGCGGCGCAGGCGCGCACATCGCTTGTCCCCGAGCCTATGCCCGGCCCGACCGGCGAGACGAACGAACTGCATCATCGCGGGCGCGGCGTGTTCGTCTGCATTAGCCCGTGGAATTTTCCGCTCGCCATCTTCACCGGGCAGGTGGTGGCGGCGCTGGTCGCGGGCAATTCGGTAATCGCAAAGCCCGCCGAGCAGACGCCGCAGATCGCGGCCGCCGCCGTGAAGCTGATGCACGATGCCGGCGTGCCGAAATCCGCGCTGCATCTGGTCGTCGGTGACGGCAAGGAGGGCGCGGCGCTCACCGCTGACGCGCGCGTCGCAGGCGTGGCGTTCACCGGATCGACCGAGGTCGCCCGGCTGATCAACCGGACACTGGCCGGCAAGGACGGCCCCATCGTGCCGCTGATCGCCGAGACCGGCGGCATCAACGCCATGATCGTGGATGCGACCGCGCTGCCCGAGCAGGTGACCGACGACGTGATCGCGTCGGCCTTCCGCTCGGCCGGGCAGCGCTGCTCGGCGCTGCGGCTCTTGTGTGTGCAGGAGGATGTGGCGGACCGGATCCTGGAGATGATCGCGGGCGCGGCGCGTGCGCTCGTGGTCGGCGATCCACGTGAGATCGCCACGCATGTCGGCCCGGTCATCGACGCCGATGCAAAGGAGAAGCTCGACAACTGGATTGCGGATCATGCGGGCAAGGTCTGCTTCCGGCATGACGGCGCGCCGGCCGACGGCCTCTACGTCCCTCCGACGATCGTCGCGCTCGACCGCGCGCGGGACCTGAGCGAGGAAGTGTTCGGCCCGGTGCTGCACGTCGTGCGCTGGCGCGCCGACAAGCTCGACCAGTTGCTCGACGACATCGCGGCGAATGGCTATGGCCTGACCTTGGGCATCCATTCGCGCATCGACGAGACGGCCGAGCATATCGTGCGGCGGCTCGCCAACGGCAACGTCTATGTGAACCGCAACATGATCGGCGCGGTGGTCGGCACGCAGCCGTTCGGCGGCAGCGGCCTTTCAGGCACCGGCCCGAAAGCGGGCGGGCCGAACTACCTGCGGCGCTTTGCCACTGAGCAGGTGGTGACGGTTAACACCGCGGCGGCCGGCGGCAACGCGAGCCTCCTCGCGGAGAGCGAATAGCGTTGCCGCAGGCGCTTCGGCTGGTGCGCCAGAAACGCCCGCCAACATTACGTTTTTGTCATTCATCTAGGCGCTACCGCGCGTTCAAGGCGCGTTCAGTGGAACTCGACGATCATGCCGCACGTTGAATGAAGCGAGCGACTTCTTCGCTTCCGGTGGCGCTCGATCTGAATGCGCCGGAGCGTTCTCCAAGGAGAGGACCATGACCACGAAATCTGCGCTCATCGGTGTGACGGCGATTGCGATTGCGCTGACGAGCTTTGACCTGCGCCCTGCAGCCGCGGCGCCTCAGGGCGGTCCGGCCATCGTGAAGCAGAACGCCGGCGCCGATGAGATCAGTGCGGCGCGCAAGCGGCGTTATCGCGGCAATCCCGCGGTGCCGCTCGCGGCGTTCGGTGCTATCGTCGGCACGATTGGAGCTGTCGCGGCGGCGAACTCCCGCCGCGAGTACTATGACGGCTACTATCACGCGCCGCGCTATCGCTATTACGAGGAGCCGGCCTACGGCTACTACGGCGGATATGCCGGTCCGCCCGCGTATCAGTACGCGCCGCCGGCCTATCACTCGCGGCCGGTCTATCAACAGCGCGACTACTACAGCCGCTGGGGCGGCTCCGGCGGCCAGCCCGGCTATCGCGGCCCGAACGTGAACGTGCCCGGACCGACCAACTACGGGAATGCCGCCGGCCAGAACGGTCAGGCGCCCCCGGCTGGCGGCGGTGGTGGCTCGGTTGGTGGCAGCAACTGACCCTGAGCGACTGAGGACGGCGGCCCTTCCGGCCGCCGTCTCACGCCCCAGCCAGCACATATTGCGTCGCAAATTCACTTGTTAACAACTAATAGACCTAGTTGCGGTATGTTCTGCGTATGACTGATTCGGTTGAACGCCTCTACGAAGGGGTGATCCGGGCACGGCAGGGCGATCCGACAAAATCGCGCACGGCGCGTTTGTTGCGTTCGGGTCGCGCCAAGATGGCGAAGAAGCTCGCCGAGGAAGCCGTCGAGGTGGTGATCGACGCGATGAACGGCAGCCGCGAGGCGGTCGTCAAGGAGAGCGCCGACCTGATCTACAACCTCGTCGTGCTCTGGGTTTCGTCCGGCGTGCAGCCACGCGAGGTGTGGAAGGAAATGGAACGGCGCGAGCGCCTGTTCGGGATTGCCGAGAAGCTCACCAAGGAAGCGCTCGACGATCCGCGCCGCAAGGTCGTCGCTCTCGAACCCCGCCGGCTGCGCAAGCGACGCTAGTGTCCCGATTCCGAAGTTCGCCCTACCTTGCAGCACGCTCTGATGCGAACTTCGGAATCGAAGGACACTAGCAACTTTTTTGAATCTAGTGCCCTTTTGAACCTGAAGTTCGCAACCGTGTCTGCGGCTTGGAGAGTGCGAACTTCAGGTTCAGGGCAATAGCCGCCGCATGGACTTTCTCGTTCCGCGCCGCTAAGAACCCGCCGCGCCCCGGACCCTTCCGGGGCATCGTTGTTTTCGGTGATCATGGCGCTTTTCGGCGCTGACGGCGCAAAATGCTGAAACGACTCTACGACTGGGCCCTGTCGCTTGCGGCGCGCAAGAGCGCCGAGTGGTGGCTCGCGTTCATCGCATTTGTCGAGAGCTCGGTGTTCGTGATCCCGGCCGAAGTGCTGTTCGTGCCGATGGGACTGGCGAAGCCGGAGCGCGTCTGGCGCTACGCGGTCATCGCGACGGTTGCCTCGGTGCTCGGGGGCGTGTTCGGCTGGTGGCTCGGGCACTATGCCTACGAGTACATCGCCCGCCCGATGCTCGAGTTCTACGGCAGCCTCGCCAAGTTCGAGGAACTTCGCAGCCAGGCGAGCGGCAATTTCGAGTTTCTCGTGCTGATCCTCGTCACCTCCAGCCTTGCGCATCTGCCGCCGATGAAGGTGGTGTCGATTGCCTCGGGCGCGCTCTCGGTGAACATCTGGCTGTTCATCGTGTCCTGCATCGTGGCGCGCGGTGCACGCTTCGCCTTGATGGCCTGGCTGCTGCGCCGCTACGGCGAGCCGATCCGCGAGTTCATCGAGAAGCGGCTCGGGCTGCTCGCCGCGATCGGAGCCGCCCTGTTGATCGTCCTCTATTTCGCGGTGCGGTATTTGCGGGGCTGACCTCATTTCTGCCACGGCTTGGGCGCAGGTCGTTTCGCCTCAGCCATGATCGCCGTGCTGCCATTCCGTTCTACTCTCGCGTCCGCGTCGATTGCGGCCGCGCTCGCCGCCGCGCCCTCGTGGGTTATCGCGCAAGGCGCAGCTCCTCCGCCCGCGGATCCGCCCGCCGTCATTGCGGCTCCGCCGGCTGCGCCCGCTCCGCCGCAAGGCGGCACGCGGCTGTTGCCGACGCCGCAGGAGACGTTCGGCGCGATCGGCAAGCTCATCGATCAGTCGATCTCGAGTGTCGGCGCTGGCGTGAAGGGCGCCGGCGAAACGCTTGGCGCGACCACGAACGCGGCAGGCGAACTCGCCAAGGGGGTCACCGATGCGGCGGGCACTGTGGCGCGGCTGCCCGGTACCAACATCGTCGCGGGTTATGAGCTCTGTGCCCCGGCACCGAATGGCGCGCCGGATTGCGAGGGCGCGTCGCTCGCGCTGTGCAAGTCGAAAGGATTCGCGCGCGGCAACAGTGTCGACATCACGTCGTCGTTCAAATGCCCGGCGCAGATGTACCGCGAGGGCCGCGCGCCCAATCCGCAGGACTGCCGCGACGAGTCCTTCGTCTCCAAGGCGGTTTGCCAATAGCTCTCGTCGTCACCGCATCCGAGCCGGTTCCTTTTCGCCCTCCAAGGCATACAATCCCTGGAATTTTCTTTCCCGCAAATGCATGCTATGGTTTGGCAACCGAGCCTTGGTTGCAATGCCAGACATCGTGGAGACGGGTCGATGAACTGGTTGCTCGACTTCATCGGAAGATTGGTCCAGGCGGCAGCCGATTGGGTCGACCGCTGCATTCCGAAGTATCAGCCCGAGCTTTGGAATGCCGACCCGTTCGTCCAGGACAACAACAACTGCTACAACTACGGTTGCGACAAGCGGACCGATACCTTCGCGCAGCCGGGCGAGAAACATGGAATCATGCTGCAGCAGGCGACCTTGAGTTGTGCCAACGTCACCGCCGCGGCCATTGCCGATGGACTGGTCAGTGCCGATTGCGACGAGGGTTGCGGATGCAGCGAGTGCCGGCACCAGGTGGCGCTCGTGATCTCGCCGGGTTGGGACTATCATTGGTACCGCAAGGACCGCGATGGCAACTGGTCGCACAAGATGGGAGACACACCCGCGACCAACCTCGACAACAGCGGGAACATCATCACCGACCCGAGGACTGCGGATCGAGGCAGCTATACGATCTTTTGCGGCTGCTTCTGCGTGAACAAGGCGAGTGTTGACATCGCGTAGTCCAAACATGGCGCCCTAAAGAGGATGCTGGAAGATGGTTGACGATGTGCAGAATAATGCGATCGTCGCGGAGATCGGCGCATTCTCGGGATTTCGCAACCCGACACTGTCGCTCACCGGAAGCGCGGCTGATCAGTTCGCGAACCTGGTCAGGCAAACCGTCAATCGTGAGCCGATCCATCCGCCGCCGCCGCCGAAGCTCGGGCACTACTACGGCTTTCTCGTCCGGATGCCCGCCGAATTGGCGAGACAGCTTGGCATTCCGCCCAGGCTGCGAGCCTACCAAGCGGTCCTCACCGAAGGAGACGGGCGAGAGCAGAAGCATTGGCGAGATGTCTCAGGCGTGGAGCGATTCCTGACCGGTGAGGCCTATCAACAGGGCCACGGCGAAATCCTGAAAAAGCTTGGAGTCGAACGATCCGGTGATGCGGTCCGGCCGTGAGAGCCGGCAAGATGGCAAACGGTTCTCCTCCGCGGGTGCCTGTAGGCTTTCATTCGCTGCCGCCTCTGATGCGCGTGTTCCGTCTGCCCGCTCTGGCGTTAATACGACTCTATCAAGGTAGCCTCTCGGGGAAAATCAGATCGCGGCAGTGCCGCTATCAGCCAAGTTGCTCCTGCTACGCATATGAAGCGATCGATCGATACGGTTTGCTCGTCGGCGGTCTTTTGGCATACCGCCGGGTGAAGCGCTGTAGTCCGCATTACCCCGCGGGTCGCGATCCCGTTCCTTGATCCATGCTGTAAAGATATTTCGCTACCTGGAATTCTGTGGTGTCATTCTCCCCGGTCATCCTTTCGGGAGAAGCGCGTGAATCTCTATGCCCTGTTGCTCGAGCGAAAGGCGGCGGGCCGTCCCGTCACGGTCGGGCTGATCGGCGCCGGCAAGTTCGGCACCATGTTCCTCACGCAGGCGCGCCTCACGGAAGGGCTGCATGTCGTCGGCGTCGCCGACCTCAACGTCGCGCGCGCCAAGGACCAGCTCAAGACCGCGGGCTGGCCGGCGGCGCAATATGCGGCCGCGACTGTCGGCGATGGGTTGAAGAGCGGTGGCACGATCGTCACCGACAACGCCGAGGTTCTGCTCACATCACCGGAGATCGAGGTGATCGTCGAGGCCACCGGCATCCCGGGCGCCGGCATCGCGCATTGCCTCAAGGCGATCGAAAACGGCAAGCACATCGTGATGGTCAACGTGGAGGCCGATGCGCTTGCCGGCCCGCTGCTGGCGCGCCGCGCCAAGGAGGCGGGCGTCGTCTACAGCCTCGCCTGGGGCGATCAGCCGGCGCTGATCTGCGAGCATGTCGATTGGGCGCGCGCCGCGGGCTTCAAGGTGATCGCGGCCGGCAAGGGCACGCGGTACGAGCCGCATTACCACCAGTCCAATCCCGACAATGTGTGGGATATCCTCGACAAGTATCTCAAGATCACCGATCGCAACTCGATCAATCCGAAGATGTTCAACTCGTTCGTGGACGGCACCAAGTCCGGCATCGAGATGACGGCGGTGTGCAACGCCACCGGCCTGGTGCCGCAAAGCGATGGCCTGGCGTTTCCGCCGGCGACGCGCTTCGAGCTTGCCGAAGTCTGCAAGCCGAAGAGTGCGGGCGGCACCTTGGAGAAGGAAGGCGTCACCGAAGTCGTCTCCTCGGTCTACCGCGACGGCCGCAACGTGCCGCACGATCTTGCGCTCGGCACTTACGTCGTGTTCGAGGGCGAGACCGAGTACGCGCGGCGCTGCTTTTCCGAATACGCCATGCTGCAGGACAAGGGCGGACGCTATGCGGCGCTCTACCGGCCGATCCACATGATCGGGCTGGAGCTCGGCATCTCGGTCGCCTCGGCCGCGCTGCGCAAGGAGCCGACCGGCGCGCCGAACGGCTTCCGGTCGGACGTGGTCGCGACCGCGAAGAAGAACCTGAAGCAGGGCGAGATGCTCGACGGCGAGGGTGGCTTCTGCGTCTGGGGCAAGCAGACGCCGGCCGACCGCTCGCTCGACGAGGGCCTCTTGCCGCTCGGCTTGGCGCATAACGTCAAGCTCAAGCACGATATCGCGGAGGGCGCGGCGGTGAAGTGGGCCGATGTCGAGTACGACCCGAACGACACCGCCGTGAAGGTGCGGCGCGAGATGGAGGCGGCGTTCGGCAGACGGAATGTTTAGTGTCCCGGGCGCATCGCAGCATGAAATGATGCGATGCAGACCCGGGACCGCTACGGACGCCGAGTTTGAAACGGCCCCGGATCTGCGGTGCACCACTTCGTGCTGCACCGCGTCCGGGGAACAAGAAGAGGGAGGGATGCATGATTTCGAGACGCTCGGCTGCGGCCGGAATGGCGCTGCTTGCGGCCACATGGATGGGTGCGGCTCACGCGCAGGACACCAAGCTCACCGTCATCGTGTTTCCGGGCGTGCAAAACCTGCCGATGTTCGCCGCACAGGCGAAGGGCTTCTACGCCAAGCGCGGCCTCGCGGTGGACCTGAAGTTCACGCCGAACTCCGACGAGTTGCGCAACGGGCTCGCGGAAGGGCGCTACCAGATCGCGCACTCGGCGGTCGACAATGCCTTTGCGCTGAAAGACAAGGCCAATGTCGATATCGCCGTGGTGTTCGGCGGCGACGACAGCTTCAATCGGCTGATCGTGCAGCCCGAGATCAATTCGCTCGCCGACATCAAGGGCAAGACGGTGGCGGTCGACGCCCTGAACACGGCCTATGCGTTCCAGCTTTACGAGATGCTGCGCCAGAAGGGCATCAACAAAGGCGACTACGAGGTGAAGTCGGTCGGCGGCACGGGCCAGCGGCTCGAGGCGCTGACCAAGGACAAGACCTATGCGGCCGCGATCATGAACCCGCCGTTCTCGATCCGCGCCGAGAAGGCGGGCCTGAAGGCGCTGGGCACGGTCGCCGATGCGATCGGCGCCTATCAGGGGAGCGCGGCTTTCGTGCTGCGCACCTGGGGCGCCGCGAACGCCGACACGGTGGTGAAGTACACGCAGGCCTACATCGAAGGGATGCGCTGGATGCTCGCTCCCGCCAACAAGGCCGAAGCGGTGGCGCTGCTCGTCGAGCGGCTGAAGCTGCCCGCGGATGTCGCGGCGCAGGCCTACGAGGCGACGCTCAAGGGTTTCCAGAAGGACGGTGCGCTCGACATGGAGGGCGTGCGCAATGTGCTCAAGCTGCGTGCGCAGTTCGAGGGCGGCACGCCGGCCGATCCGGCCAAGTACATCGACCTGAGCTATTACGAGAAGGCGAAGGCGGGGATGTAGTCAGGCGCGCGTTGCTTCCACTCCGGCCTCATCCTGAGCGCGGCTCGGGGCGTGTAGCCATCCTTCGAGACGCGCCCTTCGGGCGCTCCTCAGGATGAGGTGAGAGCTTGCGGCTTGCCCAGCACCCGCTCCACCTCGGCCACCGCCAGGAACAGGTGATAGAGCACGCGCGCGGGCGTGACCGGCGCTACGGCTGAGCCGTCGCGCGCAAGCTGATTGTGCCAGTTCGCGCCGTCGGGGCGCATGAAGTGTTGCGCAACAAGTTTGAGATGCGCGGGGATCGCGGCGCGCGCGGCCGTATCGTCGAGCCATTCGGCGCGCGCGACGCACGCCTTGATGTATTCGGTCTGCGGCCACAGCAGTTTCGTGCCGGCGACCAGCGCGCCCTGCGCATCGAGGCCATCGAACACGGCGCCTTTCAGTCCCTCGCCGCGCTCGATCCCGTACGTTGAGCCGAACGCGAACAGCCGCTCCGCATAGGGGACGATGCCGGGATCGCGCGCGGCGCGCGAGTACTCGAACAGCAGCCACACCCATTCGAACTGATGGCCGGGCTCGCGTGAAAGCCCTTCATCGCCTGCCGCGACCGACCAGTCCTCGCCGAAGAACTCGATCAGCGCGCCGGTCCGCGGATCGAGAAACCTGCACTTGAACAGATCGACCAGTGCGGCGGCGCGGCGCAACCAGTTCTTCTCCCCCGTCGCGGAATGCAGCGCGAGCATGGCCTCGAGCAGATGCATGTGCGGGTTCTGGCGGCGCGGCAGCTTCATGCCGGTACGGCCCGGCGCGAACTCCTCGAAGAAGCCGCCATGCTGCGGATCGGCAAGCCGGTGCTGCATGAACTCCCAGGTGGCGTCGGCAAGCTGGATTACGTTGCGGTCGCCGGTCGCGCGGCAATACCAGGCGAGCGCGAACAGCACGAAGGCGTGGTCGTAGGCATCGCGCGTGTTGTCGAGGGTTGCGCCCTCGACCGAGACCACGCGAAACCAGCCGCCATCCGGCGCGCGCGCGGCGCGCATCAGGAATGCCAGCCCGTGCCTTGCCGCCTCGCGGAAAACCGGATCGCCACTCAGCAGATAGGCATGGCTGAACACGTAAGCGAGGCGCGCCTGCACCAGCGTGGTGCGCCGCTGCGTGGCAACCGGCGCGCCGAGCGCATCGAGATTTTCGAAGAACCCGCCCGCCGGATCATGGATGCGCGCGAGCCAGAAACGGCACACGTGATCGATCAGCCACGGCCGCAGCGTTTTCGCGTCGTCGGGATCGTACAGGGACATCGAAATGCGCTGCTTTGCCGCGCCGCGACCTTTCGCGGCAGCATGTTAGCCTGACCGAATAACAAGGCGGAGACAATTTCCGCCGCGCATTCGAGGGAGGAAGTGTATGCGATTCGTGCCGCGAATCCTGGGGCTTGCCATCGCGCTGTGCCTATCCACAGCGATTGCGCAAGCTCAGCAGGTCATCACGCTCAACGGCGCCGTGCAGTTCAACGACGATCACGCCTTCAACAAGGCGCTGTTGAAGTTCGAAGAGCTGGTCAAGAAGTATTACGGCAAGCCGATCAACTTCAATCTGCACCGCAATTCGTCGCTTGGACTCGAGAAGCAGTATTTCGAATATATGGCGCAGGGGAAAGCGGTCGATTACGCCATCGTGTCGCCCGCGCACATGTCGACCTTCTCAAAGGCGGCGCCGTTTATCGACGCGCCGTTCCTGTTCCGCGACCTCGCCCACTGGAACAAGGTGCTCGATGCCGACCTGCTGAAGCCGGTCGCCGACGAGATCAACGAAAAAGCCGAGGTGATGCTGATCGGCTATGCCGGCGGCGGCACGCGCAACATCTTCGTCAACAAGCCGGTGAAGAACCTCGCCGAGATCAAGGCGCTGAAGGTGCGCGTGCAGGGCGCGCCGATCTGGAGCCGCACCTTCCAGGCGGCCGGCATGGCGCCGACCGTCATCGCCTACAACGAGGTCTACAACGCGATCCAGAACAACGTGATCGCGGCGGGCGAGAACGAGGCGGCGGGCGTCGAATCGATGAAGTTCTACGAAGTCGCGCCGCATCTCGCGATGACCGAGCACGCGATCACCATCCGGCCGATCTGCTTCTCGACCAAAACCTTCAAGTCACTGCCGCCGGATCTGCAGGCCGCGATCCTGAAAGCCGGCAAGGAAGCGGGCGCCTATGGCCGCGAAGTGGAGTCCTCGGAAGACACCGCCAAGCTTGACGCGCTGGAGAAGGCGGGCAAGCTCAAACGCGTGCCGTTCGTGGATCGCGATGCAATGAAGAAGCTGGTCGATCCCGTGATGGCGGCCTACGCGAAGGAGATCGGCGCGGACAAGATCTTCGCGGCCATCAACGACATGAAGTGAGCTTCCGGAGCGCTATCCCGCTGATAAGGTAAGCGGCCGGAGCCAGTGGAGCGGATTTGACATTCGCTACCCACCGTGCCGCGGGCTCGCGAAGCGAATGTCAAATCCAAAGCTCCACTAGGGCGTAATACTTGCTAGTGGTCCTTTGATTCTAACATTCGCAAGAGAGCCCGCCGCACAGGGATGCGAATGTTAGAATCGGACCACTAGTCTCCGGCCGCGGCGGTTTCTGGGAATGGGGGCATCATGAGTGAGGTTTCGGCAAGCGCGCCCCTCGGCGCGTGGCGCCGTCTGACGGCCGCCTATGCGGCGCTGTTGTCGTGGCTCGTCGCCATCACGGTCGGGCTGCTCGTCATTCCGGTGAGCCTGCAAATCTTCTCGCGCTACACCGAGCTGATCCCCTCGTACATCTGGACCGAGGAGATGGCGCGCTTCATGTTCATCTGGACGATCATGATCGGCGCGATGATCGGTGTGCGCGAGTCGACCCATTTCGAGGTCGATGTCTGGCCGCAGGCCAGCCCAAGGGTCGAGGCGGTTGCGCGGCTGCTCGGGCGCCTCGGCGTGCTCGCTGCCGCGGTCGTGTTTGTCTATGCGGGCATCGAGTTCACGCGATTTGCCTGGAAGCGCACGTCCGAACTTGCCGACCTGCCGCTCTGGTGGATCCATGTCGCATGGCCGGTCACCGGCCTAACCTGGATCGCCTTCCTCGGCGAACTGGTGGCCGCCGATCTCAGGATCATTTCCGGGAGAGTCGCGTGACGGGCTCGGTATTGTCGCCCGGAATGGCGGCGCTAATTTTGTTCGGCAGCTTTTTCTTTTTCATGTTCATGCGGGTGCCGGTCGCTTTCGCGCTCGCGCTCGCGTGCCTGCCAATCCTCGCGATCGAGCCTCGGCTCGATACGATGAACCTGATGCAGGAGACGTTCAATGCCTACAATTCGTTCATCCTGCTCGCGGTGCCGTTCTTCCTTTTGACCGCCAACCTGATGAACGTCGGCGGCACGACCGATCGCCTGCTGAAGCTGTCGCGCACGATGGTCGGTCATTGGCCGGGCGGGCTCGCGCAGATCAACGTGGTCTTGTCGATCTTCTTCGCCGGCATTTCCGGTTCGTCCACCGCGGATGCCGCGAGCCAGTCCAAGATCTTCATCGAAGCGCAGACCAAGGAAGGCTACGACCTCTCCTTCTCGGTCGCCATCACGGCGGTGTCGGCGGTGCTCGCCGTGATCATTCCGCCCTCGATCCTGATGATCGTGTGGGGCGGCATCCTCACGGTGTCGATCGGGGCGCTGTTCCTCGCCGGCATCATTCCCGGCTTGCTGATCGGCTTGGCGCAGATGGCGACCGTGCATGCCTACGCCAAGTTGCGCAATTATCCGACTTATCCGCGCGAGACGTGGCGCCAACTGCTCTGCGCGACCTGGATCGCGATCCCCGCGCTGATGACGCCGGGCATCATCATCGGCGGCAAGATCTTTGGCTGGTTCACCGCAACCGAGAGCGCCTGCATCGCGGTGCTGTATGCGGCGTTTCTCTCGTTGCTCGTCTATCGCGAGATGGATCTGAAGGGCCTTTACGCGGCGTTGCTCGATACCGGCAAGCTTGCCGGCATCGCGCTGTTCTGCGTCGGCACCGCGAGCGCGTTCGGCTGGCTGCTCGCCTACTACAAGATCCCCGAGGCCATCCTGACCGGTGTCAGCGCATGGGGCATGGGTTTCATGGCGACGGGATTTTTCATCGCCTTCGTGTTTCTCGTGGTCGGCTGCTTCCTCGACGCGATCCCGGCGATCATCATCTGCGCGCCGATCCTCGAGCCGCTGTCCAAGGCCGTGCAGATGGACCCGGTGCATTTCGCCATGATCGGCATCGTGTCGCTGGCGTTCGGGCTGGTCACGCCGCCGTACGGGCTGTGCCTGATGATCGCCTGCTCGGTCGCCGGAATGCGTATCCGCGATGCCATCAAGGACACCGGCATCATGCTGGTGCCGATGCTGATGGTGCTGGCGCTGGTGATCGTCTGGCCGACGGTATCGCTATTTCTGCCGATGCTGATCTCGCCGGAGTTCTTGAAGTAGCCTAGTCGGCGTCCTTTGCGGCCGGCTCAGGCTTCTTGCGCAGCGACCCGGCCGCCGCGCGCAGGCGCTGCACCGCATTCCACACCGGCGCCGTCTGCTTGATCGCGCGCTTGGCACGGCCCCAGCCGACCGTCATCGCGGCGGCGGGTAGTCCGCGCACGCTCGTGGCGGCCGCGTAGTCGAACAGCTGCTGCTCGGTATCGCACCAGTCGCGCTTGTAGGGCTCATCGCCGATGGTGAAGTCGAAGCGCTT
>JBAVXH010000338.1:0-10093 GCA_049698215.1 Xanthobacteraceae bacterium | reverse complement strand
CGCTTCAAGCTCTTGAAGCGGCCGCTCGAGGGCCGCGGCGATGTGTTCGGGCGCGGCGAGCCGGCAAGCCCGCCAAGCTGGCGGAAATAATCAGGTTCTCCTGAAGATCAGGTAGGTCGGCGCGCGGCCTTCACGCTTTGCCTTGGCCTCGTAGCGCGTCCCGTAAAATTCGCCCCAAGGCCTGCGCCAGTCATCGGCGCGCTCCGCAGCCCAGACGAAGTCGGGGGAGCGGATGAGCCGCAGCAGCGTCCACTCGGCGTAGTTGGCCCAATCGGTCGCGAAGCGAAACTCGCCGCCCGCGGTGAGCACACCCGCGAGCCCCGCAATGTTGGCGTCCGAGACGAACCGCCGTTTCCAATGCCGCCGCTTCGGCCAGGGATCGGGATAGAGCAAATCGACGCGCGCGAGCGAATGCGGCGGCAGCCAGCTCAGGAGCTCGACCGCGTCGCCATGATAGAGACGGATGTTGGTCAGGCCGCGCTCGTCGATGGCGACCAGTGCCTTGGCCATGCCGTTGACGAACGGCTCGCATCCGATGAAGCCGGTGCGCGGACACGCCTGCGCTTGCCCGATCAGGTGCTCGGCGCCGCCGAAGCCGATTTCGAGCCGTACAGAGTCGACGGGCTCTGGAAACAACGCTGCGAGATCGTTCGGTGCGGGCTTTGTCAGATCAACAGCAAGCTGCGGCAGCAGCGTGCCGAACAGCTCCGCCTGCCGCGCGCGCAGCGGGTGCCCTTTGCGGCGGCCGAAAAACGCGCCGTGATGATGCTCGCTCATCTCACCGGCCGTCGTCCCGGCCGCAGCGAAGCGGAGAGCCGGGATCCATCTATCCGCATCATCGAGCGATGCGGTCGGGCAGTCTGGATCCCGGATCGCCCTTCGGGCGTCCGGGATGACACCGGGTTTTCAGAACGCTTTCCGCAGGCTCGCCGCGAGATCGGTCTTCTCCCAGGAGAAGCCGCCATCCTTTTCGGGCGCGCGGCCGAAATGACCATAGGCGGCGGTGCGCCGATAGATCGGCCGGTTGAGCTTGAGCGTGCGCCGGATGTTGGTCGGCGTCAGGCGGAACATCTCCGGAAGGATTTTTTCCAGCTTGCGCTCGTCAATATTGCCGGTGCCGTGCGTGTCGACCAGAAGCGACATCGGGTCGGCGACCCCGATCGCGTAGGCGACCTGAATGGTGCACTTCTCGGCGAGGCCCGCCGCCACCACGTTCTTGGCGAGGTAGCGCGCCGCGTACGCCGCCGAACGGTCCACCTTGGTCGGGTCCTTGCCGGAGAATGCGCCGCCGCCATGCGGCGCATAGCCGCCATAGGTATCCACGATGATCTTGCGTCCGGTCAGGCCGCAGTCGCCATCCGGGCCGCCGACAACGAAATTGCCGGTGGGGTTGACGAGGAAATCGGACGGCTTCTTCGGCATCCAGCCCTTCGGCAGCGAGGAGGTCACGGCGCCTTCGATCAGGTCGCGCACCATGCCGGGCGTGTACTTCTTCTTGTTGCGGTTCTCGGCATTGTGCTGCGTCGAGACCACGACCTTGGTGCAGCCGACCGCCTTGCCATCGACGTATTGGACCGTGACCTGGCTCTTCGCGTCGGGCTGCAGGTCGAACAGCTTGCCGGAGCGGCGCTGCTCGGACAGCGTGCGCAGGATCTTGTGCGCGAAGAAGATCGGCGCCGGCATGTACGAGCCCTTCTCGTACACCTCGCTCTCGGTGCAGGCGAAGCCGAACATCATGCCCTGGTCGCCCGCGCCTTCCTCTTCCTTGCCCTTCTTCTTCTTGGCGTTCACGCCCATCGCGATGTCGGGCGACTGTCCGTGCAGCAGCACCTCGACCTCGGCGCCATGCCAGGAGAAGCCGTCCTGGTCGTAGCCGATATCCTTCACGACCCCACGTGCGATCTCGCTGATCAGCTCGCGGTTCATGACAGTGTGGCCGTTGAATTTCTTCATCAGCGGCTCTTGGCCGCGGCATTCACCCGCGATGACGATCTTGTTGGTAGTGGTCAGCGTCTCGCAGCCGAGCCGGGTGTTGATCTGGCTGTCGTCCTCGATGCCGAGCTTGACGTCATTCGCCAGAAACGCGTCGAGAATCGCGTCGGAAATCTGGTCGCAGACCTTGTCGGGGTGACCTTCGGAAACGGACTCGCTCGTAAACAGGTAGTTCTTGCGGGACACTGATTGGCTCCTGGAAAGGCCGATCCCGGCCTGGGTGTCAGCGCGCGCCCGGCGCGACGGACGCGTTTCTTGCAGCGTCAAGGCATGCGGTCAAGGTGTGGGCTGCCGGTGGGCGATCATCGGCCTCATGGGGGTTCCGGCCGGACCTCCCCGCCCATCTCCTCGACCAGTTCAACGAGGCGACGACGCAGCTTGCTGTTTTCAATGCGCATGAATGCTTTGACCAGCGCAAGGCCATCGTTCGTGGCCAGAAACTCCGTGACGTAAGCCGGCGACGGTGCTTCGCCCATGCCTTGCGGCCTGCCCGGCGGCAGAGGCGCTCCTTCGAAGAAAAACGAAACTGGCACCTGGAGGATCAGCGAAATCTGCTGCAGCCGGCTCGCGCCGATGCGGTTCGTCCCCTTCTCGTACTTCTGCACTTGCTGGAACGTCAGGCTGAGCGCGTCGCCGAGCTTTTCCTGGCTCATGCCAAGCATCATGCGACGCATGCGAACGCGGCTCCCGACATGCTTATCGATCGGGTTCGGCGCCTTCTTGGCCATAACCGCGTCCTCCGTGCCCCGCGCACAACCTGTTGCACGCCGAGCGAGAAAGCAATGGCGGGATGCCTCAACGGAACACAGGCCTGCCCCCAAGCCGGTGCAGAGCTATCCTATTGAACGGGCAAGCGACATGCCAACCGGCACATTGCCGCTAAGCCGCACGGCGTCGTCGCCAAAGCACGAGGGCAAGCGCAACGAGCATTGCCAAGGCGGCAGGACCGTCGCGAAACCGTACGTAAGGCGTCGCGGGAACCGGTTGCGGCAGAGGGGCATCCAGCACGCCCTCTCTTCCGAGCGGCAGGGTGCGCAGGAACCGGCCCAACGGGTCGATGACCGCTGAAACGCCGGTGTTGGCGGCACGGACGAGCGGCAGGCCTTCTTCGATCGCGCGTACCCGCGCCTGTTGCAAATGCTGGTACGGCCCCGAGCTCTGGCCAAACCAGCCGTCGTTGGTGAGATTGACGAGCCAGCCCGGCCGTTCCCCCGAGGGCACCGCCTCACCCGGAAATACGATCTCGTAGCAGATCAGCGGCAGGAACGCGGGCGCGCGCGGAACGGGGATCGGCTTTCTTTCCGTACCCGGGATATAGCCGCCTTTGACCTTGGTGAGCTGCATCAGTCCGAGCCGTTCGAGGAATTCCTGGAACGGCAGGTACTCGCCGAACGGCACGAGATGCAGCTTGTCGTACACCGACAGAGTCGCGCCGTCATGATCGATCACGTAGATCGAGTTGTAGGCGCGGATCATGCCGGGTGTCGGTGCGGCAGATGCCGGACGCGCCGCGCCGACGATCAGGACCGTGCCCGGCGGCAGAAGATCGGCGATCTGCCGAAGCGCCTCTGGCTCGCGCTGCAGAAAGAACGGGAACGCCGACTCTGGCCAGATCAGGTGCGTTACGTCCCGCACGCCGCTCGCGCCAGGCCCGGTCGAGCGGTCGGACAGTGCGAGATAGCGCGCCATCACCTGCTGGCGGGCGCCGTAATTGAACTTGTCGTCCTGTGCGAGATTGGGCTGCATGATGCGCAGCTTCACGCCGGGCACGTATTGCGTCGGCGATTGCGCGAGGCGCACCGCACCATAGGCCGCGAGGATTGCGAGCAGCGTGACCGGGATCAGCACGGTGCGCCATGGCCGCGGCGTATCGGCACGCTCGTCCGCCAGAACCGCGGGGCTTGCAAACAACCAGACCGCAAAGAACGTGAGCCCCCACAGCCCGATCAGCGCGGAGGCCTGAGCAAGCACCAACGGGCCGGTAAGCGCATAGCCGATCGTGTTCCACGGAAACCCGCTCAGCACATGACCGCGCAGCCACTCGGCAGCCGTCAGGGCAAGCGCCAGTGCGAGAATGCGGAACGGTCCGCGCATCCAGATGAGCCGCGCCACGCCAAACGCCGCCGCCATGAAGAATGCGAGCGCGGCCGGAAGGCCGACAACCGCGAACGGCAACAGCCACGCAAAGGTCTTGGCGTCCACCAGGAATGCGAAGCCCATCCAGTAGAGGCCGGCAACGAAATAGCCGAAGCCGAACCACCAGCCGCTTACTGCTGCCGTCATGACGCCGCCGAGCTGGCCGGCCGACGCGCCGTCGATCAGCCACACCAGCACCGGGAAGGTGACGAACAGCACGGGCCAGGCGTTCACCGGCGCAAGCGCCAGCACCGAAATGGCGCCGGCCGCAAACGCGATGGCGGCACGCCGCCATCCGTAGGAGAGCACCACCGCATGCGACGCTCGCGTGAGCCACGCGAGTGCCGTCACGGCGATCCCTTGCCGGATGGCGCGTCGGGGTCGGGGGGAACGATGGTCGGCGCGGTATCGCGGCGTCGCGTGTTGCTTGCGCTCCGCTCGGGACGGCCGCGCGTGATGCGCACTTTCTTCAGCCGGCGCGGATCGGAATCGAGCACCTCGATCTCGAAATCGCCCGGGCCCGGCACGACTTGGCCGCGCGTGGGCAGGCGGCCCGCCCGCGTCATAACGTAGCCGCCGAGCGTATCGACCTCATCGCCGATGTCGCCGATGTCGAACTCCGGTCCGACGGTTGCCACCACATCCTCGAGCGGCGCGCGCGCATCGGCCAGGAACGAGCCATCGGGCTGGCGCACTATCGCCGGCGTTTCGTCTTCGTCGTGCTCGTCCTCGATCTCGCCGAAGACCTCCTCGACCACATCCTCGATCGACACGATGCCGTCGGTGCCGCCGTATTCGTCGATCACCAGCGCAAGGTGGATGCGGGTCGCCTGCATCTTTGCGAGCAAATCGAGCGCGGGCATCGAAGGCGGAACGAACAGGATCTCGCGGATGATCTTCGCCTCCGAGAGCGGCACTGAAAGGTCGATGGCTTTCAGATCTAGCCCCGCGGGGAAGGGCTTCTTGCGCTTGCTCTTCGCCGCCCCCTGCTGCGCATGGCGCACCATGTAGCCGATCACGTCGCGGATGTGCACCATGCCGACCGGATCGTCGAGCGTATCGTTGTGCGCGACGAGGCGCGAGTGGCCGGCACCCTCGAACACCTTGAGCAACTCGCCGAGCGTAATGTCCTGCTGCACGGTGATGATGTCGGCACGCGGCACCATCACGTCATCGACCCGGCGCCCGCGCAGCGCCAGGATGTTGGTGAGCATGATGCGCTCTTGCGGCGAGAAGCCGCCTTCACCCACCGAGCCATTGGCGAGCGCAGTCTGCAGGTCGGAGCGCGCCGAGTTTGATTTCCAGTTGAACACGGCGCGCATCAACCGCGTGAGCCAGCTCTCTTCGCGGGCAGACGCGGGTTGCGACACGACCGCAGGAAGGTTCATGCGGTCCGGGAGAGAATCGCTGCGATTTGAATCGATACGACTTGGCGCGTCGGAATCGGGCATGGCTTTCCGTCAGCCCCGAATGTGCTGAGGCGGCGCCCCGCGCGCAAGCGTCTCGTGCGTGAGATACGGGTCGGGCACGCCGAGCCGCGCCAAAATGACACGCTCAAGCCCTTCCATCTCTTCGGCGGCCGCATCGGTGTCGTGATCGTAGCCGAGCAAGTGGAGAAATCCGTGCACCGCGAGATGCGCCAGGTGATTCGCGAAAGGCTTGCCTTCCTGCGTGGCCTCGCGCGCGGTCGTCTGGTAGGCGATGGCGATGTCGCCCAGCGATTTCACGGGACTCTGTTGATGCGATGCGGGAGGAAACGACAGCACATTGGTCGGCTTGTCGATGTGCCGCCATTGGGCGTTGAGCCGGCGAATTGATGCGTCGTCGGTCAAGAGCACCGCGAGCGTGCAATCCTTGAACTCGGCATCGGTCGCGATCGCGGCTTCGGTGAGCGCGCGGCGTACGGTTGCCTCCGCGCCGTCCGCCGCGCCCCACTGCGGCGACTCGACGATCACGTCGATCAGCGGCACGGGTTCGGTCGTGGTCATTTGCCGGACCCGCGCTTGGCCGCCGCGTTGTCGTAGGCCTCGACGATGCGCGCCACCAGTTCGTGGCGCACGACGTCGTCCTTGGTGAACGACACGTGTCCGACGCCTTCGACGTCGGCCAGCAGGCGGATCGCCTCGGCGAGGCCAGAAATCTGACCCGAAGGCAAATCGGTCTGGCTCGGATCACCGTTCACGATCATGCGGCTGTTTTCGCCGAGACGCGTCAAAAACATCTTCATCTGCATCGAGGTCGTGTTCTGCGCCTCGTCCAGGATTACGACCGCGTTCGACAACGTACGGCCGCGCATGAAGGCGAGCGGCGCGATTTCGATTTCGCCCGACTGCATCGCGCGCTCGACGATGCGCGCGTCCATCAGGTCGAACAGCGCATCGTAGACCGGCCGCAGATAGGGATCGATCTTCTCGCGCATGTCGCCCGGCAAAAACCCGAGCCGTTCGCCGGCTTCAACCGCCGGGCGTGATACGACGATACGGTCGACTTCCTTGCGCTCGAATAGCGCGACCGCGTGCGCGACCGCGAGCCAGGTCTTGCCGGTGCCGGCAGGACCGACGCCGAACACGAGCTCGTGGCGCTTGAGCGCGCGCATATAGGCATCCTGTCCGGCCGTGCGGGCGCGCACGGGACGCTTGCGCAGATTGACTTCCTCGAACGCGGAGCGTGAGGATGCCGGGTCGAGATCGAACAGCGAGCCTTGCGCGATCGCGAGGCGGATCGCGCCTTCGACGTCGCCCTGACTCACGTCCTGGCCGCGCTTGATCTGCTCGTAGAGTACTTCAAGTACGCGGCGCGCGAGCTCACAGTCGGCGCTCGAACCTTCGATTGTCACCTGATTGCCGCGCGAGTCTGCCACGACGCCGAGCCGGCGCCCGATCAGTGCGAGGTTTTGGCCCCGCTCGCCAAACAGTGTCGCAGCATGGCGATTGTCGTCGAAGGTGAGGATCCGGATCGTCACGTCACCGGCCACTTACTAGATAAAGTAGATCATTGTCGGCTAGCTGATTGCACAAGGATTTCAGGCTCCGAGCGCTTCCAGTGACTGGACGGATTCTGGCCCGATTCGCGGGGCCTCCGCGAGTACGCCGAACAGGCTGTTGGTTCCAATCTCCGTGATCGTCACGGATACCATCGTGCCGATCCGATGCGACGGGGCCATGACTTGCACCGGCTGGAGATAGGGCGAGCGGCCGGTGACCTGGCCGGGCAGCCGCCCCGGCTTTTCCATCAGCACGTCGAAGGTGAGCCCGCGGCAGCGTGCATTGAAGGCGGCAGCGTTCCGATTGATCGCCGCCTGCAGCCGCGCGAGGCGCTCGGCTTTCACTTCATCCTCGACCTGCGCGCTCATGTTCGCGCCCGGCGTGCCGGGCCGCGGCGAGTACTTGAACGAGAACGCGCCCGCATAAGCGACCTCGTCGACGATGCGCAGCGTATCGGCGAAATCCGCCTCGGTCTCGGCCGGAAAACCGACGATGAAATCGGAGGTCAGCGCGAGGTCAGGCCGTGCGGTGCGCAGCCGCTCGATCGTGCGCAGGTAATCAGCGCGGGTATGCCGGCGGTTCATCGCTCCCAGGATACGGTCCGAGCCTGATTGCACCGGCAGGTGAAGCTGCGGCGCAAGCTGCGGCAGATCGCGGTGCACGGCGATGAGATCATCGTCGACGTCGCGCGGGTGGCTGGTGGTGTAGCGCAGCCGCGCAATGCCGGGGGTTTCGGCGACGCGACGCAGCAGCGGGCCAAGTGTCCAGGTACGGCCGCGCTGATCCTCGCCGTGGTACGCGTTGACGTTCTGGCCGATCAACGTCACCTCGCGCACGCCTGCTTCGGCGAGATTGCGCACTTCTTCGAGGATCTTCTCGACCGGCCGTGAGACCTCCGCGCCGCGCGTATAGGGCACGACGCAGAACGTGCAGAACTTGTCGCAGCCTTCCTGCACGGTGACAAAGGCCGTCACGCCGCGTGCCCGCGTCGCAGCCTTTGTGGGCGCGGGGAGAAAATCGAACTTATCTTCGACCGGAAACTCGGTCTCGACCGCGCGGTCCTTGCGCGCCAGCAGATCGGGGAGCCGGTGATAGCTCTGCGGCCCGACCACCAGATCGACCACCGGCGCGCGGCGGACGATCTCCGCGCCTTCCGCCTGCGCAACGCAGCCGGCCACCGCCACCGTCACGCGCCGCCCTTCCCGGGCAGCGCCTTCCTTGAGCTGACGCACCCGGCCAAGCTCCGAGTAGACCTTTTCGGCGGCCTTTTCGCGGATATGGCAGGTATTCAGGATGATGAGGTCGGCGTCGTCCGGCGCCGCCGTCTCCACGTAGCCTTCGGGCGCGAGCAAGTCCGCCATACGATGAGAATCGTAGACGTTCATCTGGCAGCCGTAGGATTTGACGTAGAGCTTGCGCGTCATGCGGTTGGGGCTCTGCCCCGCTAACTCATTCCAGATCTTGGTAAAATTGGCCGGGTCGGCGGCGGTTGCCGCTGTCTTAGCGCCTTTTGCCGCCAAATGAAACGTCTGCGACGCACTCACGCGGCAGCCGGTCCACGCAACGCCGCAATTGTGGTGGTTCGCACAGCCGATTCCAGTTGACGGGCCAAGATCTTGCGGTCGATGGCACCGTCGTAGGGGATGGGCTCGCCCCACGTCACGCACACGTCCACCGCGCCGGTCCTTACGATTTTTCCGATGTGGTCCGTCAACTTCATCTTGCCGTACCAAGCAGCGCGCGGGCGCAGGTGACGCCCGAGCGCGATGCCCTGCTGGCTCACATAGGCAATCGAGAGCGGCTGGATCCAGACCTTTTCGTTGCCGGCAGAAGCGATCGCGTCCCGCGCGGCGCCGATCAACGCGGTGCGGAAGGGGAGCACGCGGTTCCCGTCGCCTGCCGTCCCCTCGCCGAACAGCAGCACCGGGTCGCCTTCGGCGAGGCGCTGCGCGATCTGCGCGTTGACCTCACCGGTCTTCTGGCGGCGGTTGCGCTCGACGAACACCGTGCGCTGGAGTTTCGCGAGCAGTCCAAAAAACGGCCAGCGCGCGATTTCGCTTTTTGCCACGAACACGACCGGCGCAAGCGATGTGATGATCGAGATGTCGAGCCACGAGGAATGGTTCGCCACAATCAGCAGCGGGCGATCTCCGACAGGTATGCCGCTCACGCGCACGCTTACGCCGAGCAAGCGGCACACAAAGCGGTGATAGAAGACCGGGATGCGCCGGCGCAGCGGGCGCTTGAGCGCGACCGCGAGCCATTGCACCGGCATCAGCACAACGGTGACCAGAGCAAAAATCAACAGAACGAAAGCCATCCGCAGCATCAGCGCTCAGACTTCTCGTCGTCCAACGGCACCGCATAAAGCTCGAGCCGATGGTCGACCAGCTTGTAGCCGAGCTTGCGGGCGACCTCGCGCTGCAGGCGCTCGATCTCTTCGGACTGGAACTCGATCACTTCGCCGCTCCGCAGGTTGATCAGGTGATCGTGGTGCGCGTCGGGGATCTGCTCGTAGCGTGCACGTCCTTCGCGAAAATCATGGCGGGTGATGATGCCGGAATCCTCGAACAGCTTGACGGTGCGGTACACGGTCGAAATCGAGATGTGCTCGTCGATGCGCGCGCAGCGGCGATAGAGCTCCTCGACGTCCGGGTGATCGCCCGAATCCGCGAGCACGCGCGCGATCACGCGGCGCTGCTCGGTCATGCGCATGCCCTTTGCCACGCATTGGGCTTCGATGAAATTGGGCTTGCCTTCTGTCACGGTCCTTCCGTCCGTCGATCATGCAGGCGTTTCGGTCTACACAAGGTCCCGGCGCAGTACCAGCGCGCTCTTTCCGCCCGAATAATAGCCGGGACGGCGGCCGACTTCACGGAATCCTGCACGCGTGTAAAGCCGCAGCGCCGGCGTGTTGTCTTCGTCGACCTCCAGGAACACGGCGCGCAGGCGCAAGCCCGCAAGGCGCCGCAGATGCAGGT
>JBAVXH010000337.1:0-3829 GCA_049698215.1 Xanthobacteraceae bacterium | reverse complement strand
CGCCCTCGGCGAGCATCAGCGCGAAGGCGCCGTGGAACGTGTCGCCCGCGCCGAGCGTGTCGACGACGTCGACGCGGAACGCCGGGAACTGCCGCAGCTCGCCGCCTTCGAGCCACAGCACATCGTTGCGCCCGTCCGTCACGGCGAGAAACGATGATGTGCGCTTGGCGAGATCGACCAAGCCACGGCCGAGACTGTCGGTGCCGGCAGTCGCGCGCAGACCCTCCGCCGAAAACACCACATGCGACGCAATGCCGAGCAAGTCGTCGCTGTCGTGACGCGGCTCGTCGGCGTCGAGCACGGCCGGCACGCTGCGCCGGCGCGCCGCGATCAGCACCCCGCGCACGAATACTGGGAAGCGATTGTCTGCCAGAACTGCGTCGGCGTCCGCCACGAGCGCGTCGGCGTCGTCAGGCTTGGTCTGCGACAGGCGTTCGTCGCGGAAGTTCACGATCGCGCGCTCGCCGTGATCATCGATGGTGATGGCCGAGATCGAGGTCGGAACGCCTGCGACGCGCGGACACGCCGAACAGTCGATCTTCTCATTCGCCGCCAGCCCCAGGAACGCGTCGCCGACAGTGTCGGCGCCTGCCGGGCCGCCGAGCGGTCCTGCGAAGCTTGCACGCGCACCAAGATGCGCAATCGCGACCGCGGCGTTCGCGCCGTTTCCACCGTTGATCGTGCTGAACGCGGTTGCTTGCGTCTTTACATCCGGCCGCGGAAAGTGCGGCACACGAAACACCATGTCGAGCACCGCGATACCGGTGCAGAGAACATGCTTGCCTTCAGGCGAAGACATCGTCCGACTCGACCCAGGCGCGGATGATGTGATGCGCGATCGCGATCGGCGGCGGGATCGAGATCTGCTCCGGATGCTCGCCGCGGAACATCTGCACCACCTCGTCGCGCGTGAACCAGCGCGCGTCCTCGAGCTCCTCGCGATCGACCGTGATCTCCGTCGACGTCGCCTGCGCGTGACAGCCGATCATCAGCGACATCGGGAACGGCCAGGGCTGCGACGCGAAGTATTTCACGCGCCCGCAGACAATGCCGGCCTCCTCGAGCGTCTCGCGTCGCGCGGCTTCCTCGATGCTCTCGCCCGGTTCGATGAAGCCCGCGAGGCATGACCACATGTTGGCGACGAAGCGTCCCGCGCGGCCCATCAGGCAGCGGTCGCCGTCGACCGCCAGCATGATCACGACCGGGTCGGTGCGCGGGAAGTGCTCGACCTTGCAGGCGGGACACTCGCGCTTCCAGCCCGCTTGCGAGACTTTCGTTGCCGCCCCGCAATTGGCGCAGAAGCGGTGGCGCGCGTGCCAGGCGAGCAGCGCCTTCGCCTCCGCGAGCGGCGCGAGCTGATCGGGCCCGACGAGGCCCTGCACGGCGATCGAGCGCAGGTCGATCACGAGCAAATCGTCCCGGCCCTTGAGCGCCTTGGTGGCCTCAGGGTCGAGCGCGATGCCGAAGCGCCCCGCGTTGTCCGTGACGCCGAGGAACACGCTTTCCGCGGTCGGCGCGAGCGCGCGCACCTCGTGCGGACTGAACAGGGCGTCAAAGCCGTTCGCGCTGCGCTTCAGTACGATCAGCTCGCCGCCGACCGCAACCGCCGCCGCACTCGGATCCGCCTCGCGCGCCGCAAGGAACGCCGCGTCGCCGCGCCGCTCGGCAACGCGCGCAAGATGGTTGGCGGTGTAGCCGAGCAGCGGCTTCGGCCCGAGATTGGGGCGTGGGGACATCAGGAACTCCAGCGGGGCGGGGAAAACTCGCATGCGTCTGCGATCGGCGCAACGCTTTGTCGCGCAAGGCTTACCTGAAATAGGTCACTTTCCGGCCAGGTGCTGGGCGGCGGCTGCTCATAGCTGAATGGCGATGCGTAGTTTCGCGCCCAATTGATTCAGCGCCGCGCGCTCATAGGGCTTCGCCGGCGCGGCGCCCCACACGGGATTCGGCCAAGCAGCGTCGTGGCGGAACCGCGCGATGATGTGCACGTGCAGCTGCGGCACAACGTTGCCGAGCGCCGCGATGTTGAGCTTGTGGCACTCCGTCACCGCGCGCACCGCACGCGCCACGCGCGTGACGTCGCGCATCAGCTGAGCCTGCTCGCTCTCGTCGAGATCGATGAGCTCGGTGATGTTCGCCCTGCGCGGCACCAGGATGAGCCAGGGGTAATTCGCGTCGTTCATCGCGAGCACGCGAGACAATGGCAGGTCGCCCAGGTGCGCCGTGTCGGCGGCGAGTTGCGGATGCAGCGTCCAGTCGGCCATTTTTTCAGGTTCCGGCGCCAAGAAAATGCGCCGGGGAAAGCTAGCACGCGCAGCCCGCGCGGCGCTTGCATTCGTGCTTTGTTCGCCCGATATAGGACCCGGGAGGTTGGCGGTGGACGAGCCACTCGCCAACCGGGTCAGGTCCGGAAGGAAGCAGCCCTAACGAGCTACGACTCGGGTCGCTCGTCAGCCTCCCACCCTCACGCATGTAGCCCGCATGGAGCGCAGCGAAATGCGGGGAAAAAGCCCCGCTCGCTCGTGAACCCCGGATTTCGCCACGCTCATCCGGGCTACGGTTGGATCGCGTATGAACGACACCACGAGCCCCGGACTCGATCTCGGCAGCACAGGGCCCGGCTACCGGGTGCTGGCGCGCAAGTATCGTCCCGCGGCATTTCCCGACCTGATCGGCCAGGACGCGATGGTCCGCACCATCTCGAATGCGTTCGAGAGCGGGCGCATTCCGCAGGCCTGGATCCTGACCGGCGTGCGCGGCGTCGGGAAAACCACGACCGCCCGCATCCTCGCCCGCGCGCTCAACTACGAGCTGCCCGACGGCTCGGTGACCGGACCGACCATCCACATGCCGGGGCTTGGCCTGCACTGCCAATCCATCATGGAGAGCCGGCACGTCGACGTGATCGAGATGGACGCGGCCTCGCACAACGGCGTCGACGACGTGCGCCAGATCAACGAGGCGGTGCGCTACTCGCCGGTCTCGGCGCGCTACAAGGTCTACATCCTCGACGAAGTGCACATGCTCTCCACGGCTGCGTTCAACGCGCTGCTCAAGACGCTGGAGGAGCCGCCGCCGCATGTGAAGTTCGTGTTCGCGACGACCGAAATCCGCAAAGTCCCGATTACGATCCTGTCGCGCTGCCAGCGCTTCGACCTGCGTCGGGTCGATGCATCGCTGCTGGTGCAGCATCTGGAAGGAATCTGCGCCAAGGAGAAAATCGAAGCTGGGCCGGAAGCGCTCGGGTTGATCGCGCGCGCCGCCGAAGGCTCGGTGCGCGATGCACTCTCGCTGCTCGACCAGGCGATTGCGCATGCGGCCGGGAGTCTCCGCGCCGAAGATGTGCGGCAGATGCTCGGCCTCGCCGACCGCACGCGCATCATCGACCTGTTCGAGGCGCTGATGCGCGGCGACATGGCCAAGGCGCTCACCGAACTGCGTGACCAATACGATTCCGGCGCCGATCCGGCGGTGGTGCTGTCCGATCTCGCCGAGTTCACGCACTTCGTGACGCGCGTGAAGGTGCTGCCGGCAGTCGCCGACGATCTCTCGCTCGCCGAGGCCGAGCGCACGCGTGGCCGGGCCTTTGCGACTTCGCTCTCGATGCGCGTGCTCTCGCGCACCTGGCAGATGCTGTTCAAGGGGCTGGCCGAGGTTCAGGAGGCGGGCAAGCCGCTCGCCGCCGCCGAAATGGTGCTGGTGCGCATCGCCTATGCGGCCGACTTGCCGACGCCGGACGAGGTGATCCGCGACATCCGCGAGAATGGGGCGGCGCCGTCTGCGCCGGGCAACGGCAACGGCGGTGCGACCGCGCGCGGCACCTCTGCGC
>JBAVXH010000336.1:0-11197 GCA_049698215.1 Xanthobacteraceae bacterium | reverse complement strand
AGAGGGCGAGCCCGCCCGAGCAGGCCGAGACGCCGCCGGCAGCGCAGAAGAAATCGGCGCCGCGCCGGCCGAAGCAGCCAAACGCACCGCTCTCGATTGCGCCGCAGCGCTAGGTCAGGCCGTCGGCGCGGCTCACCTTGTTTCGGGATCGTGCCTACGTCGCCACCGGCTTGCCGTTCGGCACGGCCTCTCCCTCCGCCTCGCGCAGCCGGCTGTCGCGCAATTCGCCGACGACTTCGAGGATAGGGTAGGCGACCGAGGTGAGGTGGCCGTTGATGCGCTTCAGGTCGCGCATCACGTCGAGATGGATCGCGCTGGTCTCGATCGACTCCGGACGCCCTTCGCGCAGCCGCGCGAAGTGACTGTCGGCTGCCGCCAGCTCGGCGGTGCGCGTCGTCGCCTTCTCGGCGAGCAGGCGGCGCGCCATCGCGACATCGCGCGTCGCGAACACGTTGAAGGCAAGCCGCATGTTGTCCATCACGCGGCCATGGAATTTGCGGATCTCGTCGAGCCCCTCGGCCGAGAAGGCGTAGCGATTCTTGATCTTCTTTGCCGCCAGCTCCATCAGGTTCTTGTCGATAATGTCGCCGACATGCTCGAGGTTGGTCGTGAAGGTGATGATCTCGACATAGCGCCGGCTCTCCTCGTCGCTCATCTCGGCCTTCGAGAGCTTGACCATGTAGAGCTTGATCGCCTCGTGCAGCGCATCGACGGCGTTGTCGGCCTTTTCGACCTCCTTCACCAGCTTCGGATCTGACTTCTCGAACACGACGAGCGCCTGGCGCAGCATGTCGGAAACGCGATCGCCCATGTGCAGCGTCTCGCGCATCGCGCAGCCGAGCGCCTCGGAGGGCGAGTCGAGCACGGTCGGGTCGAGATGCTTCGGTTCGTTCGATGCGGCGGTCTGCGCAAGGTCCGGCAAGAGCCGCGTCGCGAGCGTGGCGACCAGCGCCACCGCCGGAAGGAAGATCGCCGCGACCGCGAGATTGAATGCCGTGTGGAAGTTGATCGCGATGCGCCCCGGATCGGATTCGATCATCGCGAGCCACGATGCGATCGGCGTCACCAGGAACAGGACGGGAAGCGCCAGCGCGGTCTTGGCAATGAGATTGCCGAGCGGCACGCGGCGGCCGGCGGGGGCCAGGCTGGAGAGGGTCAGGTATGGGGCGAGCGCGCCGCCGACGTTCGCGCCGAGCACCAGCGCGAGCGCGAGCGGCACGGGTAAGGCGCCGGCCCCCGCGAGCGACATCACCAGCAGCACGATCGAGAGGCTCGAATGCACCAGCCACGAGACCGCGATCGCCGCCAGGAAGCCGAGCACCGGCTCGCCGGCAAGGCCGGTGAGCAGCGAGCGGAACAGGGCGGAGTCCTTGAGCGGCGCCGCCGCGAGCCCGATATGCACCAGCGCGAGCAGCATGAAGCCGAGCCCGATGAAGATGCGCGCAATGCCGCGCGCCTTGTCGGCTTCCGTCGACATGAAGACGAGCACGCCGAGCGCGACCAGCACGGTCCAAAGCCACTTCACGTCGAACGAGAACACCTGCGCGACGATGGCCGAGCCGACATCGGCGCCGAGCACGACCGCAAGCGCCAGCGGCAGCGCGATCATGCCGCGGGCGGCAAACGAGGCGAGCAGCATCGTGGTCGCGGTCGAGCTTTGCAGAATGCCGGTGATGCCGACACCGGCGAAGAACGCGCCGATGCGTGTGCGGGCGTAGGTCGCGATCGCCTTGCGCAGCGCGGTGCCGAAGGCCCGCGTCATTCCGGTGCGCACCATGCGCACGCCCCAAAGCAGGAGCGCGACGCTGCCGAGGAAGGTGGCGAACAGTTCGGTGCCCGACATCTTTGGCGCAAAACCTCCATCGCGCGCGAATCGGCGCACGGCTCAGATGACAGATTTGTGACAATAGACTGATTTTGTGGAATTCAAAGGGACATTGCCCGAATTGGTTCCCCGAGAAGCCGCTCCCGTTCTCGCGGCGCGTTTCGCGTCCGAGGCTTGAAAAGAGCGCACCCCGAAAGAAGAGAAAGGGCGCGCGGGACGCCGGGTCCTGGTCGGACCCGCAGGCCCGATCCTCTCGCGAGGCTCGGGCGGAGACGGCCGCTCTCAATCAGCAACCGTCCCGAAACTCCGCAAGTCCGCCAATCCTCCGGCGTCCCGCGCGCGGTGTTTGAAGCCTTACGCTGCGCGGCCCCCGGTGGTCGTTCTTTTCAGGCTCCGATCCTTTCGAGTGTTCAACCCGCGTCTTATTTCCGGCGCTTCCCGCCCGGCCTCTTGTAGAGCGGGTCGATCACCATCTCGACGTCGGAGCCCTTGATCCGCTTCCCGTCCGCATCGACCAGCGCCACGGACAGCCACTCGCAAGACGACTTCGACCGCAGCTTGAACGGCGAAACGCCGTCGCCGAGCCATTTGTCGCTCCACTCGGTCATCGCGAAGAAGGGCAGGCCGAGCGCGCGGCCCATTTTGGTGAGCGGATACTCGACACGTGCGCGCTGGCCTTCTTCGCGGTACTCGCGCCGCTCCATGATTCCGGTCTCGACCAGGCCGGCGAGCCGGTTGCTCAGCACGCTGCGCGGAATGTTTATGTCGGCCTGGAAGTCGTCGAACCGGCGCACGCCGTAGAGCGCGGAACGCAGGATCAGGAGCGTCCAGCGGTCGCCGATCAATTCGAAGCTGCCCGCCAGATTGCAGTGGCGCATGTCCACGGGAGAACGGCGGATGAGAGTTTCGTTCATGAGGCTGCCATCTGGGTTGCAAATATGGACTCAGGAGGTATAGGCTGAGTCCACAATCTGGACTGAAGATACACGGCGCGCGGCCGGCGCGAAAGGGGAGAGCTCGATGAGCAGGCGGAGCATGCGCGAGGACGATCCGCTCGACGATTTCGCGGGCCGCGACATCACGCTCGATGGCGTCACCAGGCGGGTCCACGTCACGGGCATGGGACCGGCGGTGATCGTCATGACCGAGATGCCCGGCATCAGCCCGCAGGTGGCGCGCTTTGCGCGCTGGGTCCGCGATGCCGCCTTCACGGTTTATATGCCCTCGCTGTTCGGCCGGGACGGCGCCGTTCCGCAGGCCGAAGAAGGGGCCGCAGTTCTTCAGCGCGCCTGCATGAGCGCTGAGTTCCGCGCGCTTGTCGGTGGCGCGTCGAGCCCGGTCACGCTCTGGCTGCGCGCGCTCGCGCGGCTTGCGCATCACGAGTGCGGCGGCCCTGGTGTCGGTGCGATCGGCATGTGCTTCACCGGCAACTTTGCGCTGACAATGATGCTCGAGCCCGCAATGCTGGCACCGGTGCTCTCGCAGCCCTCATTGCCGCTGAAGGAGCCCGCCGGCCTCGAGATCGCGCCGGACGAGATCAAGGCGGTGCGCGAGCGGCTCGAGCGCGACGATCTCACGGTGCTCGCCTATCGCTTCGCAGGCGACAAGATCTGCCGGGCGGAGCGCTTTGCCGCCTATGCGGCCGCGCTCGGCGAGCGCTTCGTCGCCCGCACGCTGCCCGACAGCGCGGCGAACACCGATGTCGCGCCGTTCTTCGCGCAACGCGTGCCCTTTCCGCACAGCGTCGTGACGCAGCACCTGATCGACAAGGCTGGGGAGCCGACGATCGCGGCACGCGACGAAATTCTGGCTTTCTTCGCGCACCGTCTTCGTGGCTAGACGCGATTCATCGTCGCAAGCCGCACCACAGCGCGCTCGCACCCTTGCCCGCCCTATGGCGACAGCTAAGCTTGCGCCTCTCGCGCGCTCTGCAATCAGTCATTGGGGAGGTCTTCTCATGCTCGGCGTCGTATTCCTCGGTGACCGCAAGCTCGCGCTGCGCGAGTTTCCCGATCCGGCGCCGGGGCCGCGCGATGTGGTGCTCGAGATCAAGGCCTCGGGCATGTGCGGCAGCGACCTGCACGTCTACCGCGCGAGCTTCAAGCCGGGCGACACCACCTCCGGATTCGCGCGCGGCGCCGAGCCGGTGATCGCGGGTCACGAGCCCTGCGGCGTGGTGGTCGCGGTCGGCTCGGGCGTCTCCGAGAAGGAGGCGCGCGTTGGGCAACGCGTGATGGATCATCACTACACCGGCTGCGGCACCTGCAAGCATTGCCGCTCCGGCTGGGCGCAGATGTGCCTTAACGGCGCCACGGTATTCGGCGCGAACGGCAACGGAGCGCACGCCAAGTACATGAAGGTGCCGGTGGCGACGCTGGTGCCGCTGCCCGATGCGCTCTCGTTCGAGACCGGAGCCGCCATCTCCTGCGGCACCGGCACGGCCTATCAGGCGCTGAAGCGGCTCAACCTGCAGGGCGGCGAGACCATCGCGATCTTCGGGCAGGGGCCGGTCGGCCTCTCGGCGACGCAGCTCGCGGTCGCGATGGGCGCGCGGGTGATCGCGCTCGATGTGTCGACGGAGCGCTGTGCGCTCGCGCGCGAGTTCGGCGCGCACGAGGTGATCGAGGCGCGCTCCAACAATCCGGTCGAAGCGATCCGCGAATTGACCCACGGCGAAGGCGCCCACAAGACGCTCGACACGTCCGGCTCCGCGGAGGCGCGCGCGGCCGCCGTGCGCGCGGCGCGCACCTGGGGCACGGTCTGCTTTGTCGGCGAGCGCGGGCAGGTGACGCTCGATGTGAGCCCCGACCTGATCCGCCGGCAGATCACGCTGGTCGCCTCCTGGACCTTCTCGACGCAGGGACAGGCCGACTGCGCCGAGTTCGTTGCGGACAAGGGGATCGCGGTGGACAGACTGTTCACGCACCGCTGGCGGCTCGGAGAGGCCGAGGAGGCCTACCGCGTGTTCGACACGCAGACGAGCGGCAAGGGCGTGATCGTGCCGGGGTGAGTTTTGTAGTTTCCGTGGATGGCAAAGCTTGCCGCGCGATAGCGGGACAAGCGTGCCCATCACGCCTGCGGGTGAATGAAGGCGGTGGGCACGTCGCGCTTCGCGCGCCTCTGCCCACCCTACACGCTACCGCGGCATCTTTAGGTCGAGCTCAACGCGCAGCAGTGCGGGCATCGCGCAGGACGTTGGTCTCGAGCTGCAGATCGTCCAGACGATGTTTGACGACGTCGCCGATACTGATGATGCCGGCGAGCTTGCCGTTTTGGACGACCGGCATGTGGCGCGCGCGGTGCCGGGTCATCAGGTTCATCGCGTGAGAGACAGTTTCGGCCGGGGATATGGTGATCACGCCATGCCGCATGATTTCGCTCACCGGCATCGATGTGGCACTCTCGCCGTAGCGGGAAATCGCGTGCACGATCTCACGTTCGGATACAAGACCGAGGACTGCGTCGCCGTGCGTGACCACGAGAGCGCCGATATTTTTTGTACGCAGCCAGTCCGCCGCCCGCTTGACGCTGGCATCCGGGGCTATTGTTGCGACGTCGGTTCCCTTTCTCCTCAGAACGCTTTCCACGGACATAGCATCCTCCAATCGTAGCCCTCACCCATCAGCCGCCGGTCCGCGCCTCATTTCAACTTGCCGACTTTCGTCAGGAAGGCGTGGCAGCTCGGGCCAAGGCGGGCCGCCTGAGAGATTCCAGGAAGATGCAAGCCGGGCCGGTTGCAGGCAAAGCAGCAAAGGGCCACCGGGATGATCTATTCGTATACCGCGGCGGCGTTCACGCGCTTTGCGGCTTTCCCGAATGCCGTCGTGGAGGCCGCCGAATAAGACTCACCGCGGCATCTTGATGCCGAGCGTTCGCTCGGCTGCCGCCATGACGGTGCCGCGCGCGTTGGCCTGGCAGTAGGTCTTCACTTTCGTCGCCGCCCGCGCGAACTCGGCGAGGTCGACGACCGTGTTGCGGATGCTCGAGTTATAATAGCCGCTCAGCCACATCGTGACGCCGGCGAAATCCTGGAAGCCGAGCTTGGTCAGCTGGCCGCAGGTCATCTTGCGCATGTCGACGATCATTTTGTCCTCGGCCCGAGCCGGCATCGAGCCGACCGCCAAGAAGGTAGCGACGACAAACACGAATTTCGACATGAGTTCTGCTCCCGAAGGTCCCTTGCCCATGGCTACCGACAGAAGCACCTAAGCACACACGCGTCTCGGCCCGGTGGTACTTGGGGCACCTGTTCCTCACCTTATCGTCGCCAACCGCACCGCCGGCGCGCGGGTGCGCTTCAAGTTGGAGGTCGGAATCCCACCGATACCAATCAAGTCGGAGCAGAAAAGACTAGGTCCGGCATCCAAAGGAGACTAGTGTGCTTGGATTGTCGGCACGACGCCCCAGACGAGTCAGGCGCCGGCAACCGAGAGATGCGTGAGCTCCCGCCTGTGAAGGGAAGGGGCTGCCACGCTCAGATCGTCCAGTTCAGCAAAAGCGTTGTTGACCGTCGCGCGGCTGCGGAGCCTTGCGCCGGCACGCAGGACGTCACGCCCACGAACACGTGCTCTCCCAGATACGCCGTACTCCCACACGATCGGAATTCATGATGATGAAGCTTATGCCGCATCTCGTTGACAAGACCGAGGCAACGCGCCTCGGCGTTATCTCAGGATGGTACGCGACCAAGGTCAGCGGGACATTTGTGACCGGCCCTTTTCCCACAGAGGAAGGTTGCCTCGAAAATATCGCGAAGGTTGGCCCCATTTCTCAGGATCAGCGGATATGAACGCATTCGCCAACGCGCCTCGATGCCCCGCCGGAGTTCTGGCCGTGCGGGCCCTCGTCGCGCTGCGTTATTCGATAGCCGCTGCGTTGCTCTTGTTATCCCACCCCGCCGCGGCCTTGTACGCCGAGGTCAAGCCGGCCCTGAAGGTCGGCGTCGATTGCATCGCACCAGTGAGCCTGTTGGCCCCCAAGCTGACCGCATGCACCATCGCCGGGACAAGGCTACGAATCTGGTGCCCGAACGGTCAAGTGTTCGAGGGGGCGGTGGAGCATGGCGGCCCCCCCTCCGCTCTCGCGAGGTCTCTTTGCAATATGTCCCAGGTGCCTTAGCGCGCAGCGATCGCGCCGATAGCGCTCGTTGAGACGGGGCGACGACGTCAGCCGGCGTCGCGCCTCGCTCCATCCGGATGACGCGTGCTTTCTTCTTATCCCATCGTCGCGAGCCGCAGCGCCAGCGCGCAGCCGCGGTCGTATTCGTCGAGATTGATCCACTCGTCGACGGTGTGCACTTCATTTTGGCCGGCCCCGAAGGTGACCGTCGGGATGCCGTGGCGCACCATCCAATTCGCGTCGAGGCCGCCATTCGCGGTGCGGATGTTGGGCGTTCCACCGTTCGCCGACACTGCGGCCGCCGCGCGCTTCACCACCGGCAGCGTGTCCTTCATGCGGAACGGGTAGTAGTCGGTCTGTGCCTTGAACTTGACGCGGCCTGACTTGCCGTCGCTGTTCTTCACCTGCTTGGAGGCCTTCTCGAACGCGGCCTTGTAGGCGGCGGTGATCTCCTTGAAGAACTTCGCGTCATGGCTGCGGCTTTCGCCGCGCACATGCACGTAGTCGGTCACGACGTTGGTGGCGTCTCCGGCCGGACGGCCCGGACCGCCGGTCACCGGCCCGACATTGCTGGTGCCCTGGCGCTTGCCCTTCACCACCTTGCCGAACCAGCCGCCTTTCTTCACCTCGGCGAGCGCGAGCGCCAGGATCATGGTCGACGAGATGCCGCGCTCGGGAGATACGCCCGCATGCGAGGCACGGCCGAAGATCTCGACCTCCCAGCGATCCGCGCCGACCGCGCCGACCATGACGTTCGCGGCCGAGCCGCCATCGTAGTTGAACGCCATCACGGGATCGCCGAGGTCCGCCTTGTTGACGAAGCGCGCGCCGTAGAGCCCGCTTTCCTCGCGCACGCAGAACAGCAGCGTGATCGGAGGATGGTCGAGCTTCTGCTTGGCAAGCTCCGCTGCGAGCGTGACCAGCACGCCGCAGCCGGTACGGTTGTCGCCGCCGAGCGCGGTCTTGGCGGAGTTCACGATTCTGCGGCCGGCAAGCTTGGGCTTTGCGCCGGCGCAGAGCGGCACGGTGTCCATGTGGGTCATGAACATGATGCGCGGCTGGTTGTGCAGCTTGCCCTGGCCCGGCAGGTGCACAATGAGATTGCCAGTTTCCGTCGGCACCGGAATGCGTGTGTTTGCATCATCAAGGTAGATCGCACTCGCCGGGACGCCGACGCCCTTGAGCTCCGCGGCGAGCGTGCGCCCGATCGCGGCCTCCTGGCCGGTGACGCCCTCGACGGCGAGCAGGCGCATCAGGCGATCGGTTGCGGCGGCGGTATCGACGGGCATGATTGTTATTCTCCTCAAAACGTCTTGGAGCCGTTCACGTGCAGCAGCACGCCGTAGAGCGAGTTGGTCGCCGTGATGTAGAGCATGTTGCGCTTGGCCCCGCCGAACACGACGTTGGAGCAGATCTCCGGGATCTTCACCTTGCCGATCAGCGTGCCGTCGGTATCGAGGCAGTGAACGCCGTCGTCGGTCGCGGCCCACAGGCGGCCGTCTGAATCAAAGCGCATCCCGTCGAAGCGGCCGGCCGTGCAGTCGGCAAATTCCTTGCCGCCGGAAAGCTTGCCGTTTTCACCGACATCGAACACGCGGATGTGCTTGGGCTGCCCCTTGGTGCGGCCGCCCGCCGAGTCGACGATGTAGAGCTTCGTCTCGTCGGGGGAGAACGCGAGGCCGTTCGGGCGGATGAAATCGTCGGCAACGACCGCGATCGCGCCCGTCTGCCCATCGACGCGGTAGACGTTATTGCCGTTTTCCTGTTGGGCCTTGTGGCCCTCGTAGTCGGAGAGGATGCCGTAGGGCGGATCGGTGAACCAGATCGAGCCGTCCGACTTCACCACCACGTCGTTCGGCGAGTTGAGCTTCTTGCCCTGGTAGCTGTCGGCGATGACCGTGATGCTGCCGTCGATCTCGGTACGCGAGACCCGCCGCCCGCCATGCTCGCAGGAGACGAGCCGGCCCTGCCGGTCGACGGTGTGGCCGTTCGAATAGCCGCAGGGCGTGCGGAACACCGAGACCGAGCCGTCGGTCTCGTCGTAGCGCATGATGCGGTCGTTCGGGATGTCGGAGAACAGCACATATTTGCCGGCCGGGAAGTAGACCGGCCCCTCGGTCCAGCGCGCGCCGGTCCAGAGCTGCTGCACATGCGAGGTGCGGTTCACGCAGTTGCGGAAGCGCTCGTCGAAAACCTCGTAGTCGCTGGCGGCCATGGGGTGCTCCGAAACAGGGGAAGGGATTGGGTGTTTGGAGGCGAAAGCTCAAGAGTTCAATATCAGGATTTGGCGGAGCCGTTTCGGCTCTAGCGACGCCACGCCGCCTGCAAAGCGTATAGAATTCCAAACAAGCTTGCGGCAATCAGAAACCAAGTTGTGTCTCCCATCAGACGGAGAACCGCTGGGGAGATCGAGCATCCGATGAACAATAGAATTGAGCTCGAAAACGTTACCGCATCGAATACTAGCGCTGGGATTTCGAAACGCTTGCGTCCTTTGGCAAGCATGCTTGCAAGGTTAATAACGACATACAGAATTATTAGGAGAGATGCCCAGAGATAGAACTCTGTTTCATTCCTCGGCAGGCTGGTATGAATACCAAGCAACAGCGCCCCCCAGTGCCGCACCAATTATTGCAACGAGCAACTGAGCGGCGGGGCCAAAGGTCAACTGAGCCAAGCCAGCGCACGCACCAGCGAAGAAGAGACTGATGACCGCGAACCCGACGACGCCTTTGAGTAACGTCATGAAGGGTGGGACGGAAACAGTAGGGTAGCCAATTTTCATGGTGGCGCTTTCTCGGGCGGAGGTGAGGTCCATGCGCGGCTCCCATGGTTAACGAACGTGGTTAACGTTCGGTTTCTAAACTGTAAGGTAACGAATTCGAGTCCGCGCTCAAGGGGTTAACCTCGCAAGCGGCATAGCTTTGGCTTTAAGGCGCACAAAATTCGTGCTACATTTGCCCGAATTTGTGATATTATGTGGTAAATTCAGGGACAAATTCTCTATGCAGATCAAGCCTGCCGTCTCCGACACCGGGGATCCGCTGCTGTTAACTCCAGGGCCGCTGACCACCGGCAAGCGCGTCAAGGAGGTGATGGTCCACGACTGGGGCTCGCGCGATGCGACGTTCCTGAAAATCAATTCCGAGGTGCTGGCGCGCCTGCCGGAGGTGGTGCACGGGGTCGGCGACTACGTCACGGTTCCGATGCAGGGCTCGGGGACGTTCGCGGTCGAGGCGATGCTCACGACCTTCGTTCCGGGCGACGGCCATGTGTTGCTGTTGATCAACGGCGCGTACGGCCATCGCGCGAAGAAGATCCTCGACATCGCAAAGCGCAAGGTGACGGTGCACGAGACGCCGGAGGACACGCCGCCGGACCTCGCCGCGGTGGAGCGTCTTCTGAAAGACGACGCCACGATCACGCACATCTTCACGGTTCACTGCGAGACGACGTCCGGCATCCTCAATCCGATCGTCGCGCTCGGCGCGCTCGCGCAGAAATACCGCAAGAGCTACCTGGTCGATTCGATGAGCGCATTCGGCGCGCTGCCGCTCGATGCGGGCGCGCTTCTGCCCGATGCGATCGCGGCCTCGTCGAACAAGTGCATCGAGGGCGTGCCGGGCTTGGGCTTCGTGATCTGCCGCAAGGCCGCGCTGGAGCGGACCGCCGGCAATGCCACCACGCTGGTGCTCGACCTGCACGATCAGTGGCGCAACTTCGAGAAGACCGGCCAGTACCGCTTCACGCCGCCAATCCACGTTATCGTCTCGTTCCATCAGGCGCTCATCGAGTTCTTCGAGGAGGGCGGCCAGCCCGGACGCGGCAAGCGTTACGCCGAGAACTGCCGCGTGCTGATCGACGGGATGCGCGCGCTCGGCTTCGAGACGCTGCTCGGCAACAATCTGCAGGCGCCGATCATCGTCACCTTCCGCATGCCGGCCGACCCGGCGTTCAAGTTTCAGGCGTTCTATGACGCGCTGAAGGAGCGCGGCTACGTAATCTATCCCGGCAAGCTGACGGTGGCGGACTCGTTCCGCATCGGCTGCATCGGACGGCTCTATCCGGAGCACATGCGGGGCGCGCTCGCGGCGATCCGCGATATTCTGGACGAAATGGGCGTGAAGTCGCTGAAGGCGGCGGCGTAGAGGGTCGTCATCCCGGGCGAGCGAAGCGAGACCCGGGACCCAGTAAACACAGGTCGAGCGATATCGCACGTTCGGTGTTTACTGGGTCCCGGCTCGCGCCCGCTGC
>JBAVXH010000335.1:0-18981 GCA_049698215.1 Xanthobacteraceae bacterium | reverse complement strand
GAGCAGCACGGCCCGCGCGCCGGCCGCTACGAATGCCTCGGCGGTGGCGCGTCCGATGCCGCGCGCGCCACCCGTGATGAGGGCGACTTTTCCATCGAGCCGAAAGCGGTCGAGCACTGAAGCCATGCATCCCTCCCTGAGCCGGGCTTTGCGCGGCCCGCATTTCCCCCGATACTGGCAGAAAGCATCGCGGACAGGGAGCGGCCCGTGTTCAAGGATGGCATCCTCAAATCGCAACGCATTCTGGTGACCGGCGGCGGTACCGGGCTCGGCAAGGAGATGGCGGCCAAGTTTCTCGAACTCGGTGCCGAGGTGTTCATCTGCGGGCGGCGCAAGTCCGTGTGCGATGCCACCGCGTTCGAGCTGGCCGACAAGACCGGCGGCCAAGTGACGAGCTACGGCGTCGATATCCGCAACCCGGCGGCCGTGGACGAGATGGTTGAGGACATCTTCCGCTCCGGTCCGCTCACCGGGCTCGTCAACAATGCGGCGGGCAACTTCATCTCGCGCACCGAGGACCTGTCGCCGAAGGGTTTCGACGCGGTCGCAAACATCGTGATGCACGGCACGTTCTATGTCACGCACGCGGTCGGCAAGCGCTGGATCGCCGGCAAGCACAAGGGCAGCGTGGTCTCGATCATCGTGACCTGGGTGTTCAACGCCGGGCCCTATGTGGTGCCGTCGGCGATGAGCAAGGCGGCGATCGCCACCATGACGCGCTCGCTCGCCGTCGAGTGGGGCCGCTATGGCATCCGCCTCAACGCGATCGCGCCCGGCGTGTTTCCGACCGAAGGCGCCGGCAAGCGCCTGCGGCCCGGGGAGGAGCCCGGCGCCCGCACCAAGGCGGCCAATCCGATGGGCCGCGTGGGCGACATGTCCGAGTTGCAGAACCTCGCGACCTTCTTGCTCGCGCCGGGCTGCGAGTGGCTCAACGGCGAAACCATCACGGTCGACGGTGCGCAGCATCTCGTCTCGGCCGGCGGCTTCTATGATTTGCGCGAATGGGGCGACGAGGAATGGCGCGCCGCGCGCGAGGCGATCCGCGCGGTGAACGAGAAGGATCGCGCGGCGCGCGGGGCGTAGGGCAAAATGGCAGACCTGCATCCGTTCTACGAAGCTCATCGCCCCCAGATGGAAGAGGCGATGCGTCAGCGCCTCGATTTCGCTGATCCGCTGATGCGCGCGCACCTCGGCCTCAGCGACACTACGGCTCTGCACGAAGAAATCATGGGCGAATTCGACACTGTGCTTCACCAGATGCCCTACGTCGGCGGCGCGGAAAGCCGCATGACCGACTTCTTCATGCGGCTTCTCGGGTTCATCGCGATCGGCCGGGTGCTGCGTCGGAAGGGCCTGCCCGCCAAGGTGATCGGCGACATCGAACTGGAAAGCTACAACGCGCAATTGCTGATGACGCCCGAGTCGGAGCGTCTGAAAGCCGGTCGTCAGTTCATGTCGGCGGAGAACCAGGCGCTGATGCGCGCGCAGGCGGCGTTGAGCCGAGAGCAAAAGTATCCGGGCGATTTCGTCTACGATTTCGTCGAACCCGGACCGAACGATCGCTTTGAATTCGGGATCAACTACCGCGCTTGCGGGTTCTGCAAGTTTGCGGCGCAGCACGGCGACAAGGACATCCTGCCGAACATCTGCGGACTCGACTTTGCGGCCTACGAAACGCGCGGCATCAAGCTGGAGCGGACGCAGACGCTGGCGGGCGGCGCCACGCACTGCGATTTCCGATTCACGTCGATGCCGGCCAAGGATGGGGCCGGGCCAACCTAGATGCAGCGCGTACCGCCGCCGTCAACGTTGACGATCTCGCCGGTCACGAAGCTTGCGCGTTCGGAGCACAGGAACAGCACCACGGCCGCGACTTCCTCGGATGTCCCGATGCGGCCGAGCGGTACGCCCGCGATGGCGCGGCCGTCGTATTGCTCGGCGGTCACGCCGCGCGTCCGGACGGCCGCTTCGCGCAGGCTGCGCCAGCGTGGCGTGTCGATCGGCCCCGGATTGACGCCGGTCACGAGCACGTTGTCCTTCGCGCACTCTTCCGCGAGAGCCTTGGTGAAGTTCAACAACCCCGCATTCACGGCGCCGCCCGCGAGGTACACCGGCCGCGGCTGGTGGCCCGATCGTCCGATCACGTTGACGATCCGCCCCCACTTCTGCGCGCGCATCGCCGGCAGCACGAGCTGCGCGAAGCGGACGTAGCCGAACTGCTTCAGCGAGATCGAGTACTGCCACTTGGCGAAATCGACGCGGTCGATGCCGTCTTCCGGGGTCGAGCCTGCGTTGTTCACCAGGATGTCGATCGGTCCGCCGAGCCCGTCTGTCGCCCGCCGCACGGCATCCGGGATCGTATCGGGCATCGACGCATCCGCCGGCACGGCGACGACGCGCCGGTCGGTCGTGCGCGCGATCTCTTCCGCTGCCAGCCGCAGTGTCTCTTCGGTTCGCGCAACCATCGCCACGTCGCATCCCTCGCGCGCGAGTTCTTCGGCGACCGCGCGACCGATGCCGAGGCTTGCGCCCGTGACCAGCGCCCGCCTGCCTTTGATCAGGAGATCCACGTCAGTTCGCCTTGATGCCGGCGCGTTTCACGACGGCGGACCAGCGGTCCAGTTCCGACTGCAGCACGATGGAGAACTGATCGGGCGGGCTCACCGCGATGTCCCATCCTTGCGCGATCAGGTTGTTCGCGACCTCCGGCATGCGCATCACCTTGTCGGTGTCGGCATGCAGCTTGCGCACGACGTCGTCCCGCATGCCGGCCGGACCGAAGAGGCCGTACCAGGTCCGCGTCTCGAATCCCGGATAGCCGGATTCGGCGATCGTCGGAACATCGGGCAGCAGGGAGAGACGCTTCGCTCCGGTTACGGCGAGCGCGCGAAGATTGTTCGACTTCACCTGCGGGACGGCATTGACCGGATTGTTGAACATCGCCGGCACCTGGCCGGCGATCAGGTCGGTGCTTGCGGGCGCCGCGCCGCGATACGGGACGTGGATCAGCTTGACGCCCGATGCCTGCGCAAACAGCGCGGCCGCAAGATGTGTCGGAGTTCCCAGACCGGCATTCGCGACGGACAATCCGTCCGGCTTGCCGTTCGCGGCGGCGACAAAGTCCTTCACGGACGTCGCCGGCAATGAAGGATGCACGACCAGCACCAGCATGTAGGACGCCACTTCCGAGACCGGCGTGAAATCCTTGATCGGATCGTAGGGCAGCTTTTCGTACAGGCTCGCGTTGATGACATGGCTCGATGCGTTGAGCAGCAGCGTGTAGCCGTCCGGGGCGGCGCGCGCGACCACCTCGGCACCGAGGTTGCCGCCGGCGCCGCCACGGTTCTCGATGATCACCGGCTGGCCCCACATCTTGTTCAGCTGGTCGGCGAGTGCGCGCCCGAGCGCGTCGGCGGGTCCGCCCGGCGGGAACGGCACGACGAGGCGGACCGGCCGGTTCGGATAGCCTTGCGTCAGGCCCGCGGTCGACGCCGCCAATGCCGCCACAAGGGTAAGCGCCGCCACCAGGCGGCGGGACATCCGGCGGTGCATCCTCTTCCTCCCGGTTGGCGTTCTTTCAGGCATCAAGCGCTATGGCTCGTGGGCCGCGACGCCGTCGTGCTGAGCCGCGAAGTGAAGAACTTCCTTCGCGAGTGTCGCCGGCATGATGTTCTGGATCGTATGATGCCGCGACGGAACGTGGACGATCTTGAGCGAACGGATCCGCTCTTTCAATGTACTCTCCTGCGACTGGATCGTGACCGGCGCAACTTGCGGATAGAGGCCGAGCGTCGGGGTTACGATGCGATCGATGAAGGGTGTCGCGTCGACCGTCGAGGCGATGCGCGACATGCGGATCAGGACGTCGACCGATGACTTGCCCATCTCGTCCGCGTACCAGGCGAGCAGGCCGGGGTCGGTCCCGTCCGGAAACCGCGTCGCCGCGTTGGCAGCCTCGGCCCATTTGCGCGAGCCCATCTGTTTCAGGGCGTCCTGCCATGTCGGATGACCGAATGCGAACGCGCGCTGCGTGTCCCGATTGATCAGGAGGGGCGCGGCGACGAGGCTCAGCGTGCGCAACCGCTGCGGATGCTGCGCGGCCAGCACCATGCCGAGAATCCCGCCGAGCGACTCGCCGCAATAGTGGATCGGCGCGCCGCCAAGTTCTTCGATGATGGCGAGCAGGTCGTCGATGTAGGCTTCGACGTTCAGTCCGGCTTCGAGGTCGTCGGGAGCCTGCGACTGACCGAGCCCGCGAAGATCCGGGCGCACGACCTTGTAGAACCGGCTGAGATACGGAACCCAGCTGTACCAGAAGCGCCCGGAGCGGCCGTAGCCGTGCTGCAGGATGAGATAAGGCGCGTCGCGCCACGGGTCGGTGTAGTCGTCGAGCGCATAGTGCAGGGTCGGTTTTCCGGCGCGGTGGACCTCGGGCATTTCGCAGTTCCTCGTGCGGTTCGCCCACGCGGCTCGCCGGGCATCCGAACTTAGAGGCTCGCCGCAGCGATGTCTCGCGTGCGTTCCGTCCGTAGCGCCTACGCGGAACGCCGGCGGTTCTTGGCGCCGCCGTTGCGTTCCGCGAGGTGCGAGCAATGGGCTACGCCGCTGCCCGCTCGAACCTGAAACCACTGTCGAGCAACGATGCGTGCACACGCCGATCGTAGTCGTCGGCAAGCGCGCGGAGCGCCGCCGCGCCGTCGCCCGCGAAGGAGGGGCCGTGCATCAGGGCGAGCGTGCGCGGTGCGACTGTTGCGAGGCGCCGGATCGTCGCGCCCATGCCGGGGTTGAGACCCGAGTACCGGAAGAGATCTTCGCCTGCGATCGCCGGCCCGACCACGTCGCCGGAGGTCAGCGCCGGTCCGTCGCCGAGCTGGGTGAAGAGATCGCCGCACATCAACGTGCCTGTCGTCTCCTCGTAGAGCACGCCGGCGTCCCAGCCGTGCGGGGTGTGCGGCGTGTCGATGAAGCGCACGCGCTTGCCGCCAAGGTCGATCGTCTCGCCGTCCGCCAGGATACGGGGCGTGCGGTCGGCGAAGTCGTTGAGCGAAACCATGCAGCCGGTCTGGCCGTGCGCCGCCTGGGCCTGCGGGGCGACCTCGAGCCATTCGTTCATGGCGCCGCACTCGTCGGCTTCGAAATGGCCGTAGGCAATCCAGCGCAGCCGCTTGGCCGGAACGATGCGGCTCAGCGCGTCCCGGTTGAGGGCAAACATCTTGCGCAGCCCGGTGTGGAACATCAGCGGCTCGTCGCCGAGCACGAGGAACTGGTTGAACACAAAGCCGGCCGGAGGGGCGATGTCCGGCACGTAAGTCGAGAGGCGATAGATGCCGTCGGCGATCTCGCTGATTTTCGTTTCCATGGCTGTTCTCCTGGGCGTGCTGCGTTGAGGCAACGAACGCCGGTCTAACGGAACAGCCTTTCCGTGGCTCTCCTCGATGTTTTCCGATTCTTTCCGGCGCTTTCCGAGCGGCCAGTCGGAGAGGTCGAGCTACAGCGCCTTCTTGGCCATTTCGCTTGCGGTCGCCTGTGCTGTCCGCCAAGCTGCGAGCTGCCGGAACAGCACCGGGATCGACATCGCAAGGCCGATCAGCGTCGCGGTACGGCTCGGCGAGATCACCAGCACCGATGCGGCGCCGAGCCACAGCCTTTCCCAGTTTGGCATGCGGGCAAGGCCGTAGCCTGTGAGAGCGGCCGCGAGCATCACGACGCCGATGACGCATCCGCCCGTGGTCTCGAAGAATTCGGGCCAGTTGAAGCCCTTGGTGACGAGCAGCATCGACGGCGAATAGACGAACACGAACGGTACCAGCGCCTTCGCGAGGCCGAGACGGAACGCCGTGTTGCCGGTCTTAAAGGGGTCGGCGCCCGCCATGCTGGCGCCTGCGTAGGCCGCGAGTGCAACCGGCGGCGTGATATCGGCAATCACTCCGTAGTAAAACACGAAGAAATGGGACACGAGCGGCTGCACACCGAGCATGGCAAGCGCAGGGGCCGCAATCGTCACCATGATGAGATAGGTCGGTGTCGTTGGCACGCCGCAGCCGAGCAGAACGCAAACAATCGCTGTCATTACCAGCGTGAAGAACAGCGTCATGCCTTTCGCGTCGAACAGGCTCTCCGGCATCACGCCGCCGAGCAGCGTCGCGATCTCTGCAGCGGTTCCGGTGATGATGGTCGAGAGCTTGAAGCCGACACCGGTGAGCGTTACGACGCCGATGATGATGCCGACTGTTGCGGCGGCCGCGCCGACGCTGATTGCGTACTTTGCGCCGAGCACGAAGGCATCGAGGATGTCGAGCAGGCGCGTCTTTCCGGCCTCGTCCTTTATCACGTGCCATGCCGAAACCGCGATCGAGGCCGCGATGATCGGTCCAAGGCCTGCCCATTCGGTCAGGATCTGGAAGTAGATCGCGAGCGCAATGGCCGCGACGAACGCGACCGCAACGATGCGATTGCGTTTCGTGAGGCCGAGCACGATGCAGCCGGTGATGCCCCAGTAGGCCGCGAGATAAGGCGTGAAGTCGGAGAACAGGACCAGCAGCAGCACCGCGAGAGGCATCGCGGTTGGCCAGTCGCGGCGGATGACTTCGCTCGCGACCGGCAATTCGGAGCGGGTCAGGCCGCGCAGCCCATGTTTCTTGGCCTCGAAATGAATCTGGCAGAACACGCCGAAGAAATGCATGAACGCCGGAACGATCGCCGCCACGATGATCGTCTGGTACGGGACAGCGAGATACTCGACCATCAGGAACGCGGCGGCGCCCATGATCGGCGGCGTGATCTGCCCACCGGTTGCGGCGGCTGCTTCGACGGCGCCGGCGAAGTGGCGCGCATAGCCGATGCGGATCATCGCAGGAATCGTGAGTGAACCGACTGTCACGGTGTTGGCGATGGATGAGCCCGAGATCATGCCAAACAGCGCCGAGCCGAAGATCGAAACCTTCGCAGGGCCGCCCGAGAAACGGCCGGTCAGCGCGGTCGCGAGATCAATGAAGAAACGGCCGAGCCCGACGCGCGTCGCCAGCACGCCGAACAGCACATAGTGGAAGACGTAAGTCGCAACGACGCCGAGCGCGATGCCGTAAATGCCCTGGCTCGTCAGGTAGAGGTGGTTGACGACGCTTTTCCAAGTGTTGCCGGGATGCGCGAGAATGCCGGGCAGATTGCGGCCCCAAATCGCGTAGATCATCAGGACGATCGCGATGATCGGTAGGGGCCAGCCGACACTGCGCCGTGTCGCTTCCAGCAGAACCACGATCATCACCGTGCCCATGATCCAGTCGATCGGGTCAGGATTGCCGACCCGGAACTGGAGATCATGGAAGACGTACGGAACGTAGAGACTGCTGACGACTGCGGCGATACAGCAAAGCCAGTCGATGATGCTGATGCCGAGCGGCGCAAACAGCGAAGCTTTCGGCGGCGCGGCGTTACCCTTCTGGCTCGCCGAGAAGACGAGGAAGATCAGCCCGAGGACGCAGGAAATGTGAATGCCGCGATGGAGCGTCTCCGGAAGGAGCCCGAAGCCGGCGGTGTAATAGTGGAAGCACGACAGGCCGAATAGCGCGAACGCAGCGAACCAGGCCGCTGCGGGGAGCAGCGGCCGGAAGCGCATTTCGGGATCGAGCTCGGCCTCGAGTTTCTGGACTTTGGCCGTATCGAGCTCTGCTGCCGTCGTCATGCCCCCTCCGTGCGACGACGGTTATTTCACCAGTCCGGCCTCCTTGTAGAATTTTTCGGCGCCGGGATGGAGCGGAATGCTCACGCCCAGCAGCGCGGTTTCTTTGCGGATTTCCTTGCCCTTGGCGTGGCCGGCATCCATGGCGGTGCGCGTCTTGTCGCTCCAAAGCGCCTTGGTGATCTCGTAGACGAGATCGTCGGGCTGCTTGGAGGATGTGGTCCACTGTGCACCAACCGCGACGGTATCGACACCCTTCACGTCCTTATAGGTTCCGTCCGGGATGCGGTCCTTGGCGAAGAACTTGAATTGCGCCATCAGCTTGTCGCGCGCGTCGCCCTCGATCGCGAGCAGCTCGAAGCCATTGGTGGCCGCAAGCTCGGTGAGCGTTCCCTGCGGATAGCCGGTGGTCTGGAAGTAGGCATCGAGGGAGCCGTCCTTGAACTTTTCTGCCGACTGCACCTGCTTTAGGTATTCCGGACGGATGTCTTTCTCGCTCACGCCATAGGCGGCGAGCAGTGCGCGCGCGTTCACGAGCGTGCCGGACCCGGGTTCGTCGATCGACACGCGCTTGCCCTTGAGGTCGGCGAGCGACTTGATGCCGGCGCCTTTGCGTACCACCACATGCACGCTCTCCGGATAGAGGTTCGCGATGACGCGCAGCTCCTCGATCTTCGGCTTCCCCTCGTAGATGCCGGTGGCGGTATAGGCCCATGCGTTGACGTCGGCTTGGCTGAACCCGGACTCCATCGAGCCGCCGACGATGCCGTTGACGTTGGCGACCGCGCCGTTGGTGGCGACTGCGCTGACGTTGATCGTGGGCGTCGAGATCGCGTTCGCGATCATGCCGCCGACCGGATAGTAGGTGCCGCCGGTGCCGCCGGTGCCGATGCGAAAGAAGCGCTGCTGCGCCAAAGCTGGCGCACCGGCCATGCCGGCAGCGCTCAAGGCTGCGCCAAATGCTAGCGCGTCGCGGCGCGTGATCATCATCATGAGTTGGTCCTCCCAGAGTTCATTGCCCTAAGCTTGCCCTTGGAAGCCATGCACTGTCCACCGTTCCGCAATGCTCCCGCGGGGTCGACGCGCTTGCGCGAACATGGTTCGATTGCGCCATGTCGCATTCATCCATCGACCTCGGCGCCATGATCTTCGGCATCCAGCGCTGGGTCGAAACCGAAAGCCCGACCAACAACAAGGCCGCGGTTAATCGGATGATCGACATAGTGCAGGCCGATGTCGCGGGCTTGCCCGCGACGATCGAACGTGTGGCGGGCAAGGATGGCTTTGCCGACAATCTGATCGTGCGCAATCAAGCGCCGGGAAGCGGTCCCGGCATCCTGATCATGTCGCACATCGATACCGTGCATCCGATCGGCACGCTTGCCGGGCCGCTTCCATTCCGCCGCGACGGCGACAAGCTTTACGGGCCCGGCCTGTTCGACATGAAGGGCGGCGCGTATCTGGCGCTCGAAGCGTTCCGGCAGGTGGTGGCGGCTGGAAGCGCGAAGCTGCCGGTCACCTTCCTGTTCACGCCGGACGAGGAGGTGGGCAGCCCGACCTCGCGTCAACTCATTGAGACGGAAGCGAAAAAGGCGCGTTATGTGCTCGTCACCGAGCCGGCACGCGACGGCGGCAAGATCGTTACGTCACGCAAAGGTGTCGGTCGTTTTGAAGTGGTGGCGGCTGGCGTGCCGGCGCATTCCGGCGCGCGGCACCAGGACGGGCGCAGCGCGATCCGCGAAATGGCGCGCCAAGTGCTGGCGATCGAAGAGATGACCGATTACGCGCGCGGCGTGACCACGACGGTCGGCGTAATTGCCGGCGGCACTGCGCCGAACGTCATTCCGCAGCATTGTCACATGACGGTCGATCTGCGGGTGCGCGATGTCGCGGCGGGCGAGGAGTTCGAGGCGAAGATCTTAGGCCTTGAGCCTGCCGATCCGGGCGTGAAGCTGGAAGTGACCGGCGGCATGAACCGCCCGCCGTTCGAAATGACCGCGGCGATTGAGGTATTGTTCCGCCACGCGCAGGCGGTCGCGAAAGGCATCGGCTTCGACCTGCAGCACACCGAGATGACCGGTGGCGGCAGCGACGGCAACTTTACCGCCGCGCTTGGCGTGCCGACGCTCGATGGGCTGGGCATCGACGGCGATGGCGCACACACCGAATGGGAGCACGGCCTGATCTCGTCGATCGAGCCGCGCACACTTCTGATGCGGGGACTGCTGGAGACGCTGCAGTAGCGCTACCAGATTTCCTTGATGATCAGGATCAGCCCGATGATGCTGACGAACCAAACGAGCGTGCGTACGTAGACGATGCCGGCGAGATAGACCGGCCAGTACACGAGCCGCGCCCAGAAGAAGATCGTCGCGCCAAACGCGATCTGCGCGCTCTTGCCGGCGATGGTCGCGGCGAGCACGACGGCGAGAAACATCGCCATCGCTTCCATCTGGTTTTTCGCCGCGCGATCGGCGCGCCCTGCCATGCCGACGGGTGGGGCCATTCCTTCGCGATTGCCGAAGGCGATCATCGGCCCGCCCGGTTCCCACAACTTGGCGCAGAACGCGCTCGCCACCAGCAGCATGAGAAACGTGAGAATTCCCGACCACACCAATGCCTGAACGATCGTCATCATGGCTTGCCCTCCCCAGCTAGGTGCAAAGACGACAGGACTCTACGCAGAATTGGCCCAGTTGGAATGGCCTTGGCGGCGTTGTTCAGGAGAAATGGCGCACCAGCGCGAGTCCGGCAAACAGGCCGCCAATCGAGAGCCCGACCGACAAAAGGATATAGAGCGCGGTGAGGCCGAGTTCGCCGCGCTCATATTGCAGCACGACATCGAGCGAGAAGGCCGAAAAGGTCGTGTAGCCGCCAAGAATGCCGGTGGTCAGGAAAAGCCGCCAGCTCTGCGAGGCATCGCCCTTGAAGGCGAAGTAGGCGGCGAGCAAGCCCATCACGAACGAGCCGGTGACGTTCTCGAACAGCGTCGCATACGGAAATGCGGTCCCCAGCAGGCGCGCTGACGCGAGATTGACGCCATGGCGCAGCGCCGCGCCGATTCCACCGCCGAGAAACACGATCAGAAAGCCCATCGCTTTTCCTCCGCGTCCGCCACGGCGTTGGCGAAATCTGCAGCACAAGCGCCCAATTTTTGAGCGGACTCCAAGCATTCACGGCGCCCGCCAAGGCTTGGTCGTCCGCACCCGAATCCCTGACGAATCCGTACGTTAGCAGAAACCGGCCGCATGGCCTCGATCTTGCTGCGTCCTGGCGGATTGGACCGGGGGATTGTGGTGCGCGCGACCATCCATGCGGAGCCCGAGGCGGTCACGCTCGACCTGTCGCGCACCGCGCTGATCATCATCGACATGCAGCGCGATTTCCTCGAGCTAGGCGGCTTCGGCGAGACGCTCGGCAATGATGTCTCGCTGCTTGGCCGCGCAGTCGCGCCCTGCAAGACCGTGCTCGCCGCCGCGCGCGAGGCCGGGCTGCTGGTGATCCACACGCGCGAGGGGCACCGCCCCGATCTTTCCGACGCGCCGAAGGCGAAGATCGAGCGCGGGCATCCCTCGATGCGCATCGGCGCGCCCGGCCCGATGGGCCGCATCCTGATCCGCGGCGAGCCCGGCCACGACATCATTCCCGAGCTCTATCCGCTCGAAGGCGAGCCCGTCATCGACAAGCCCGGCAAGGGTGCGTTCTACGCCACCGACCTCGATGCGCTGCTGCGCAACTTCGGCATCCAGCATCTGCTCGTCTGCGGCGTCACCACCGAAGTCTGCGTCAACACCACGGTGCGCGAGGCGAACGACCGCGGCTATCGCTGCGTCGTGCTCGCCGATTGCTGCGCCTCTTACTTCCCGCAATTCCACGAAATCGGCCTCGCGATGATCAAGGCGCAGGGCGCGATCTTCGGCTGGGTGTCGGACTCGAAGGCCGCGCTCGCAGCGCTACGGCCGCCGGCGCTCAAGCTCGTTAGCGTTTGACTGGGGGACACGTCATGGCCACGACGACGACCGCAACATATCAGCCGAAGATCTGGACGCCGGGCGACTGGAACGCATTCTTCGGCTTCGGCACCAACATCCTGGACAACATGCTGGTGCACACCGGCCTGTTGCGCTTCGTGCTGAAAATGCCGGACTCGCTGGTGTTCGGCCGCATCCTGCCCGCGCTCGGGCTGATGATGTGCCTCTCGACCTTTTATTACGCCTGGCTCGCCTACCGGCTCGCGCGCGAGACCGGCCGCGACGATGTGTGCGCGCTGCCCTCCGGCGTCTCGGTGCCCCACATGTTCGTGGTTACGTTCGTGATCATGCTGCCGATCACGCTCAAGACGGGCGATCCGCTCAAGGGCTGGTCGGCGGGCCTCGTCTGGGTGTTCTTCCAGAGCTTCATCCTGATGATCGGCGGCTTCATTGCCCCCTACATCCGAAAGATCACGCCGCGCGCCGCGCTGCTTGGCGCGCTCGCGGGAATCTCGATCACCTTCATTTCGATGCGCCCGGCGCTCGAAATGGCGATGACGCCGGTGATCGGCTTGCTCTGCTTTGCCATCATCCTCGCGAGCTGGTTCGGCGGCTACAAGTATCCGAAAGCCATTCCCGCGGGCCTCGTCGCGATCGCGGCCGGCATGCTGATCGCGTGGGGCGCGACGCTGTTCGGCTCGAGCTATGGCGGCATGAGCCTCGGGAAACTCGGCGAGGCGTTCGCCAATTTCGGCTTCTCGGTGCCGCTGCCCGCGTTCGGCGTGGTGTTCTCGGGGTTCGAGTTCCTCGGCGTCATTCTCGTCACCGCGATCCCGTTCGGCATCTACGATCTCGTCGAGGCGATGGACAACGTCGAGAGTGCGGAAGCGGCGGGCGATGCCTATCCGACCACCCGCGTGCTCACCGCGGACGGCGTCGTCAGCCTCATCGGCTGCCTGATGGGCAATCCGTTCATCAACGCGGTCTACATCGGCCACCCCGGCTGGAAGGCGATGGGCGGACGCATCGGCTATTCGGCGGCGACCGGCGTGATGGTGATCGTGCTGTCGTGGTTCGGCGTCATTGCGGTGATGTCCGCGCTGATCCCGCTGGTCGCGATTTCGCCGATCCTGCTCTACATCGGCATGCTGATCGGTGCGCAGGCGTTCCAGGAGACGCCGAAGCATCATGCACCGGCGATCGTGCTTGCGCTCATTCCGAACATCGCGGCGTGGGGCAAGCTGCAGATCGACAGTGCGCTCGGCGCGGCCGGCACCAACGCGGCCGCGGTCGGCTTCGACAAGCTCGGCCAGGTGGGTGTGCTCTATCAGGGGCTCGAAGTGCTGGCGGGCGGCGCGATCCTCGCCGGCATGATCCTCGGGGCGATCGGAGCGTTCGTGGTCGACCGGGAATACGCCAAGGCGTCGTACTTCGCGGCGGCCGGCGCGGTGCTCACCTTCTTCGGCTTCATGCACGGCGAAACGGTTGGCATCGCGGTCACGCCGGGTGTCGCGCTCGCCTATGGGATGGTGGCGGCGTTCCTGTTCGCGCTGAGCCGCGTGCCGGCAGAGGCGGCCGCACCTGCGGTGAGCCTCGATCCGAAGGTGGTGCCGGCCGAGTAGCGGCGAAAGCTGCCTTCCCCGGCACTCATCACAACATTCCATCAGTCAAAATAATGTAAGTATCTCAATTATTTGAAGGTCCCGGGGCAACGCGGGGCCAAATGCGTTATTGACTCTCTTACCATTTGAAACCTATTTGCGAATGAACGTTCGCTCTATTTTATTGCGGGGCACCATTCATGCGCCGGGCCAGTGTCCAGCTCGCGGCCGACCGCCGCAGCGAAATCTTGAGCGCGGCGCAGACGTGCTTTGCGCGTGCGGGCTTCCATCAGACCTCGATGCAGGAGATCTGCGCCGAGGCTGGCATGAGCCCCGGCAACCTCTATCGCTATTTCCGTTCGAAGGAAGACATCATTGCCGGCATCGCGGAGCGCGATCGCGCCGAGACCGCGCAGAATTTCGCGGCGGTGAGCGCCGAAAATTTCTTCGACGGCCTGGCGGCGCTGGCGCAGCAGCATCTCGTCGAGCGCAGCCTCGAAGAGATCGCGCTCTGTGCCGAGATCATGGCCGAGAGCCGCCGCAATCCCGCCGTCGCGCGCATCTACCAGGACATGGAAGCGGATGTGCGGGCGCGCTTCATCGAATTGCTGGAAAGCGCGGCGCAACGCGGGGAGATCCGCCGCGACATCGACCTCAACGGCACCGTGACGGTGCTGTTCGCGCTCGCTGATGGCCTCTCGTGGCGGCGCGCCGTCGAGCCGTCGTTCAACGCCGAAGCCGTGATGCCGATCGTGCTGCGCATGGTCGAACAGTTGCTTGCTCCGAGTGCCAACGACAACGAGACCGGGGGACAGTCATGAAGGGTGCACGCATTGCCGCTGTTGGGCTTGTGGTCGGCGCCGCGGCCTGGATCGCGTCGGGTCATCTGTTCCCGCACGAGACGGCGGAGAGCCGTGCCGCTGTGCAGCCCGAGGCGAGGCAACAGCAGAAGCTGTTTCGCGTCTCCGTGATCGACCCGCGAGTCGAGCCGCGCACGCGCAACCTCGTGCTTTCCGGCCGCACCGAGGCCGACAGAAAGATGATGCTCATGGCGCGCGCCGACGGCACCATTGCCGAATTGAAGGTGCGGCGCGGCTCGGTCGTCAAGGAAGGAGACATCATCGCGGTGCTCTCCGACGAGGCGCGCGAGGCTCGCGTGTTGCAGGCGAAAGCGATGCTGTTGCAGCGCAAGACCGAGCTCGCCGCGAAAATGAAGCTGGTCGAGCAGGGCACGATGCCGAAGCTTGAGGCGGTCAATCTCGAAACGCAATTCAAGGCGGCCGAGGCCGGCCTTGCCGCCGCGGAGGCCGAGAAGGACCGCAGCGTCGTTCGGGCGCCCTGGTCGGGCATCGTGAACGACGTCCCGGTTGAAGTCGGACAAGCAGTGCTGCAGATGATGGGCAAGGAAATCGCGCAGATCGTCTCGATCGACCCGATCCTGGCGGTCGTCGAGGTTGCGGAACGCAATCTCGCCGGCGTGCACCTTGGCGATGCCGCCGAGGTCCGGCTCGTCACCGGCAAGAAGGCGAGCGGCAAGGTCCGCTTCATCTCCAAGACCGCGAGTGCGAGCACGCGAACCTATCGGGTCGACGTGGAAGTCCCGAACGCGGACGGCGCGATCCCGGATGGCATCACGGCCGAGGTCGCGATCCCGCTCACGCCCGTCCCGGCGACGCGCGTGCCGCGCTCGGCGCTGACCTTCTCGTCGGCGGGCGACCTCGGCGTGCGCATCGTCGATGCCAAGAGCGCGGTGGCGTTCGTGCCGGTGTCGGTTGTCGAGGACCAGCAGGAATTCATGTGGGTCGGCGGCATTGCGGACGGCGCACGCGTGATCGTGCAGGGGCAGGACTTCGTGCGCGAAGGCCAGCAGGTCGAGGCGGTCGGCGGCGAGGCGCCGAAGACCGCCGCGCGCTAAAGGGTCAATCAAGCCCGCTCGTCCCCGCGAAAGCGGGGACCCAGAGCCAAAGAACTGGATGCCCGCTTTCGCGGGCATGAGCGGAAAAACGGAATGCTTGCGGGTAAAACAATGGCCAATCCCGTCGACTACGCCATCAATCACGCGCGCCTGACCATCGCGGCGCTTGCCTTCCTGCTGATCGCGGGCCTCGTCGCCTATCTGACGATCCCCAAGGAAGCCGAGCCCGATGTCAAGATTCCCATCATCTACACGCTGCTGTCGCAGCGCGGCATCAGCCCGGAGGACGCCGAGCGCCTGCTGATCAAGCCGGTCGAGACCAAGCTCAAATCGGTCTCCAACGTGAAGGAGATGCGCGCGACAGCGTTCGAGGGCGGCGCGTATGTGCTGCTCGAATTCCAGGCCGGCTTCGACTCGAAGTCGGCGCTCGCCGATGTGCGCGCGAAAGTCGACGAGGCGAAACGCGACCTGCCGCGCGATGCCGACGAGCCGACCGTGCAGGAGGTCAATCTTTCGCTCTATCCGGTGCTGGTGGTGGCGCTGGCTGGAGACCTGCCGGAACGCACGCTGGCGCGGCTTGCGCGCACGGCCAAGAGCACGATCGAGCAGGTGCCTGGAGTTATCTCTGCTGAAATCCGCGGCGTTCGCGATGAGGCCGTGGAGGTGGTCGCCGAGCCGATGCTGATGAAGAGCTACGGCGTCTCGCTCGAGCAGCTCATCGCCATCACGCAGCAGTCGAACAGTCTGGTTGCCGCCGGTGCGCTCGAAGGCGCAACCGGCCGCTTCGCCGTGAAGGTTCCGGCGCTGATCGAAAAGCCGCAGGACATGCTCAAGATTCCGGTCGCGGCGAGCGCCGGGGCGACGGTGACGCTGGGCGACGTCGCGCAGGTGAAGCCGACGTTCAAGGACGCGACTTCGGTGACGCGGGTCAACGGCCGGCCTGCCATGACGATCGAGGTGTCCAAGCGCACCGGTGCGAACCTGATCGAGACGGTCGACGGCGTGAAATACGTCGTCGAGCAGATGAAGAAGCAGTGGCCGGAGGGACTCCAGGTCTCCTACACGCAGGACAAGTCGAAAACCATTCGACAAATGCTGGCCGACCTGCAGAACTCGGTCATCACCGGCGTGCTGCTGGTCGCGATCATCATTCTGTTCGCGCTCGGGTTCCGTGCCTCGCTGTTCATCGGCATCGCGATTCCTGCCTCGTTCCTCGCGGGCGTGCTTGGGCTGCAGCTCGCGGGCCTGACCGTGAACATCGTGGTGCTGTTCTCGCTGATCCTCGCGGTCGGCATGCTGGTCGACGACGCGATCATCGTCTCGGAATTCGCGGAGCGCCGCATGGCCGAGGGCATGCCGCCGCGCGAGGCCTATTCGATGGCCGCCAAGCGTATGGCAGGGCCGGTGACGGCCGCGACGTTGACGCGCGTTGCGGCGTTCTCGCCGCTGCTGTTCTGGCCGGGCGTGGTCGGCGAATTCATGAAATACATGCCGATCACGCTGATCGCCACGCTGTCCGCCTCGCTCGTGGTCGCGCTGTTCTTCACGCCGACGCTCGGCGCGCTGCTCGGCCGCGCCGCGCCGGTACCGCATGACGAGCGGGCGAAGGATCGCGGGCTTTACATGCAGACCGTGCGGCTCGCGCTGCGCCATCCGGGCGTGACGCTGCTGCTCGCGCTCGCCCTGCTGATCGCCGTGCAGATGGCCTACGGCAAGCTCGGCAAGGGAGTCGAGTTCTTCCCCAAGGTCGAGCCGGACTACGGGCAAGTGGTGATCCACGGGCGCGGCAATCTCTCGCTCGACGAAAAGGACCGGCTTGTGCGCTCTGTTGAAGAGCGCGTGCTGAAATTCTCCGGATTGAAGACCGTCTACACGCGCGCTGGCGAGCAACCGCGCCAGAGCAACGAGCTCGGCGAAGACACGATCGGCGTGATCCAGTTCGAGTTCGACAACTGGCAGCACCGTGCGCCCGCGCACGAGATCATGGATGCGATCCGCGACAAGACCGCGGACATCCCGGGCATTCTGGTCGAGGTGACCGCGCCGCGCGCGGGCCCGCCGACCGGCAAGCCGATCCAGATCCAATTGTCGGCGCTGGACCCGGACCTGTTGCCGGCGGCAGCGAAGAAGGCAGCCGCCATTCTGTCGGCGCGTTCGGACGTGCGCGACGTGGACGACGGCCTGCCGCTGCCCGGCATCGATTGGCGCATCGAGGTGAACAAGAGCGAGGCCGCGAAGTATCAGGCGAACGTCAATACGGTCGGCACCGGCGTGCAACTGGTCACCAATGGCGCCAAGGTCACCGAGTATCGCCCCTCCGACAACGACAAGGCGGTCGACATCCTGGTGCGCTTCCCGAAGGATCGCCGCAGTCTCGAGCAGATCGACGAGCTGCGCATCCAGACGCCGGTGGGCCACGTGCCGATCGGCAATTTCGTGACGCGCGTACCGGCGCAGCGCGTCGGCAACATCAACCGGATCAACGGCAACCGCGTCATCACGGTGTCGTCGAACGTCGCCGAGGGCGTGCAGAGCGCAAAGGTGCAGAAGGAACTGACCGAACAGCTCGCCAAGACCGATCTCGGGCCGAACGTGACCTTCAAGCTCAAGGGCGAGGACGAGGAACGCGAGAAGGCGGGCGCGTTCCTGATGAAGGCGTTCGGCACCGCGCTGTTCCTGATCTTTGCGATCTTGCTCGCGCAGTTCAACAAGTTCATCTCGGTCGGGCTGGTGCTCACCGCGGTCATCCTCTCGACCATCGGCGTGCTGATCGGCTTGATGGTGATGGGCCAATCGTTCGGCGTGGTGATGACCGGCATCGGTGTGATCGCGAATGCGGGCGTGATCGTGAACAACAACATCGTGTTGATCGACACCTACGATCGCCTGCGGCGCGAGGGCGTCGCCGCCTACGACGCGATCATCGAGACGTGCCGCGAGCGTGCACGCCCGGTGGTGCTGACCGCCGTGACCGCGATCCTCGGCGTGCTGCCGATCGCGTTCGGCATGAACATCGAGTTCATGACGCGCGAGATCACGATCGGTGCGCCGGCGACGCAATGGTGGATTCATCTCTCCACCGCCATCGTGTTCGGACTTGGCTTTGCCACCGTGCTGACGCTGGTGGTGACGCCGGCAGCCCTGATGGCGATCGCGAACGTCGCGGCATGGCGCGAGCGGCGCCGTGCCATGCGCGCGGAACGCAGGGCTGCACGGGTTGCGGCGGTGCAGCCCGCCGAATAAGAGTCGGGTCATGCTCGATCCGACGCCGCTCGTCTCGAAAACACCCGTCATTCCGGTGCTCACCATCGAGCGCGCCACCGATGCGGTGCCGCTCGCGCGTGCGCTGGTCGCCGGCGGATTGCCGGTGATCGAGGTGACGCTGCGCACCAGGGCGGCACTCGATGCCATCAAGGCGATCGCCGCTGAGGTGCCCGACTGCATCGTCGGCGTCGGCACGGTCACACGCGTGCCCGACATCGCGGCGGCGATCTCTGCCGGAGCGAAGTATCTCGTGAGTCCGGGCACGCCGGGCGAGCTTGCGGCTGCGCTTGCCGAAGCACCCGTCCCGGTGCTGCCCGGCTGCGCCACGGTCTCCGAAGCGATGGCGCTGAACAGCCGCGGCTTCAAGGTGTTGAAGTTCTTCCCCGCCGAAGCCTCCGGCGGGATCGCATGGCTCAAGTCGGTCGCGGCACCGCTCCCCGACATCAGGTTCTGTCCGACCGGCGGGATCGACGGGAAGAACATCGCGGCGTACCTCGGCTGCCCCAACGTGCTCGCGGTCGGCGGCTCGTGGGTCGCGCCGAAGGATGCGAT
>JBAVXH010000334.1:0-3683 GCA_049698215.1 Xanthobacteraceae bacterium | reverse complement strand
GGCCTACGCGGCCGGTGACGCGAACCGCGGCACACGCTAAATAGAGGACACGGAGAATCGGCGGATGGCCAAAGAAGAGCTGCTCGAGTTCGACGGCACGGTCACGGAAGTGCTGCCCGACGGCAACTTCCGTGTGAAGCTCGACAACGATCATGAGATCCTTGCCTACACGGCGGGAAAGATGCGCAAATTCCGCATCCGCACCGGCGTGGGCGACCGGGTCGTCGTCGAGATGTCGCCATACGATCTGCAGCGCGGCCGTATCAGCTTCCGTCACAAGAGCGCGGCGCCGCCGATGATCGGCTCCGGCCAGCGGCGGCCTCAGTACCGCCGCTGATCTGGCTCGCTCGTCCCCGTCCCCGATCAAGTCGGGGATAAACTCAAGCGGGGACCCAGTTCTTGTCTGGATTCCCGCTTGTGCGGGAATGAGCGGGGAATTTTCAAGCAAACTCCACGCCGACGCGATCCGCGCCGCGCCAGGCGACACGGCAGGGGTGGTGTTCACCGGTTGTCTCGAGCACCAACTCGAATTTCTCCGGAATACCTGCGAGGCCCCTGACCAGGAGCAGCGCGCCTTGTGTCGACAGATTGCGCACGGTGCAGTCGACCACCCATCGGCCTGACTGCACGACGATCTTCCCGGACTTCAGGGTCCGGTGCCGTGGAACTCGCCGCCGTTCCTCCATGACAGGCTCCGCTTCGGCTCATGAGGCGCCAGCGGGCAAACGCTATTACCGAGGCGTTGAGAAAATCAGAGCAGAACGCCGGGATTCAGCCGCCACGAATTCATGGGTTGGAAACCATCAGGTGGCCGAAGCCGCCGCGAGCCGTCCCTTGATCACCAGGACGAGCGGCAGCGTCAGGAGAACGATCGCCGCGACGGCGATGAGAGCGCGCGGTATGCCGATCGCATCGCCGATCAGCCCATAGAAGATCGGCGCGACGGCGCCCGAGCCGATGGCGCCGGTGTAGAAAATGCTGAACGCGCGCGTGCGCGCCTCCGGCGTGACCAGCAGCGGGACCGAGCCGTAGAGCACCGAGGATGTGCCGTTGAGCGCCACGCCGATCGCGGGCAGCAGCACCAGGGCGAACTCGAGCGGCAGCACGATCAGCGCCAGAATGCCGAGCGCGGTCAGCCCTTCGGTGAGCCACACGGTCGCGACCACGCCGATGCGCGCGCCGATCCAGGCGCACACAAGCTTGCCGACGGCGCCGCCGACGAACACGAGCGTGAGCGCAAATCCGATGGTCGGGAGCGACGCGCCCTTCGCGGTGAGCAGGAATGGCAGAAAGGTGAGCAGGCCCATGCGCGTCGCTGAGTCGATCACGCCGATGGAGAGCAGGGCGTAGAAGCCGCCCTGTCCGCTCGCGACGTTGCCACCTTCGTCGCTCTTGAGCTTCGCGACTTCTGGCCGGTAGCGCGGCGTGAGCAGCAACACCGCAACCGCAACCACCAGACCCACCGCGCCGATCAGCGCGAGCGTCACGCGCCACGGCAGCATCGTGACCAGCAGCGCACCGGCGGCCGGCACCGCCATCTTTCCGAGGTCACCGGCGAAGTTGTAGGTGCCGAGCGCCTTGAGCGAGCGCGTACCCGCGAACGCATGCGCCACCAGCGAGGAGCCAAGCGGGTGCTGCGTGCTGGCGCCAAGGCCGACCAGAAACAGCACCGCGATCAATGCCGGGAAACTGCCCGCGAACAGCGCAAGACAGTAGGCGAGCCCCGCCAGCGCCGTTCCGCCCGCGAGCACCAGCGGCGTGCCGAGCCGCTCACTCAGCATCCCGGACGGGATCTGGAAACTCGCCATGGTGCCGGCGAGCACGCCGCGCAGCGCGCCGACCGCCGCATAGCTCAAGCCGAACTCCGCCTGCCAGATCGGCAGCATCACGAGGACGAGGTCGGTGTAGCCGTCGTGCAGCGCGTGCGCACCGCAGGCGACACCCATCGCGCGCCGCTCTTCGCTGCGCGTCTCCGGCGCGCTGTCGGTCGCGGCGCTCATGCGGCTCCCGGGCGGCGCTCCACGAAGCCCGAGCCGATGAACGAGAGCACCAGCTCGCCCTTCTGGTTGGTGCCGGTGTTGCGCGCGAACACGATGCCCCAACCGGGCCGGCTTATGGTGACGCGCTTCTCGACCACTTCCGAAGTATAGCTGATGGTGTCGCCGACATAGACGGGCTTGAGCCACTTCAGCTCACGGAATCCGGGCGACGGCCCGAGCTTGGCGAGCGCTTCGCCGCGCGCGGCGCGTTCGGCGTCCTCGCGCCGGCCGTATTGCACGCGCAGATTCATCCACGCCGCGACCGTATGCCAGCCGGAGGCGCAGAGCGCGCCGAAATGCGATTTCGCGGCCGCCGCCTCGTCCATGTGGAAGGCCTGCGGGTCATACTGCGCGGCGAACGTCTTGATCGCCTCGGCCGTGAAGGTGTGCGTGCCGAGCTCCATGCGGTCGCCGATGGTGATGTCGTCGAAATATCTCACGGCGCCGCTCCCGGATTGCGCCGTGCGATCATCTGCGGACAGCTCAAGGTCATCACGCGCTCGCCGCGATCGTTGAACACCTCCCAGTAGAGGCTGACGAAGCCGCGGTCGGGCTTGCTCTGCGAGACACGCGTCCACTGCACCTTGCCACGCACCGTGAGGCTGTCGCCGGGGCGGACCGGCTTGAGCCACTTCGCCTCATCGATGCCGGGCGCGCCCATCGAGGCGGTGTCGAGCAACAGCCCGTCGGCAATCATCTTCATCATGATGCAGCAGGAGTGCCAGCCCGAGGCGCCGAGCCCGCCCAGCATGGTGTTGCGCGCGGCCTCCTCGTCGAGGTGCATCGGCTGCGGATCGAACTGGGCCGCAAAGCCGATGATCTCCTCGCGCGTGACACGGCGCGGCCCATATTCGGCCGTCCACTCCGTGTTGAAATCCTCGAAATAATACTTCGGCACCGCGTTCCCTGACCCCACCCAGACGCTACCGTTCCCTAGACGGGCGTGCTTGCGAGCGTCAACACGCATGATCCGGCGAAGTGGGTACCGGTTCGCCGATAAAGATCATGCTACAAAAAGACCGTGATGCAACGCTGCATTGACATCGCCCTTGGCGCATGCAGTCTCGCGCGAGCCTTGCGCCGCGACTCGGATGGGAGAAGGTCATGTTCTACATCGGCGACCTGTTCCAGTGGGAGCGGTTCATCACGCCGTCGATCATCAAGCTGTTCTACTGGCTGGTCGTGATCATGGTGCTGCTCGCCGGGCTGTCGGGATTGGTGACCGCGCTCGGCACCTTCTTCGTCAATCCGATCGCCGGCGCCTTGACGGCGATCGCAAGCTTCGCCGGCATGCTGGTCGGCATCCTGTTCGCGCGCATCGTGGCGGAGTTCATCCTGATGGTGTTCCGGATCAACGAGCATCTAGCGGCGATAAGGAATAGAGGGGGGATGTAAGGGGCGGCCGTGCCGCCACCGCATCACCATCGCGCCCTAGTGTCCCGATTCCGAAGTTCGCATCATTATGCGGCACCCTCGTTTGCGAACTTCGGAATCGAAGGACACTAGCAAGCTATTGGTCTAAGGCCTGTTGAGATTCAGGATTCCATCCGAGGCGTGCTCGTGATTCAAGCTTTGGATGGAACGATTCGTACTGACGGACGCCCAATGGGCGAAGATGGAGCCGCATTGCCTGGGTAAGCCGAC
>JBAVXH010000333.1:0-4817 GCA_049698215.1 Xanthobacteraceae bacterium | reverse complement strand
TGCGATCGCCGACCTTCAGATGGTGATTGAGGCCCACATTGTTGGCCTTGGCGATCGCCCTCGGGGTGAGCTGATAGCGGCGGCCGAGCGAATAGATCGTCTCGCCGGGCGCAACGACATGCGCGTTGTTGCCTGCGGGCGACGGCACCGGCCCGGCCACACGAGTTGCGGGCGGCTTCACCTGAGGCGCGGCAATTTGCGGTGGGCCCATCGGCTGCTGCACGCGCGGGATCACCAGCCGCTGGCCCGGCTGGATCTGCGACGCCGGCGTCATGTTGTTGGCCTGCAGGATCGCGTGCGGCGGCACGCCGTGCCGGCGCGCGATCGAGTCGAGCGTTTCGCCCTGCGCCACGATGATCGCGGTGCCGCCGTCCCAGCTCCAGTTCTGGGCGGGCGGCGCGGGCTGGCGCGGATGCGAGGAGCTTTGCACCGACCCGGTTACCTCCTGGCGCGCGGGCGGCTGATAGGTGCCGACACCGGCGCTGCCGCCGTAGGTCGGAGCCGGGAGCGCGGAGGTCTCGACCTTGTGCGAGGGCGCAGCTTGCGCCGGCGCACGCTGCACCGAGCCGGTCACGTCATTGCCGGCCGGTTTGCCTGCCCAAGGCCCCTCAAATCGGGAAAAATCGCTGCTGCAGCCGGCAAGGCCGGCCGCAAGGGCCGCCATCAGGGCAAGGCGCGACACGGCGCGCGCGCGTGACGGGTCGACGAAGCTCGACATGGGAAACACTCACTCATACGCAACGGACGAGTGAGTTAAACACTGCCCCAGTAAATAGAGCTTTAAGCCTAACGGCGGCTCAACCTTAATAAGTGGGCAATATCTCCGGATGTCATCCCGGGCGAGCCTCAAGCGCGTTTACGCGCGTCTGCGACGCGCTATGGCGAGACCCGGGATCCAGTAGACGCGAGCGGAGCGATACCGCCCGGTCGGCGTCTACTGGATCCCGGATAGCCGTGGAGCCTGTCATCGGGCCGCGCTACGCGCGGACCCGTTGGCGGCTTCCGGGATGACAGTCAGAGCTCGCGCGCCTGCCCCGGCAGCAGCGGCACGAAGCGCACCCAGATCAGATCCTCCTGAGTGACGCCCTCTTCGCGGCGGGTAAGCTTCACCAGCCGCTGCGGCCCGTCATGCTCGCCGAGCGGCAGGACCATCACGCCGCCGACCGCCAATTCATCGACCAGCGCCTGTGGCAGAGTCTCGGCCGCCGCCGTCACGATGATGCGGTCGTAGGGCGCGTGCGCCGGCACGCCCTTGAGCCCGTCGCCCGCGATCACCGTGACGTTGTCGTAGCCGAGGTCGGCCAGCACCTTGCGGGCGCTCTCGGCGAGCGTGCGATAGCGCTCGACCGTGAATACCTCGCCCGCGAGCTGCGAGAGGATCGACGCCTGATAACCCGAGCCGGTGCCGACCTCGAGCACGCGGTGCTCGCGCGTCACGGAAAGCTGCTCGGTCATGTAGGCGACGACGTAGGGCTGGCTAATGGTCTGGCCGCAGGCGATCGGCATAGCCTGATCCGCGTACGCGCTGTCGGCAAACTCGGCGAGCACGAACTTCTCGCGCGGCACCGCGTCGATCGCGCGCAGCACCGCGGCATCGCTGATGCCGCGGCGGCGCAGCGAGAGCAGAAACTCCATGCGGTCGATATTCTCGTCTGGCGTCGGCTCGGCCATATCGTTCGAGGTCGGCTCGCTGCCGCGGCGCCAGGGAAGCCAGCGCCGGTCCTTGCTCATTTGAAGACCGCGGCAAGCCGCGTCATGAACGGCTCGTCGGTCAGATCGAGCCGCAATGCCGTAACCGAAATGCGTTTGCTCGCCATCGCGGAGAGATCGGTCCCGTCGCGCGGCTTGGGCCGCTCCTTGCGGGCAAACGCAAGCCAGTAATACGGGTTCCCGCGCCCGTCATGGCGCGGCTCGATGCGCAACAGGTCCTGGTCGCGCTTGCCCTGTGTCGTGACCGCGATGCCCTTCACGGCATCGGGCGCGCAATCCGGGAAATTCACATTCACCAGCACGCCTTCCGGCACGCCCTGCTCCAGGACCTTGCGGATCACCTCCGGTCCGTGGTGCAGCGCCGTCTCCCAGTGCGGCTTCTGCCGCGTCTCGAGGCCATAGCCCTGCGAGAGTGCGAACGACGGCACGCCGAGCGTCGTACCCTCCATCGCGCCCGCGATGGTGCCCGAATAGGTCACGTCCTCGGCGACGTTCTGCCCGCGGTTGACGCCCGAGAGCAGGAGATCGGGCGGGTTGTCCGCCATGATGTGGCGGATGCCCATGATCACGCAGTCGGTCGGCGTGCCCTTCACGGCGAAATGCTTCGGCGCGACCTCGCGCAGGCGCAGCGGATCGTTGAGCGAGAGCGAATGCGACACGCCCGATTGATCGCTCTCCGGCGCGACGATCCAGATGTCGTCGGAGAGAGAGCGCGCGATGTCTTCGCACACGGTGAGCCCCGGCGCGTGGATGCCGTCGTCGTTGGTGATCAGAATGCGCATCAACCTCTCGATTCGTCATGCCCCGCGAAAGCGGGGCACCCAGTACACACAAAGCGTGCCGTGAGCCGACGACGGTGCCACAAGCCTAGTTCGGCGTTTACTGGGTTGCCCGCCTTCGCGGGCAATGACGACGGAGAGGCCTGCATCTCGCTCACAATGTTTTCTCGATCACCTTCTTCCCACCCATATACCCCTGCAGCACATCCGGCACCGCGATGCTGCCGCCCTCCTGCTGGTAGGTCTCCATCACGGCGATCAGCGCGCGGCCAACCGCGACGCCCGAGCCGTTGAGCGTGTGCACGAAACGCGGCGAGCCGCCTTTCGGCCGGTAGCGCGCATCCATGCGCCGCGCCTGGAAGTCGCCGCAGTTCGAGCAGGACGAGATCTCGCGATACATCCCCTGCCCCGGCAGCCACACCTCGATGTCGTAGGTCTTCTGCGAGGCAAAGCCCATGTCGCCGGTGCAGAGCGTCACCACGCGATAGTGCAGCCCGAGCCGGCGCAGCACTTCCTCGGCGCAGGAGAGCATGCGCTCGTGCTCGTCCTTCGATTGCTCCGGCGTCGTGATCGAGACGAGCTCGACCTTGTTGAACTGATGCTGGCGCAGCATGCCGCGCGTGTCCTTGCCGGCCGCGCCCGCTTCGGCGCGGAAGCACGGCGTATAGGCGGTGACGCGCATCGGGAGTTCGGCCTCGTCGACGATGGATTCGCGCACGAGATTGGTGAGCGGGACTTCGGCGGTGGGGATGAGCCAAAGATCTTCCTTCAACGGGGCGCGTTCAAGAATCCTGTCTACCAGTTCCTCAAGGCTGACTGCGCCCTGCTTGAATTGTTCTTTGTCTGCATCTGTTGCGTACCTCAGAGCATCATGAAGCATCTCGGTACGCGTTATGGTTCGAGTTGCAAGAAATTGATCGTCAACGAATTTCGGCAACTGTGTCGTGCCAAACATCACATCATCACGCACCAGCAGCGGCGGCGCGATCTCGGTGTAGCCGTGTTCGCTCGTGTGAACGTCGATGAACAATTGCCCAAGCGCGCGCTCCATCCTGGCGAGCCCGCTCTTGAGCACGGTGAAGCGCGCGCCCGAGAGCTTCGCGGCGGTCTCGAAATCCATCTGCCGCAGCTCTTCACCGAGTTCGAAATGCTGCTTCGGCGCAAATGGATAGTTTCGTTTGGCACCGAAGTGATGGTGCTCGACATTGTCGTGCTCATCCTTGCCGTCCGGCACCTCGGCTGCTGGTAGATTTGGAATCGCCGCGAGGACGTCGTCCAATTCTTTCGAGAATTTCTTTTCCTCTGCCTCCAGCGCCGGGATCGCGTCCTTCAGTTGCGCGACCTCGGCCATCAGCGTCTGCGCCGCGGTCTCGTCCTTATTCTTCTTCGCGGCGCCGATCTCCTTCGAGGCCGCATTGCGGCGCGCCTGCGCAGCTTCAGCCTTGTGGATCGCCTGCCGCCGGGTCTCGTCGAGCGCGAGCAGCTTCGCAGACTCAGCCTCCAGCCCGCGGCGTTGGAGGCCGGCGTCGAAGGCTCCCGGGTTTTCGCGAATCCATTTGATGTCGTGCATGGGTGGGCTCGTTGGGAATCGCGAGGGCCTCTCACTCGTCATACCCCGCGAAAGCGGGGTATCCAGTAAACGGGGCGCTCGCAATAGGCTGTGTCTGAATCCTCCGCTCCCGCCCTTCGCGATGACAGCCTCCGCGGACCCGCCCCCGGAAAAAAGAGCCCCGCCGTTAACGGGCGTACTCTAGACGCGTTGCCCAACCAGGAGCCGGGGTATAGATAGGACGCGATGCTCAAGATCGAGACGGAGCGCGAAGAGGACGGGCGCTGGATCGCTGAAGTGCCGGCGCTTCCGGGCGTGCTGGCTTACGGTGAGAGCGATACAATGGCGCGCGCCCGCGCCCAAGCACTCGCCCTTCGCGTGATCGCCGACCGCCTCGACAATGGTGAGCCGCTCCCGCGGGGGTAGTTTTTCGCTTCAGTTATTTGCTCCGTCATGCCCGGGCTTGTCCCGGGCATCCACGTCTTGCTTACTTTCAGTCATGGCAGGCGGCTGGGTCTACATCATGACCAATCGACGCGACGGCACGCTCTATGTGGGCGTCACCAGCGTCCTGCCGAAACGAGCTTATGAGCACCGAGAGGGAGTCATTGACGGATTCACGAAGCAGTATGGATTGAAGATGCTGGTCTACTACGAACATCACGACGATATTCGTACAGCGATCCAACGGGAGAAGACGATCAAACATTGGCCGCGCGCGTGGAAGGTGCGGCTCATTCACTCCATGAACCCGGATTGGAGTGACCTCTATGACACCC